>CAYZIF010000015.1:0-13403 GCA_964478355.1 uncultured Candidatus Saccharibacteria bacterium
ATGCTCGTTGTTGCAGGTATAAGCTGTATCGTTGCCTTCCTTCTGGTAAGGGCAACGTTTCGACTCTTCGTTCGCTATTGCGTTCCCCTTATTCATATAGGGATTGCGGTGTCACTGAGAACCGCAGACATCGCGTGCGCATGGATTGTGGCGCGATATCGTCCCATTATTTTTGCGGGGATTTCGTCCTGCATTATCTTCACGGCTCTTCTGAGCCAGTGGTATTTCTTCTGGGATACTAAGGACGTTCCGGATGTGATGGAGATGGTGCGCTACTCGCCTGCCCAAATTGGGTACGTGTACGACAGTCGCAATAACGTCATGGTAGAGCTGGCAAATGTATTCCGAAAGCCCCTCCAGTATAGCGAACTGAAACTCCCTATCGAACAGGCAACCATCGCCGCAGAAGACAAAGACTTCTACGAGCATGATGGCATACCAGTCCTGTGTGCGAGCGTACCGTTTAAGCAGAGTCAGCTCTGCCTACCAATTCCTCTCGAGTTGGTATGGCGATGGCTCTCAGGCAAAGGCGGTAGCACGCTCACCATGCAATTAGTGCGTAACCATTATCTTCGAGATATGGTCGCCCTTGAGCGTAGCGATACGCTTGCGGTCAGCACTTCGGTAACTCGATGGCTGGCCTCTCTCAAGGGGGCTGGGTGGGTGAATCGGAGAATTCGGAAAATACGCGAAATAAAATACGCACTCCATCTCGAACGAGCACTCACGGCATACGCCCAACGGCAAATCAACGAAGAAATGCGAGAGCGTGGATTCTGGTGGCCACAGCGATGGTATCAATCGCGCGCTTCAGCAAAACGACGCGCGAAAGAAATCCTTATCGCACGCTACTTGAGCACCGTGTACTACGGGTACAGTATGTACGGGCCTGATAGCGCGGCGCGCTTCTACTTCAACAAGACAGCGCGTGACTTGAGCGTTAGTGAAGCAGCACTCTTAGCAAGCTTCGAGCCTGCTCCGAGTGTGTATGGCCAAATCTCCAGAATACCTGAGGTACGTGCCCAGCAAGCCGCGCGACGCAATGCAGTACTTCGTCGCATGGGGAAAAAGGGGTTCATCTACAGTGCCTTTGACTGTGGTCGCCCTGAAAATCTTTGGGACTCACTTCGTTGGTTTCTCAAATCTGAACTCCCTCGTGGTGATTGTCGAGACGAAGTCGCCTACTTTAGCGCACAACCCGTTGTGCTCGTTGGGAGAATCCCTGGAGGACGCTCTGAAGCTCCGGCGACAGTCCAAACGGCGCTTGAAGAAGTTGCGGCGCGAGGATTTCCGAATCGAACGCTCTTCGATGGAATGATTCGTCTGCATACCACCAACGATTTACGCATCCAAAAAATCGTAAATCGCGGAGCGCAAGAAGGCCTCGCAATCTATCGACAACACTACGGTGATGCTGTAGGAAAGCCTCAAATTGCTATCGTCGTACTCCGTAATAGTAACGCAGCAATCCTTGCTCAGTTTGGAGGCTTTGTCCGAGAAGGCCCCAATAGCTGGACGCACCTTGATCGCTCGCGTAAAAGCTGGCGACAATCGGGATCAATCTTCAAGGTGTTCGTGTACCTTGCGGCGCTGGCAGGAGATGCGTACTCGCCAGATACCGCAGTAAATGACGGTGGTCCATTTCCCGTCCGCATGGGTGGTGGATGGACACACTACGTTCAAAATTACACGGGCGACTATCGTGGTTGGATTCCGTTTCGAGAAGCTGTAGCGCAATCTCGCAATGTTCCCGCCATGCATGTAGGCACTGAGTACACAACCATTGATGCCATCATCCGTACTGCACGAGAAGCAGGTATCACATCACCGCTTCGACATGAATCGTCCATAATTCTTGGTGCCAGTGACATCACTGTCATCGAGTTGGCGAATGCATTTCGCACCATCGCATCGGGAGGCATCATTGCACAGCCTCATACGCTCGAGCGTGTCACCAATTCTTTTGGGGAAACATTGGATTCGTATCGTCCGTCAACGCAACAGATGCGCGTATCTCCACGAGCGCTTACGGCAATGCAAGAGCTTCTACGAGGTTCCGTGCGTCTTCCCTCGGGAACCGCACGCTCCATCGAAGCACAACTCCCCGATGTTCCCGTTCTCTGTAAAACGGGCACCAGCAATCGGTTCGCCGATGCACGCGTTGCCTGCTCAACCTACGGCCCAAACGGTATTACCGTATCGGTGTGGGTGGGGTTTGATGAATCAACGCGAAGCCTCGGAGATGGTGCATCGGGCGGACGACTTGCTCTTCCCGTTGCACGCTACATCTTCGAGCGACTCTATCGCAATGACGACTCAAGCGGAGCAAAGGCACTCTTAGGAGCTCCTCCGCAGTTCCCCGAAGCAATGGAAGCGTCTATCAGCGCCTACATCGAACGAACGTATCGTCAGTCGAACCCAAAGTAGCAGTCGTGAGGCCCGTCATGTGACGGGCCTTTTCTTTGCTCGAGAGCCTCAAATATGGTAGAGTTTTCCCCATCGCGGGGTTGGTCTACCGGTATGACATCACCCTTCCAAGGTGAGAGAACGGGTTCGACTCCCGTACCCCGCTCAGTCTAGGTTTCGTCACTCAAGATCAGTAAATACAACCAATCTCGTAGGATATTGCTCAGTCTTTGAATTCCACGCACCCTCGCACGTGATGAGGTTGAGGTGTGCTCCACCATCGGTTGGACTAAAAATATCCGTCGCATCCGCATCAGCGGCGTATCTCCTTAATTCACGCACGACGAAAACTCTCTGTATCCCTGCGTCGTCTTGTGTATATACCTTATCGCCGGGTCGCAGCGTGTAGAGGCTATCGAAAACAGAAGACGCTCCATCCTTGCGACCGTAGTGACCGGTAATAACCGCGCTACCAATTTCGCCAGGAGATACTCCTAGTGAGTACCACGCGACGTTACTCATGTTACTCGGAACATCCATAAGTCCATTGGCAAGCCCAACACTCTCAACGTTTGCGGTGACGTGAATGGTAGGAATTGTAAGAAGTATTGGAGTGGGCTCCAGAGTCTTCGTGGTCACCTCTTCTGATGCGGCGGGCACTCGAAGTGTGGGCGTCCCCGGTTTTTCGGCCTTGTTATGCACAACATACGCCCCAAGCGCTACGAGCAACAAGAGGATGGCGAACTTCGACTTATTCATACTAGCGAACATGCGCTGTACTAGGCTTTGCGCTGTTTCCGAACGAGAGCACGCCATGCAAGAATAACCGTCAAAGCAAGCACCGTTAGCATGGTTACACTGCTATCACCTGCAGTTTTCTCACCAACGCCGGAACTCGGTAATCCAGGAACGATTGTTGGAACAGGACTGGATGATGGAGTTGGTGTTACCGAAGAAGCAGGAGTCGGTGTTGGAGTCGCAGCTGGCGTTGGCGTCGGCGTTGCAGGAGCTGAGCACGTCGGAACAGTTACGGTATCTAGAGATGTTGTCACCGTTCCACCAAAGGCGAGCGCTCGTCCCACCCACCCCACAGTACTTCCAACCGTTATCCCAGCGGTATCGATAGCAGTTCCGACAAATGTCGAGTTTGCTCCTAATGTTATTGCGGCTGATGGAGTCCAGAATACATCGCACGCCGCGGCCCCATTTGCGAGAACAACGGCAGAATTCGCAACAGATGTGAGCGCGCCTGAAATTCTGAAGATATAGGTACCAGCACCGTTCAGAGTTATGCCCCCAGATCCAATAGATGCAGCACCGGATACGCAATACACGCCAGGTCCATATACACCAATGGAACCATGGGTCGTATCAGCAGCAAGATCAATCGCGCCAGCAGCAAAGGTAAATGTACACGCCTGACTATTCAAATTCGCTAAAGCGCTTCCTTGGTCACTGCCAGCCGTGGCGTAGGGAGCCCCACTTCCAAAATTAAGCTGAACGCCACCAGGCACGACAACGGGGCCAGTGGTAAATCCGACGTCGCCATTAATAGTCGTACCCGCTGTGGTATTGGTATAGGTACTCGAAAGCACACCATAACTGGCGGCAGCTCCAAGCGATGGCGTCGTTGCTGCGTAAGCAATCGGTGATCCCGTTAGTACAACTGTCGCCAACAATGCTGCAATAGCAGCAAACCGCCTTTTGAGGGCATTCATGTATAAGTGCTTTATATTATTACTGTCGAGATGCCGATTGAGCCAAAGGATGCCTGCTGAGTCCAAGAGTTTCTAGTTCTTACTATATCAGATAATTGATATTTTGTCGAAACTAGTGGATAACCATCCCATGTTAAACCAATCAGAAAACCGCCGAGATGGCGGTTTTCTGATTGGTTCTAGAACCACAAGTAAAAGACGTGAGTCTTTTACTTGTTCATTACGGCTTCCTTAAGTACTTTGGAAGGAGTAAAGCGAAGCTTCTTGGAAGCTTTGATCTGGATGGTCTCTCCAGTGCGAGGATTGCGTCCTTCGCGAGCCTTACGGTCGGCTACCTTGAAGATACCGAGGCCAGTGATGTTGATCTTCTCGCCTTTGCGAAGAAGGCCGGTAATGGTCTCTACGAAAGCGTCTAACTGTGCTGACTGGTCCTTCTTCGAAAGACCTGATTTGTCAGCCAACATCTGAATTAACTGTGTTTTTTTGATTGTCATGCGGGCACCCCCATTCTATGGAAGTCCGCATGAAACGGCGGTCTCGTTGCGGTCATGTTTGAAGTATCGGCCTATTATGCGGGTTTTGCAATACCCCTGTGGAAAACTCTAGGTTTTACGCCAAAGTTGACTTTTAGCAATAAAACGTGCTATAGTATATAGAAGTTCCCTACATTTAAGGAGGTGCGCCCCGTGAAGAACAAGGTTCAATTCTCGGGATTTCTTGGAATCCTTTTCTTCTTAGCGATGCCGAGCATAGTCGTAGTCGTTCTCATGACTATGTTTCCCTTCCCTGCCGCACTAACGATGGGACTCGTGGTAGGCATGTGCTTCTCCATTGGCGATATCATCGGTATCAATGGATTGGCTCTGACTGTAGGTCTCTGGAGTGTCCTATCGCTCGCAATGAGCCTTACGCTCTACCACCGACTCCGCCAGGAGCCTCTAAGCCCGCTCTCAATCGAATGGTCGCGATGACTCGCACATTCGCACTCACCAAAAGCCCCTCTTTCGAGGGGCTTTTTCTTACCTTGCGTATTCTACCGACCGCGTCTCGCGGATGACATTCACTCTGATTTCCCCAGGATATTTCATTTCAGTTTCAATACGCTGAGCAATATCACGAGCAAGCTGGAGTGCCGCCAAGTCATCAATCTTATTAGGGGTGACGAATACGCGCACCTCACGACCCGCTTGGATTGCGTAGGATTTCTCAACCCCATCGAATGAATTACAGATACGTTCGAGATCTTCTAAGCGCTTGAGATAGATTTCAACGGTGTCGCGACGAGCGCCAGGGCGAGCACCCGAGATAGCATCGGCGGCCTGAACGATGCGACTCTCCAACGTGCTGTAAGGATACTCCTCGTGGTGCGCTTCCATGGCTTTGACGACCAAATCATCCACACCAAACTTTGCGAGGATTTTGCGGCCAATCTCCACGTGCGTCCCCTGCACCTCATGATCCACCGCTTTTCCAATGTCATGGAAGAGTGCGCCCTTCTTGGCTACCATCACGTCGGCGCCCAGCTCTGCCGCAAGCATGCCAGCAACGTGTGCCATTTCAACAGAGTGAATGAGCACGTTCTGACCAAAACTGGTTCGGAATGCCAAGCGCCCTAAGAGGTACACAAGCTTGGGATCTACCATGCCCACGCCACACTCGATAAGCGCAGCTTCTCCTGCTTCGCGAATCTTCTCGTTAATTTCAACGCGCGCCTTCTCAACACACTCTTCAATCTTGGTTGGATGAATGCGACCATCAGCGATGAGTTTATCAAGGGCAATCTTTGCAATCTGACGACGCACGGGGTCAAACCCAGAAATAACCATGGTTCCTGGAGTGTCATCAATAATGACATCTACTCCCGTAAGACGTTCGAGTGTTTTAATGTTGCGACCCTCTTTTCCGATAATCTTACCCTTGAGTTCATCGGACGGGAGTGAGACGACCGTCGTAGTGGCGTCGGCAATATGCGAACCAGCGTATCGCTGGATTGCGAGCGTCATAATTTCGCGAGCCTTTTTCTCAAGTTCTTCACGGTTTTCACCATCAAGCTTCTTGAGCTGGTGATACAAATCTTCGCGGTATTGCTCAGCAACCTTTGCAAGCATTTGCTCACGAGCTTGATCGCGACCCAAACCGCTCACACGTTCAAGTTCGGTAATCTGTTTGGAGCGCACTTCTTCGAGATCGGTCTTGAGAATTGTCACCTCATCAGTCTTTTGCTTTAAGGTTGTTTTCTCATGAGCTACCTCTTTTGTTCGCTCATCTAAATCTGACTCCTTTTTGGTAAGGAGATTTTCGATACGATCGAGCTGCTTGCGACGATCAGCTTCTTCGCGCTTTGCATCCTCAAGAATTTTGAGGGCGCGATTATTTGAGTCCAGCAAAACATCCTGGGCTTTGCCCTTGGCATCGTTGAGAATAGTTTGCGCCCGCTCTTCTGCCTGCGCCGCCTTACGACCTGCGAGAAACTTTCGGAGAAAATACCCGATAAGAAATCCAACCGCGATTGCCGGAATCGATAGAGTTAATGACATGCTTGTGACGCGCAGAAAAACCTGCGGTGGTGATCACGCATATGTGCACTGCGTTCACGGATGTGAGCGTGAGGATCATCGGTCGTTCTGCGTCCAGTTACGTTACTGGGCGTTACTATACCAGAGTCACCGCCATCAAGCAACCTTAGCTCAAGAGCGCTCCTCCGACCACCGTAGCACCCTCATAAAACACGATTGATTGACCTGGGGCAACCGCTTGGACAGGCCGCGCAAAGGTGACACGAGAACCAGAAATACGCACAGGGACGCTGGGTGTTCGGTAGCGTATTTTAGCCACGAGACGCTTCCCTGATTTTGGTCGCCCTGCTATCCAGTGAATGTTGGAAATCGAGGCCGTCGTCCGCATAAGATCTGATTGAGACCCAACCGTGATGGTATTGCGTTTCATGTCCTTTGCGACAACAAAATACGGACCAGCGCCATCTTTGATATCTAATCCGTGGCGCTGTCCTACAGTATAGTAGGCGGCTCCATCGTGAATCCCAAGAGTACGGCCGTCGGTATGAAGAATGGTACCTTGCTTGGATTTCACTTCCGAAAGTAGGAACGATTTCATATCCAGAGGACCAACAAAGCACACTCCCTGACTGTCTTTCTTTGCCGCAGTTAAAAGCTTTGCCCGATGCGCGATAGCTCGCACACGAGATTTCAAGAGTCCTCCCACAGGAAAAAGTACTCGAGCTAGATGACGCCTTTGGAGCCCCCAGAGGAAATAGGTCTGATCTTTTGAGGTATCGGCGGCCGTTAGAAGCTCCTTGGCGGAGCCTCGCGTGCCTACGCGTGCGTAGTGACCCGTTGCAATTGCATCGGCGCCACGAGCTCGAGCCTTCTCGTAGAAGTATCCGAATTTAATATGCCGATTACACTCAACGTCAGGATTGGGAGTGCGACCTTCACGATATTCGCGAACCATAGGTCGCGACACATGTCGGGCATACTCACGAGAAAAATCCCATGTCTCAAAAGGAATATCTAATTGCGTAGCCACGCGAAGAGCATCAGAGCGATCCTGCTCCCAAAGACAGGAGAATCCTTTAGGTTGCCACGGTCTCATGTAAATACCCACGAGATCGTATCCCTGTTGCTTCAAGAGAAATGCCGCAACCGATGAATCGACACCTCCCGACATAGCCACAAAAACCTTCCCCTTGGAAGCACTCTTACGGGGCTTCTGTTTCTTGAGCGTTCCAGCCATAGTTGTGTATTACTCGCCCTTCAGGGTTTCCTGAACTTCCTTATACGTAGCATGTTCGAGCTCCCTGTTGGTAATGCTGGAAGGGCCACGCTTATACTTGAGATACTCAAACGCCATAGGTAGGAGCGAGAGACCAATAATTCCTACTATCACGTACTCGAAGTTTTCTTTCACGATAGAGAGACCTCCGAAGAAATAGCCAGCAAACGTGAGTGAGGTCACCCATATGAAGGCGCCGACCACGTTGTACACCAGAAACGTGTTGTAGTGCATCTTACCAACACCAGCGACAAATGGTGCAAACGTACGAATGATTGGCAAGAATCGGGCGAGAATAATCGTCCTACTTCCATGTTTTTCATAAAACTCTCGGGTCTTCTCCAGATACGCTTTATTGAAGAATCGTGAATTTTCTCGCGAGAACACCTTGGCACCCACATGATGCCCCACCCAGTAGTTAACGGTGTCACCCAAAATCGCAGCGATAATCATGGTGACATACACGGTCCAAATATTGAGAAACCCACCTCCGGCTAATGCTCCGATAGCAAACAAAAGCGAATCACCCGGTAAGAAGGGAATAATCACAAGCCCCGTCTCAGCAAAAATAACCGCAAACAAAATAACGTACGTCCACGAGCCAAAGAGCGCGATAATATTCGCGAGTTGCTCATCGATATGAAAGATGAAATCAAACAATTCCATGTACGGGATTTCCTAAGGTCTTATTATGTCATATTTCAAAAGATTCGGCAATGATTGCATTACCCTGATGAGTAACGTAGGATGCCGCCTAAGAACGCTACTGTTTAGCTATGAAGAAATCTTCTCTCCGAAAACCGCTCCGCATCGCTGTTTTTGATATTGATGGAACCATCTTCCGTTCGAGTCTTCTCATTGAACTTTTCAACGAGCTCGTACGACGCGGTATCTATCCAGAATCTGCACGATACGAAGTTGATCGCAATTATGTGGCGTGGCTCAACCGTAAGGGGCACTACAATGATTACATGGTGAAGGTTGTTAATATTTTCTACGACAACCTCGGAGGGTGCTCTATCCATAAAATAGAACCTGCGGTTCGTGCAGTCATCCGTCGACAGAAAGATCGTGTGCACCGCTATCCCCGCCAACTCATTCGTGAGCTTCGCGAAAAAGGATACTTTATTATGGCGATATCAAATTCACCTGAACCCATGGTGAAGCGATTTGCGACCATGATGAAATTTGATGCCGCCATAGGGCATGTACTGGAGGTTGTTGATGGCGTCTACACGGGACAGAGCATCCTCAACGGAGCCAAGCATCCCGGAAAGGCGTGGATGGATAAAATTAAGATTCTCGAAAGCTTCGCGAAAGAGAGTGGTTTTAAAATTGACTTAAAAAACTCGGTTATGATTGGTGACAGCGAGGGAGATCTCCCTCTCCTCTCAACTGTAGGACACCCTATTGCCTTCAACCCTTCCCTCCCCCTCGCACTCATTGCTCGCAAGAAAGGGTGGCGCATTATCGTTGAGCGCAAAGACGTTGCTTATGATATTCGCGACGCCAAGATTATTCGTCTTCAAGGCCAATCACCTCGCGTGCCCTACGGCAATCGGAAAAAGTAGCCCATTTGTGGCTTATGCGCATCACTGTTATTGCACACGCAGGAAGCAAGCGTGCCTCCGTCAAAAAAATCGAACCCAATCGATACGCTATTCATGTAACCGAACCTCCTGAGCAAGGAAAAGCGAACGACGCAATTCGACGAGCACTTGCCACCGAACTCTCGATAGCCCCCTCACGTCTCTCGCTTGTCATGGGCGCAACTGCAAAAATAAAATTATTCGAAGTACGATAATTTAAAATAATATTTTCAAGTTATCCACTTTTTTTCTATGCAACGCACTCATACGAATCTATAATGTATCTAGTCAGTCACTTACATTGGTATCGATGGCGGATACATGAACTGTTCGTAAGAATATTTCGTGGGTCGCCCGTCATTTTACACCCATAAGGAGGAATGCGAAGCAGGGGGTATGCGCCGCGGCGCCTGCACATTGATTCGCGAACCATCCAGACATGGCAAAAAGAAAGAAAAAGGCAGCCCCAAAGAAGAAAAAGGCTGCAGCAAAGAAGAAGAAGAGGTAGTCTCGACTTCTCTCCGATACGAGCCCCACACGGGGCTCGTATCATTTCATGGGAAGTAAAAGAAAAACCCCGAACCTAGTCGTTCGGGGTTTTGATTTCAGCTTGCGCCAATGGTTCTTGTTGCCACGAGTCTCGCAAAAATCGAAGCTTTGCAATGTATCCTTTTGTTTCTGGCAGAAGTCGTGCACCACGTCGGGTCCCACTCGCATCCGCCCAATCAGGTACATTCTTTTTCTTAGCCGCAGTCACTACTGCAATAACACGAGCGACGCCCGTATTGTACGCGGCGGCAAGATATTCTTCCAGACGCGGGTCGTTGAGAATATCCGAGCCAAATGCATTCACAAGTTGTGACGAATTGTGATCGTGCAAAAGAAGTGCCGCCTTCATCGCGTTGAATTGGTCTCGCGCACCATCTTCAAAACTCTCGATGAGACCCGCCGCCGGATAAAGCTTTCGCATGTATCCATAGGTTCCTTTGGTAAACTGCATCAACCCGCACGCGCTGGCCTTGCTACAAGTGTACCGAGCAACGTCCTCAAGATTAGCACCGATGACCACGTGAATACGTTCGGTCGTCCACGATGGGTCGAGTAAGAACTCAGTGAGGTCCATGTGCTCAATGGGGGCAAGACGAATAACGTATTCGGGACGCAGTGCCTCTACATGGGCAACAAGCGCTCCTGGGACTGCGTAGGATGTGACTCCACGTTCTCGCAAATCGGTGTAAGCACGCTCGGCTAGTGAGCTCAAATGATTTTCACCACCTTGCACAAGCTCGGGCACATGCAATTCCCGACTATACGGTGTGTAGTAGATAGGAACAGTGACACTCTTGGTGTCGTACACGGTACGAAGCTTTCCCGTAACACTTTTGACGGTGCGTGCAACGCGTTGGTCTCGTTTGTAGGGGTACTTCAGCAATACAACAACGGTATGCTCGGGTTCAGTGACACGAAATTCGGTTGCCCAGTTATTCCACTGGATGCCGTTACTACGCGTCACGGGCTCGATGACGAATCCTGGTTTCGCAACAAGTTCGTCGCCCCGCTTCGTAATAGTTGTGGTACTCAACTCGCATGTTTCAGCGTTCATGAGCGCCAATGCAATTGTTTTTTCTGGATCCCGAAACGTCACGTTTGAGCCAGCTCTACGCTCCGTGTAGCGGTATGACTTCTCACCGATACTCAAAGCAATCGGCTCAAGGAGACTTCGAGCGGCTTCGATGCTTTCGGTAAGGTTGCACGTCGGTGTTTCAAGAATTGATGGTTGCGCACCATCTGATTGCTGAACAATCAGCAATTGATCAAGCCGCAATGTCGTTGGTACAAATTGCGTCACGATCGTGGGAAGCGCTTGGTTCGTCACAACGATGGATGCTGCATGCGTATCAATGGTTGTGCCGACAATCAATGACGCACTAACAGCGAACGCCAGTATGCGTCGGCTCATGCCGCTACCTCCTTTGGTAAAGTCCTGATGTGAGGATACCACTCGAAGGAAGTTTGTCATTAGAGATTCTGTTCAATTACTGCTGCTTTCTGTTGAATTGAATTTGCGTATGAGTTGCACGTAACCGATGAGCATGAAGGGTTACCGCTGATGTATGCTTTTGCGGCACGAATTTCTCCAGCACGATCCTTGCTCGATGCGCCACCGGCGGCAAGCTTAATGGCTGATGCGGTAAATGCATCCTGGAAATTCCACGGACTCACGGGATTGTGTCCGGTAATACGAATCACCGAAGCCTCATATCCCAACCATGTAGTAGGAATAAACTGCGCGGGTCCCATTGCACCGCCACATCCGTACGATGGCTCGCGCGATACTTTCTGGGAGTTTGGATCCAGCCCAAGCTTCGACATAATGGCCATGTATGCATTCTTTTCATCTTCAGCGCGCTTGAGGTAGTGCGCACGCTTTGAAGGATAGATGTTCGCCAATCGTTGGTAGCATAAGTACATATCATCGTTCCAATTACCCGTGCCAACATTTTGACCAAGGCGCGACTCAACATCTAGTAGTGCTAGTAGGAACGCCGGACGAATACCCGCACCGATTGCGGCGAGTTGCGCGTACTTCACCGCATCTTCCACGGTGAGACCTCCCTGCAAAAGGAATGAAATTTGGTCCTTGATTCTATCGAGATCAAGCTTTGTTTTCTTGATGAGTTGCTGATACTTCGCCTCTTCGCCTTGCGTGGTCTTTAGAATCGAGCTTTTCGTTCCCTTCACTGAAGCAAGGTCTCGCTGCTGCAATGCCGTGAGTAAGCGCATTTTTTCAAGCTGACTCTTTTTCCCTTCGAGGTCTTCGCGCTTGGTATCGAGTTGCTCCTGCAGCGCGCGAATATCTCCTATCGTTGTGCGCAAATTAACCTGCGTGAGCTGAATTTGATGTAAGTAATCGAAGAATTGAGAGAATGCATTATTCTGGAGAATAATTTCAGAAAGACTCTTTTGATCAGCGGCGTAGGTTGCACGGAGATATTCAGCAATCGCCTGCTGGTGTAGTTGCACGGTTTGCTCCGCATCAGAAATACCTGCCACAGTTACGTTAATCTCCAGCCCCGTTCTATCAATGGATACGTTGAGCTGTTGAATCTGAGCGTTGATTTGAGATATTTGAGCGTTTAGCTTCGCAATCTCATTCTGAAGAGTTTTTGATTGCTGACCCGCAGCCGCTGATTGCTCCTGATACACCTCAATCTGTCGTTGCAGTTCTTCAATCTGTCGTTGCTTTGCCAAAATGTCTTCAGCAATACCCGCGTGAGCAAAACGCGGTAATGCAACTCCCAGAGTAATGAGTATCAGAAGTATGCCGAGAGCTCTGCGACCAAACCTGCTCTCGTGCATTATCGAATAATGATGGTGCCCTGCAACGCTGTGTTGGAGGGGTCTAGATGACTGTGGTATGTGCATGTTTTTGCCGTTGGGAATAAAAGAGCATACACCTCACCTGCGCGAAGACCTCGCTTGGCATCAAAGCCCGAACATTCTGTGTGTGCGGGATGCGGATTCGATGCTGGCCATATCTCAGATGATGTCTCATTAATGAAACGGACTGTATCTCCAGGACGAATCGTAATCAACGAGGGAGACACTCCAAGCGCGGTATACGTCACGGTGTATGTTTTTGGCTTCACATTCACCACGGGAGTGGCGCTCGGCGTCGCCGAAGGAGTTGCGGATGCTGTTGGTGTTGCGCTCACTACGGGCTCATCGGCGTCATCAGAAGAGCCTCTCCATAGATATCCCCCAATAAATGCGGCTGCGGCAAACAAAAGAACCAGAAGTATCGTATTCCTCGTAGTATTCATAGACTTAGTATAGCAAAAGGAGAAAACAACAACAGTAGTGGATAGCGTGTCATGCCAATCTCACATTTCGGTGT
>CAYZIF010000016.1:0-13346 GCA_964478355.1 uncultured Candidatus Saccharibacteria bacterium
GCGCAATCGTGGTCAATGAAGCCCGTCCTATGGAGCAGCGTGCTCCTCGTTCTGATCGTGGTGGCTTCGGTGGCGGCTACTAAGCCTCACTGAGCAACTTCCAAAACCCCCGAAAGGGGGTTTTGGTTTTTGTGAGGAACGCCACTTGTCGGTGAGACACAAAAGCATACACTAGGGATATGCATTTTAATTTTAAAGTACGAATTCTCGAATTTATTGTTGCCGGTATTCTCGTTGACCTCGTTGAGAATGCCGTAGTCTTAAAGGTGACCACCGGGCAACTACTCACCCTTGAGCAGATTGGTGTGGCGATACTGGTTATCATTCCCTTTGCGATACTTACCGAAGTCATTATTGACCACCCACGTTTTTGGCATCGATTGTTTCATCGCCGGGGACATAAATTTGACCACCTCAATTTGGAGGGTTAGGAGCGCATGATTATTCTCATCACGGGAAACGGAAAGGGGAAAACTACTGCCGCACTAGGACAGGCTATTCGCATGGTGGGTGACCTCAAGCGCGTGGTGATGGTTCAATTCATTAAGGGGCCGTGGCGCTCAGGAGAAGATGACGCGCAGATGCTGCTTCGTCCCTATTTCAAAATTATCAAAACGGGATTGGGGTTTGTAGGGATTTTGGGCGATACCTTACCCAAAGAAGAGCATGCTCGTGCGGCTCGCGAGGGTCTTGCAATTGCCTACACAGAAATGATGAGTGGAAAGTGGGACGCGATTATCCTCGATGAGGTTCACAACGCTCTTGCGTTGCAGTTGCTTTCGCTAGCAGAGGTGCTCGAATTCATTCGTGACCTCCCGCAGGGTATGGATTTGATTCTTACAGGACGAGACGCTCCGTCAGAGCTTATTGCCATTGCTGATATTGTGTCCGAAGTTCAAGAAATAAAGCATCCCTATCAAGAAGGAACATCCGGAGAGAAGGGAATCGAATGGTAACACTATGAGTTTCAAGATTCCGAAGGATGATCATAAATTTCGATGGACGCATCATGTGATTCGAAAGATGCAATACTACGGCCTCACGCCTAGTCGTGTTCTGCGAGTTATTCGCGCGCCTGAACGAACCGAAGAGGGTGTTGCCGAAGGAACGTTAGCGGCGATGCAAACCGCAGGTACGAAAGCTAAGCCGTGGGAGGTGTGGGTAATGTGGAAAGAGCTCGACAAATCAACAGGGCCATTGGGCGTTGCCAAACGCGTGGTTATTACCGCATGGCGCTACCCCGGAGTATCGCCAGTGCGAGAGCGAGCGCCAATTCCTTCGGATATTCTTGCCGAGCTTGAGCGGGAGGGCGTGTTGGATACCGAGTAATATATATGGTATAGTAGGGGTATGTTTAATGACATATTACAGGTCCCCCTGGATAGTCAGCTCTGGTACATTGCCCTCTTTGCTTGGGCAGTTGCATGGAAGGGTATGGCCCTCTGGAAGGCAGCTCAGAAAGAGCAGAAGTGGTGGTTTATCGCGTTCCTGGTAGTGAACACGCTCGGTATCCTCGAGATACTCTACATCTACGTGTTCTCTTTGGACCGCCACCAGAAAGCCGCCGAAAGCAAGGAGTAAAGCTTCCCGCACTCTCGAGAAATATTGACACATTCAATAAAGAATGGTATTTTCTGTTTCAGTTACAAGGAGAGTTCGCATGAATGAAGTGCTAGTTCGAAGACAGTTATCAGTGGTCTTCCATCCACGAACGGGTGATTGGTCTGGTCTAACCGGCATTCACCCTGGTGTTTGGGGACACGCGAAAGATTTAATTGGCGATATCTCTGAGATCTTCGGAGATATCAGCTATATCCACGGTAGGCTCGCTGGCTTGTCTGGATTTGTCAGTAATATCTGCGGCGACGTCACTCGCGTACTGGGTCGCGCTACCAACATCTGGGGTTATGTTACCGGCCTCATCGGAGACGTGACGAATCTTCGAGGGTGTGTCTCGAGGATTTGGGGAGTCATTCAGCGATTGACTGGATGGGTCTCCAATATTGTCGGTTGCATTTCGAGAATTTCAGGCAATACCACATTTCTCTGGGGCGATGTCTCGGGACTCGAAGGACCGGTGAGTGACCTTCGAGGTTGTTGTACGGGCATTGAGGGTAATACCAGAGCAATCGTCGAACTACTAAGGATGACTTAGTAGGCATCAGCCACAGCGCGTCACGAGACGTGCTGTTTTTTATATGTCTTGAGCGCGCTCTTCTTGAAGGTGGTGTAGGTGCCGTTGCGAAGCGAAGCGCGAATGCGCTCCAAGAGGAGATTGAACCAGCGCACATTATGGAGCGTTGCGAGGCGCCCAGCTTTTTGATCGCGCGCACGAAAGAGTTTGTGGAGTGTTCCGATAGTTGCGCTCGATACGAGAAGTTTCTTTTTGGAAATGGCAAATATTGCCTTGCGTACATCGAGCGCGCCATCGTCGGTGTAGATGCGGGCGTGGCGTGCCTCGCGAGTAGGAATCACGCAGTCAAAGGTGTCCACGCCTGCTTCGATGGCATCAAAGATATCAGCAACAGTTCCAATACCGAGAAGGTGGCGTGGCTTTTCATCGGGGAGATGAGGGACGACCGAGGCAAGTGTTGCGCGCATTTCATCCTGTCCGAATGAACCGCCAATACCGAAACCATCGAAATTCATACCACCAATAGTCCGTGCGCTGGAGGTGCGCAGGCGCGCAAAGCGTCCACCCTGTACGATACCGTAGAGCATCTGCTGGGGTTTGGAGGGGACTGCGCGCTGCTTGTCGCCCTTCCAACCTCGCTCACCACGAAGCTTCGCTTCTGTACGCTCCTGCCTCCCCTTGGAGAATTGAATTATACATCGCTGCGCCCATCGATGCGTGCGGTCCATGGAGTTTTTGGTGTAGCGCAGTGGATGGAGCGGAGAGGTGCACTCGTCGAATGCAAAAATAATATCAGCCCCAAGCTCTTCTTGAGTTTTGATTGATGATTCTGGAGAAATAAAACGTCGCTTGCCATCGACGGAAAAGCTCACGCCTTTTTCAGTGATGGTCACATTGTTTGTGCGATTTTCTTTTCGAACGGGTTGGCGCAGTACTTTGCCAACGCCTTGTTCTTTTGCAGCTCCCAACGAGAATACTTGGAATCCTCCGCTGTCGGTCATCATGGGCATGCGAACGCCGAGGGTGCGATGCGCGTTACGCTTTCCCCAGAGGTGGTAGGTGTTGGAGATGACCATCTGTGTTTTGGTCTTTTTTATGTCGGCAGGTGTGAGTGTTTTGATGTGCGCATGGGTCGCCACAATGACATATGCGGGAGTCTGTACGATGCCATGCGCAGTACGGAGCGTGCCAAGGCGCGCACGAGAGGTGCGTGAGCGTTGGGTGATATTAAATGAGGGTGCTTTCGGTGATTTCACAGTGAGATATAATACAACAAAATACGTGATACGGCAACTTTCCTGACTCGTGTGACGATGTGCTATACTGGCACCGTAACGGCTTAATGAAAACGAAATGCCAAATATTACTATTTATTCAACTCCTACCTGTGGTTATTGCCAGCAGGCCAAGCAGTACCTCAAGTCCAAAAACGTTCCGTACACCGAAGTAGACGTATCGACGGATCGGGCCAAGCAAGAGGAGATGGTCACCAAGAGCGGTCAGTTTGGAGTCCCGGTAATTGATGTGGGCGGAAAGATTATCGTAGGTTTCGATAAGCGCAAACTCGATGAGTATGCGGGTATCACCGCAAACGCCTAGCCATGGAACCAAAACCACTTCCGTTTGATTCTGAAAAGCTCGACGGCATTAGTGCCAAGACGCTCGCTGTCCATCACGACAAGCTCTATGCGGGATACGTCGCAAAGCTCGATGAGGTTTCCCAGAAACTCAAAGAGATTGCACATTCAGGTGCCGCCACAGGCAACGCCACCTATTCTGAATTACGCGCACTCAAAGATGCGGAAACATTTGCAGCCAATGGTGTGTATCTGCATGAGTGGTACTTCGATGTGCTGGGCGGAGATGGCGCAACTGAGCAAGCTCCCGAACTATCCAAAGCACTTTCTGAAAAGTGGGGATCGCTTGAGAACGGTCTGAAATACTTTTCTGAGTGTGCTATGGCCTCACGCGGTTGGAGCGTGCTTTGCTGGGACACCAAAGCTGGCGAGCTCAAGCACTACAATGGCGACGCGCATAACCAAGGCGGCGTGTGGGGTTGCCTCCCCATTATTGTGCTGGATGTCTATGAGCACGCCTACTTCATTGATTTTGGAAGTGATAAGAAGGGGTACATTGCCGCGTTCTGGAAAAACTTCAATTGGGCAAAAGCCGAAGAGCTCTACCTCAAAGCTCGAGAGATGAAATAAGAAAAACCCCCGATGAGAGTCGGGGGTTTGGGTGAACTAGGCCAGTACGTTGTGGAGGCCAGATTTCTTGGGCCACTCGAATCCAATTCGGTTCTGGGCGATGTAAATGCGAAGCGGTTTCTCACGGCGGAGAAGGCGCTGGTAATCTTCCCATTGAAGTATCTGCGGTGTAAGTTCGAGCGTAGAGTAGCCGATACCTCGTGTGAGTCCTGCGTCGTTGTTTTCTCGCTGGCAGATTGTCAGATACACGAACGGCTGAGTGTCGTCAGGCGACCACCCTCGATCATGACATTGCCCCACAACCATCCATGATCCTTCGGGGAGTTTGAAGGTATTTTGCGGTGTCACGTTCCAACTCCACGCGTTGGCAGTACGGTAAATGGAGCGGAGTATCCCGACTCCTAAGACCAGCGTGCAAATCGCAACAGCTAGTCGAGCGGGTTCACCAGTTCTGTTGAAAACAAAGGAATACCCACCGCTGACATACATCATCAGAATTCCCGCAAAAAGTGCGAAAGGACTGATACGGCCTTGATTCATAAAGAACTCCTTAAAGTTATAATATACATTAAATAATAGAAAATGTCAAAAGCTCACGACGTACGAGATGAAATAAAAGAAAACCCCCGACGCATGTCGGGGGTTTGGGTGAACTAGGCCAGTACGTTGTGGAGGCCGGATTTCTTGGGCCAGTCGAACCTAATGCGGGTGTCGCTGATGTAGACGGTGAGAGGCTTCATCCCCTCCAAGATTCGCTGGAAGTCAGTTATCTCGACGAAGTGCGGTTCGAGCGCGAGTGTCGAGAGGGCCATCCATTCGGTTTGGTGGTCCTCGATGACTACGTAGACTAACCCTTGGCGCTCGTCACGGTATGTGATGACCGCGGCGACGGGCCACGTACCTCTGGGTAGGCGCTCAAATATGTTTGGCGTCACGTTCGAGTTCCATGCGTTGGCGGTGCGGTGGATGGATGCAAGCGACCAGATTCCAACGATACTGAAAAGACAGTAAAGAACGGAGAGGAAAGTGATGCTGATGGGGTTTTTCTGGTGCGGGAGCATTCCCAGTACCAAGCCGCCACCTACAAGTGTGGCAATCGTCACCAGGGGAGTGACGATACTGACACGACGTTGATTCATAAAGAACTCCTTTGAATATATAATACTACAAGTATTATATATTGTCAATCTATCTCCAGCTCGCAAACCAGACGCGTGCGTTGTAGGCCGTTTCCGAAAGAGGGAGGCCGTAGGAGAGTGGCGCAAAGAAGAGGAATAGTGCCAACGCAAGAGCGCAGAGCGTGACAACGACTTGCTTTGTTTTCGGTGATTGATCAACGACATAGGCAAGCATAAGAATTGCCCAGATGAGTGCCGTGAAGTAGTGATACAAAAACATGACGCGACTAATTCCAATGAATGGAAGCATGTTAACGAGCCATGCACCCATGAGGAGTGCTGGGACTGGTTGGATACTGCGTAATCCCGAGAGTATAAGATTGATAAGCACAATCATGACTGCGGTCGTGGAGAGCCACCAGACAACGGGATTACCCAGAAGATACACACGCGCCGTTTCGTGTACCCAGTAGAAAATGGGTCTATCGAGGAATGGCCAGGTGTACCATGTGCTTGAGTAGGGGTGGGTTGCGGTAAGGCGTTGATTGGAGCGGTACATCTCGCGATTGAGCTCAACAATTTTTTCGGGGACGGTGAGCGGCTTGAGTTCTGTGTTGGTGGCATGTTGATTTCCCTCAAGACCGCTTTGAAAGCGTGCACTCATAAATGCATCGCCCGCTCCTGATGTTGTGAGTAATGCGAAGTGAATGGTAAATACACTCGCATAGAGAATGAGAGGGAGAACAGCAATTGAGGCGATGGAAAGTCCGATGCGATGGCGCAAGAGTTCGTGGCGCTGGCGATATAGGTCGATGAGCTCCATGAGGACGATAAGTCCGAGGAAGGTGATGCCCGTCCACTTGATGCTCATGGCCATACCTCCGAGGATACCAGCGCCAACAAGGAACCACTTGGAACCCCCATCTCTCCAGCGTAGATAGTAGTAGATGGCGGTAAATCCAAAGAGCAAAAGGAATGCGTCTAGCAAGATATAACGAGATTGTACTAAGAGAGCATTATCGAGAGCGACGAACGCTCCTGCCAACGCTGCTGCGGGTAGTGACATGCGGAGTCGTCGCGCAATACCAAAAATAACTAATGGAAGAAGTGCGCCCGCAAATGAAGGTAATACGCGCAGAGCAATATAGAGCTTGTCGGGATAGACTTCTCCAATATTTGCGAAGGAAAAGCCGGGCTGGTATCCCCAGAGCCACCCCCATCCAGCGATGATGAGCTTGCCTAAAGGCGGGTGAATATCAAAGTAGTATTCGTGGGTGAAGTATGCAGAAATAAACTTTCCAAAGTGCACTTCGTCGAATACGGCGCTGTTGGGCGTGCCCAACCACGCAAAATGGATTCCAAACCCTAGTACAAAGAGTACGATGACGATGGTGCGCTTGGAGAATATGTCTGGAGCCATGTGTTGGTTATTCTATCACAGGTTGCTATACTGAAACTATGTACGACTTGATTATCATTGGCGGCTCAGCCGCAGGAGCGTCGGCGGGCATTTATGCCGCGCGCCGCGGTTTGAAGTTTCTTATTATCGCAAAAGACCTTGGTGGTGAAGTTGCGCTTTCGGGAGATGTCGATAATTGGCTTGGTATTCAGCATACCACCGGTATCGAACTCTCGGGTATGTTTCGGGAACATCTTGAAAGCTACAAGCCAGAGATGTTAGAGGGATACAGCGTTCAAGGGCTCACAAAAGATGAAGACGGTATGTTTATGGTCACCACGGATGATAGCAAAGAGTATCGAGCCAAAGCGGTTGTTCTGGCGACCGGTGCGCATTCGCGACTCTTAGGAGTTCCCGGTGAAGACGTGTACCGACTCAAGGGGGTAAGTTACTGCACGGTCTGCGATGGCCCCGTATTTGCGGGAAAGCGAACGGTGACGATTGGCGGTGGCAACTCGGCACTTGAGAGTGCCCTGATGATGGCCGATATTGCTTCAGAGGTTACAGTCGTCAATAAAAATTCTTCATTTAAAGGCGAAGCTACCCTCATCGAAAAGGTGACACATCATCCCAAAATTACCGTTATCTATAATGCACTGACGACTGAGATTACAGGCGACGGTTCATTTGCGAAGGGACTTACCTATAAAGATAAGGAGGGCGCTGAGCATGCCATCGAGATGGACGGCGCATTTATTCATATTGGCCAGACTCCAAATTCTCAAATGGTTCCGGCAACGTGTAAGAAAGATTCCTTTGGCTATGTTATTATTGAGCTTGATGGAGCCACTACTTGCCCTGGATTATTTGCAGCGGGGGACGTGACGCAGAGTGCGCACAAGCAAATCATTATCGCGGCAGGGCAAGGAGCATCGGCTGCGTTATCGGCGGTGCAGTATATCAACAGACTCTAAATTATATGGGAGGGGCACTCAAAGTTTTTGCGGTGATGCTAGCGGTTCCACTCGTGTACAGCGGACTGCTCTTCGTGTTTGATTCACCGCTGGCGTTGTGGGGCGCACTCTTCACGTCAGGGCTCTTGGGTATTTGGTGGTTCCACCGAGCGCGCCGCCGCCCCGTATTCATGCCGTACATTGTGATTTGGATTATCCTCGGCGGTACGATGTGGTACGCGGGTTCTCGGGGCGGCTGCTCACTTGGAGTTGCTGACCGTAGTGTTGAGCTCCCCACGCTGTTCTGTCCATTTCCACAAAAATAAAACATACGATAGACTCCATCTTATGATTTATCTCGCATCAGACCATCGCGGATTTGAGCTCAAGAAGAAGCTTCAAGCGTGGCTTACCGAGCTTCATCTCGAGTATGTTGACTGCGGACCCATGAGCTACAACGAGGATGACGATTATCCTGATTTTGTTGCGCAAGCGGCTGCAAAAGTATCCGATGACCCTATCAACAATCGCGCTATTGTACTTGGGGCAACGGGGCAGGGTGAGGCCATGGTAGCCAATCGTCGCCGCGGAGTGCGCGCTATTGTGTTCTATGGCGGTTCCGTTGAGATTGTTCGTCTTGGGCGCCTCCATAATGCCGCAAATGTTCTCTCACTGGGCGTTGCTCCGGGCAATACCATCGCTGAAGGTGTTGCTATGGACGATGCTCTCGCCAAAGAAGCGGTGGCACTATTTCTCTCGACCGACTTTCTCGCTGAAGAGCGCCACGTGCGACGTATTGGTAAAATCGATTGAGTATGGTTGAAATTATTCCGGCCATCATGACGGAGTCGGCCGAAGAATTCGTTCGACAGGTGCATATGTTGGAGCGCGCCGGAGTGAAGCGCGTCCATCTTGATGTCGCTGACGGTATTTTTGTTCCGATGCGCACTATTCTTGGACATCCGGAATTGCGTCGTATGCAAACGAACATGATGTTTGATATTCATCTCATGGTTGCACATCCGGAGATTCAGTGCTCGCTGTGGTGTACGATACCAAGTGCTTCACGATTTATTATTCACGTTGAAGCCACCAGTGCGTTTCCTTTGCTGCGAGAGCATGCCAAAGAACAGGGAAAGGAGCTGGTTGCTGCGCTCAATCCTGAAACTCGACTTGAACGACTTGAACCAATCGTCGCCAGTATCGACATGGTTCAATTCATGACGGTGCATCCCGGTGCACAGGGGCGTTCGTTTGTTACAAATGTGATGGATCGTGTTACCGAGTTTCACTCGGCTCATCCCAATGTTCCCATCATGATTGATGGCGGTATTACACCGCATACTATCGCGGGATGTGTTCGTGCGGGGGCGACTCACGTCGTTTCGGGAAGCTATGTGATGCGTGCTACGGATCAAGTGCGCGCTATCCATGAACTCCAAGCCGCCTCTGTGCTATAATTGAGACACTAAGGGGGAGGGATGAACTACGATATTGTTTCAATTGGCTCGGCAACACAGGATGTTTTTTTGAATACGAAAGATTTTCAGATTCTTCCTAGCGATTCGTTTCCGGTAGGTAAGGGAATCTGCATTCCATATGGTTCAAAAATTCCGATACAAAAGATTCTTTTCGCGTCGGGCGGAGGCGGCACCAATGCGGCGGTTACGTTTGCACGACAGGGATTCAAGACTGCGTGTATTGGGGTCATCGGCAAAGATGCTAATGGTACTTCGATTCTTGATGAGTTGCGTCGTGAAGGAGTAGACGGAAAGTACATTCAGATTCATCACGACGATATCACTGCATACTCAGTGGTTCTGGTGAGTGACAATGGTGAACGTACGATTCTTTCCTACAAAGGCGAGGGCGCTCATTGGAGTGTCGATGCGGTGCCGTGGGGTCAGATTGAGTGCGGGTGGATGTACGTGAATTCACTTGGCGGACACAGTGATGTGTTGGAGCGTATTGTTGCTGAAGCGCAGCGTACGGGGCGTCATCTAGCGACCAATCCGGGTGGTAAAGAGCTTGAGTTGGGACTTGAGAAATTGGCAAATCACTGGAAGAAATTTGATGTAGTCGGGATGAATCAGGAAGAGGCTGCAGGGCTTACGGGCGTCCCATTTGAAAAGCGCGATGATATTTTTCGTATCATGGATGAGGCGATTGGCGGTATTTTTATTATGACGCGTGGTGGCGACGGGGTTCGCGTTTCTGACGGGCACTACCTCTACACCGCAGGAATTCCAAATCGAGATGTTGTTGAGCGAACCGGAGCGGGTGACGCATTTCACGCCGCATTTGTTGCCGAGTTTATTCGTTCAGGAAGTATTGAAAAAGCGATTCAGCTTGCCACTGCCAACTCTACATCGGTGGTGATGCAATACGGCGCCAAAGCGGGGATTTTGCGTAAAGGCGATACGGGTATGGTGCCGCTCGTGAGCGTAGAGCGCAGACCTCTGCAATAAAAAAGACTCCAGCCTCCAATCAAGCATATACTGCTCGATTGAGTTCTGGAATCAACCCTGAACCACTCTCCGTCGCCGGAGCAACAACGGGTCTTCGTTCAAGTTCAGGGGGCGCGCTTCTTTCAGCGCAATGACCGGTGTGGAGTCGCTCGCAGTGCGTTCATCCCTTGGTAAAGGAGGTAAACCAATTGCCACGCACGAGGGGGCGGGGGATGAGGCGCGTGCGACTCAAGTTTCTAAAAAATCGGGTGATGGAGCCGATGTTTACCGAGGCGCCGTTTATGGCGTCATGGAGGCTATCTAAATCCCCCAGATTGGCACTACGGAAGACCTAAGCTCGGCGGGTGCGAGGCATGGATATCCATCTCTCATCAGCCTTTTGCACCGACCCCATCAAAATAAGTATAGCATACAAAGATACTACGGTCAATAGCCCGCACTATACACAGAAAAAGACGCGCCAGGGGCTCAAAAAAGAGGTATACTAGAGTCATCTATGAGTGCTACCCACGAGAAATTGGCGCGGTTGATGCGCTCAAAACCAGAAGTACTTGAAGCATTGGAGCGTAAGATGAATCGACTTTCACTACAGGAGGGTGTCTTCGATGATATTGTGCGTCAAATTGAGATTACTTCTGAGCGAACCATTGCTGGACTAGGGTTGAATCTTGCCGCGAATTCCAATGAAGTACAGGCTGCGCTCACTGACCGCATGGTGCATCTTGATGGGCACCTCTATCGCATGCTGGGTAATCCGGACCTCTCAAAACCCATCGAGGCGTGTCAGAAGCTCTGTTCTGTGGTGGCCAAAGTGTTCACCCCACCGCGTGGACTCTTTATCAAGCATGAGGTTGCTATGGGGATGCTCGAAAAATATCCACCCCATAACCTCTTGGAGCACTTCGGATATGCAAACGTGGCAGAGCTCTTTGCCAAAGAGGGTTTTGCATCCGTGATGGCGTCATTGCGTTTTTCGCAGACACAACAATGGATGCATGAGTTCTTTGAGATTGCATACACGGGACTTACCCCCGATGATTTCGAAGAGCGTGACGTTGAGCATCTCGTTCTCGACCAAAAGTGGGCCACTGTTGCTCAAAAGTATACCCAGAAGAAATATCACAACGTATCGCACCTTAAAGAATTCGGGGTTATCTTTGTGGTGCCTATCGATTTAACGGTCCCAGGGACAACGCTCCAACTATTTACGCTTATTTTGCACTACCTGCACGAGGTTCCGTTCTATGCGGGATTGTTTCGACGCTATATGCAGAAAGATGATTTCTCTACCGTGTTTAAGAGTCTTTTGCGAGGCGATGTGCCCTCGGGTCCGTTGCCTGACCATGGGAAATTAACGTGGCGCATCGTTCAGCGATACTTAGCAAAGGATAATATGGATGATTTTCGGTTGTTTGAACCGCACGTGAACCCAGAAGCTGATCATTGGTGGCGCGCCGAGGAAGATTTAGGTCGCCTCTCTCGTATTCTGGGGCATCATCCTGGCGAACTAGATTTAGGATGGTGGAGTGGATTGGATTTTGTAGGTGCGGAATTCATGAATCCCACAACAAAAAAACCCGAGCTCATCAGCTTCGATCTTATTGATCTTTTGATGACCAGTATTCGTGATTCAACGAGTCCCTACCTCTATCATCAACAGGAATCTCTGTGGAATAAGATTTTCATCGAATACATGGGACGTGAGCGGATGCGAGAACTTATCGAAGAGAACCTCCTTGAAGGATTCATCGAACTTTCATGAAGTTGCTACAACATTATTTTGAGCAAGCTCAACAGGAGCGATGGGCGATCGGGCATTTTAACTTTGCAACTGCTGATGTGTTGCGCGCTATTGTGCAGGGAGCGCAAATGGGTGGCGCCCCGTGCGTCATGGTGGGCACGAGTCCGGGTGAGGCCGAGTTTCTGGGGATGGCAGAGGCGGCTGCGCTGGTGCGTGCGGTGCGTGAGGCTTCTGGATTTCCTGTATTTCTCAATGCTGATCATTTTAAGACATTTGAAGCGTGCAAAGCGGCGATTGATGCAGGGTACGACACGGTGCTCTTTGACGGAGCAGCGCAACCCTATGATATTAATGTGATTGAGACTCGACGGGTATGGAACTATGCCCAAACGAAGCGAGGGAGTTACATGGTAGAGGGAGAGCTGGGATATATGAAAGGCTCAAGCGAGATTCAGAAGGTAGTCGCCGTGAGTGCAAAAGACTACACCAAGCCAGAACAGGCCGCTGATTTTGTACGGCGCACGGGTGTTGAGCGTTTAGCGGTGGTATTTGGCAATATTCATGGCATTGTTACGCAACAAGAGGAGCATCTTGATATTGAGCATCTCAAAACAATTGTAACCGCCGTGCCAGAGATACGCATTGTCCTTCACGGGGCATCAGGCGTTGCTGATTCCGAAGTTGTTGCGGCCATCAAGGCAGGGGTTACGAACGTCCATTTCAATACCGAGCTTCGCGTCGCCTATCAGGCAGGATTAAAAGACACGCTTACGACTGATCCTCACCAGACAACTCCCTACAAGCTCTTGGCAAAGGCAGACACCAATGTTCGCGATCTTGTTGCGCAGAAGACTCGCGTGTTCATGGAGTAACGGGGCAATTATTGCGCTTTTTACGATTCTCTGGTATAGTGTGCGGACATTAACGACAGACTCCTTATGGTCTTCGTCGAGCCTCGAGCGCGATGAAGAAAGTGAAGGGCTCTGCACACTATGGCAAAAGTAGCGAAAGATAAGCATAAGTTGGAGATTGCCGGTGAGCCCCGAGAAATTGTGGGTCGCCGCGTCAAACACATCCGCGCACAGGGAGTTCTTCCTGCGGTGCTCTACGGAAAAGATCAGTCATCGATGAACCTTCAGGTTCCTGCAAAGGAGTTTGAAAAAGCATTCCGTCAGGCCGGAGAGTCTACGCTTATCTACTTAAATGTAGGAAAAGACTCCTACCCAACTATTATCAAGGATGTCGCACGAGATAATCTCTCGGGTGAAATCTTGCATGCTGATTTCTACAAAGTATCACTTACCGAGAAGATTAAAGCGATGGTTC
>CAYZIF010000017.1:0-13319 GCA_964478355.1 uncultured Candidatus Saccharibacteria bacterium
TCTTAGATGAGTACGCAACCATTAAGATTGCGAGTGCTACTGCAAAACGAGATCTTAAGAGTCTTGAGAAAAAAGAGCGAAAAGCGACTCAAGAAATTAAGCGGATGAGAAAGCAACAAGAAAAAATGCCGCAGAATGAAAGCGAGAAAACCGACATCTTGATTGAGGGTATTGAAGAAGAGCGGAGTAACTACAAAGATCAGATACAAAAACTTCGAAAAGACGTGGCTTGATTATGGAATACTCAAACGAATCACAACAAGACATTCAGACTCCCTACCTCGCTCTTATGATTGGCCGAGACGCGGATGAGCAGTTCCTCCTATCAAGTCTCTTTATTTCATTGAACGAAACTATGAAGGAAATCCTCGTAGGAGAGGGGACGCTTGCGCTCATTCGTCAGTGGATTGCCAACGGACTCATGCCACAAACTCATGCACTCGCCATCTCAAAACTCATTGGCATGCTTGCCCTTGAAGATGAAATATCTCCTCAATCAGTTCCGCAGATACTCGAGAAAATTGGAGTCCCTCAACCAGCCGCTACACAACTTGCGGGTGAAATACTCGCCATCGTCCAACCTTTCATCGAGCAACGCGTTGCTGAAAACGAGCCGGAACCGATTCGCCCAGCGCCACCTGTTGCACCAGCTCCGCCTAGCTCATCAACACCCTCTCGTAATACAATAGACTTACGCAACAAACCTATCGCATGAAATTCCAAGTCCCACAATTTATCGAAACGGAAACAAAACTCATCGGGCCACTCACGCTTATGCAATTTCTCTTTGTTGCAGGTGGCGTGAGTATGACTGCAATGGCGTGGATAGTACTCGACGGAATATTTTTTGCCGTGGTTGCACTCCTTGTTCTTTCATTCTTTGGCTCACTGGCATTTATAAAAGTTGACGGCCAACCACTCCTGAACTATCTGGCCTACATGCTTTCATACGGCCTAGGAACAAAGCGTGCTGTATACCAAATAAAACCTGATAGCAACCAATTCAATCTACCTGAACATGGCAAATGAACCCTCAACAGCAGATCTGATTCAAATCAAAGAACTTCGTGACGGTGTTTTGCTACTCAAAGATGGTTCACTTCGTGCCGTGGTAAAAGTGTCTGCGGTAAACTTTGAACTACGCTCCTCTGATGAGCAGGCGGCGATACTCCAGCAATTCGGTTCTTTCTTGAACTCCATCGACTTTCCTATGCAAATGGTTGTTCACTCACGCCGCTACGACATCACCGCATACCTGGCAACAGTACGGGCAGCATCCGAACAGCTCACCAACGAGCTCCTCAAGGTGCAGGCAGGGGAATATATCCGATTTGTTGCGGAGCTTTCCGATTTAGCAAATATCATGCAAAAGAATTTTTATGTGGTACTTCCACTCACCGTGACACCAACATCAGAGAGTAAGGGATTCTTTGCAGGGTTAAAGGATACGTTTAAAAAAGCGCCCACCGTGCAAGGGATACCGCCCGAGCAACTGGCCAGCTACAAGATGCAATTGCAACAGCGCGCTGATTTAATCATTGGAGGGCTCTCGGGTATGGGGCTCAAGGGAGTAATGCTCGAGCAAGACGAGCTCGTGGCACTCTTCAATGATGTCTATAATCCTGTTGTGCCAGCGGCGCCACAGTCTAACTCGTAACCCATGGAACCAACACCAGTCGGCGCATCCACAACCCTCGCCCCATCGGCAATCAAAATCTCTCCCAACTTTATTCAAATTGGGGACAAATACGCACGCACTATTTTTATCGCAACCTATCCACGTTTCTTGAACGCGAACTGGATGTCGCCCATCGTGAACATGGACAAGGTGCTCGATATTTCGATTTTCGTGCACCCCCAGGACACCGCCACGGTATTAAAGCAACTTCGCGATCAACTCACCCGCGTACAGGCGCAACTCATGGAAGAGGAGGCTTCGGGAAAAATTCGAAACCCACTCCTTGAGACTGCCGTTGCTGACCTTGAAGCACTCCGTGATAACCTCCAGCAGGGGACGGAACGATTCTTTCAAGTCGGCCTCTATATTACTCTCTACGAGAACTCTGCACATGATCTCGACGAGACTGAAGGCAAGATAAAAAGCATGCTCGATGGGCTTCTGGTTATTCCGAAGCAAACATCATTCCGCATGCTTGAAGGCTTCTTGACGACATCTCCTCTCGCCGATGACCGCATCCTTGCAAGAACCCCCCTCAACACACAACCAATAGCCTCGATGTTCCCATTTGTCTCCAGCGACCTCACCTCAAGCTCTGGCGTGCTCTATGGCATCAACACCACCAATAATAGTATGGTCATCTTCGACCGCTTTTCACTCGAGAACGCTAATGCGGTCATGTTTGCAAAATCTGGTGCTGGAAAAAGCTACACCATCAAACTTGAGTTACTTCGCTACCTCTACCTCGGAACACAGGTGCTCGTTATTGACCCTGAAAATGAGTATAGCTTCCTCTGTGATACGGTAGGGGGTACCAACGTCAAAATCTCCATCAATTCAGACCAGCACATCAATCCGTTCGACCTGCCCACACCAAAAGACGAGGAAACGTGGGCCGATGCTTTCAACTCCCACATCTTAAACCTCTCTGGCCTCGTGAAACTCATCATGGGTGGTGGGCTCACCCCCGAAGAAGAGTCCCTCCTTGATCAAGCGCTCATTCAGACCTACGCCATTAAAGATATTGTACCCGAAACAGATTTCTCCAAGCTACCGCCTCCTATCCTCTCAGACTTGCAAAATGTTCTTTCGGGGATTACCGGGGCAGAGCGTATGGCAGTTCGACTTGAAAAATTCACCACGGGAACATTCGCTGGATTCTTGAACCATCCCACCAACATTCCGCTCGACAACCAGCTTATTGTGTTTGGTCTTCGTGATTTGGAAGATGAGCTTCGACCTATCGCCATGTATTCTGTGCTCAACTACATCTGGGCGCAGGTGCGTCGCGAACGAAAGAAGCGCATTCTTGTAGTCGATGAGGCATGGGTGCTTATGAAGTATCAGACGGGAGCGGAATTTTTGTTCAACATCGCAAAGCGTGGGCGAAAATACTATTGCGGACTCTCGACGATTAGTCAGGATATTCCAGACTTCATGTCGACTCCACAGGGCAAAGCAATTGTGACCAACTCTTCGATGCAGATGCTCATGAAACAATCTCCCGCAGCTATCGATATTATCCAAGAGACCTTCAACCTCACCGATTCGGAGAAATACTACCTCCTTGAGGCGCGCGTTGGATTCGGACTTTTCTTCCTTGGTTCAAACCATGTAGGATTGCGAGTCATGGCGGCGTACGCGGAGGATCAAATTATTACCTCTGACCCCAAGCAACTCCTCGAAATCGAGAAGGCAAAACAAGAATGGGCAAAGATAGGACAAACATCGTAACCATGGCCGAGTCCGCACCCACCTCAACTACAGATATTCGCGCACCTGAACGTGTCGAAACGATTAAGCCCACGACTCGTGTTCAGGCAAAGACTACCGTAGACCCACGTGCCGTTTCGAATACCCTCGCGTCGTATTTTCAACGCCGACAAAAATATGCAGCAATGAAACGTCGAGAGCGCATGGCAGCACAAGCGGCCGCAGGCACGTTAAAGCCACCGCGTAAGCTGGTGTACTTTTCTTTCATTGCTCTTGCAATTCTTGCTGACATTGTAGGCATAGGAGCGCAGTTCGCTAATCTAACTGGTGTATTAGCTATCCTTGTTTCAGTTATCAGTTTCTTTGTTGGTATCTTCTTTTTTATTGTGAGTTATTTTCTTGGAAAAAATATTGCAGCGACACGCGATGTTGGTAATGAATTTTCAAGTAAGATCGGTACGCTCGAGCGACGAATTTCTTTACTTCAAGATAACGCCGTTCGTCTAGCGAGCGCAGTACGACGCTCTACTCGCGATAAATCATCCCTTCGCACTACGTGGAAAAGAAAGCTTTTTGTCGGTGCAACACGTAAGATTAGCACCTGGTCTCGGTTTGCGAGTCGCTACCTTAAGTATGCCCAAGTAATATTGGAATCGATACCGTTTATAAATATACTTCCGTGGTATACCATTAATATGGTCCTAATATACCGCGAGCGTCAAAAAGAATACGAAGCAGCTCTTGAGTCGGTAGCACAATACGTTCCGGTCGATCTTCAAGAAGATAGCGCCTTTGCCAATTTAGAGGCAGTTGATGCTGACAGAATACAATCGTTAACTTTTGTTTCTAGATAAAACCATGACGCATCGAAGTCTCAACTTCCTCCCACAGCACCAGAACCTCCGCGTGTTACGGCTCACGACTCTTACCGCGGTGGTGGGGTGTATAACGCTTGGATCTGCGCTTCTCTTCCAAAATGGTGGCAACGGTCGGGCAACGATTTCAGACACATTCGCGTCTGCTTCATTTTCAACACTTCCAAGTCAGGCTGCAATAGCTCATCCTAAAGTGAGTAGCGAAAACGCTGTGGTTTCCGTGGAGCTTGGAAGCTCAATTGATTCGATACGATACTACGAACAAGGGTCGGGGAGGGCGTTCTCATTATCATTGGCTTCACGCCGAACTGATGTTCTATCGGAAAAGAGACTCTCCGGTTTTCTATTTTCATACTGGATTCCAAACTCTCAAAAAGTCATCAGTGCATTCCAGCGTCCAACGGGTACCGACTACCGACTCTTTGATTACGCGACTCAGCAATCGTCGGACATAGGCTCCGACTTCAAGAGCGTCGCGATAGCTCCCGACGGACGACATATTGCTTTCATAAAAACCAACGATGATGATTCGCACTCTATTGTTGTATCGTGGCCCAACGGTTCGCAACAGCTAGAACGGCTCAACACGCGAGCTGATGACGCTTCGCTTGTGTGGCGGACTGACGATGAACTGGTGCTTATCTCGCGTCGCCCCGACCGTGCAGGATACGATCTCTCATTACTACCGCCCAGCGGAGTGCCTGAGACCATCATCTCAAACAAAGAAAACCTAGAGACCTCCTGGTCACCCAATGGTGACTATCTCTTGTATTCATACTTTGCTCCTGATGTTGGCGTTTCTCTCTGGCTTCGCTCAATCCGCACTGGAGAAGAGGTTGCTTTGGGAGTTTATACAAGTGCAAAAAAATGCGCGTGGCATCGAACCGATCTAGCGATAACCTGTGGTATCCCTATGCGAAAATCACTCTCTCGAGATGTCATCGCTGACCGAACCGCAACGATTGATGACATTTATACGTATGACTTCGAGAACAACACTAGTCGCCTTATCTATGGAGGAGTGAGCTCTTCTCTTATTGGTGTGACGGAACCTCTTATCTCATCGTCAGGAGCATACTTCGTCTTCACGAATATGTTTGACTCGAAATTGTACACGCTACCACTGGAGAACTAGAGTGGCTTAATGACCACGCGACGATGCGGGTCTTGCCCTACACTTTCAGAGGAGAGTCCGCTATATGCGGCAAGTTCCGTATGGACAACCCTACGCTGATACGAGCTCATAGGTTCTAACGCTTCAGAGCGTCGTGTCTGTTGCACGCGCTCAGCGGCAGCACGGACAGATTCAATAAGCTGTTGCGTTTGCTCTGCGCGATAATTATTGACATCAACAATTACTGAACGCTGGTCGGGATTGTTGCGCAACGACACCATGCGAACCACATGTTCCAATGCTTTGAGGTTCTGCCCATTCTTTCCGATAAGAAGTCGCCCATCTTCAGGCGTCTGAAGAGCAATACGAAGCGCACTCGCTTCAGTGGCAACGGTCATTTCACAGGGTATCTGCATGTATCCTGTAATAGTTCGGATGAACTCTTCAATTTTTTTCGTTTCCTCCGGATTCATGGCGCCAGTATGCCCTAAGCTCGCTGTAAATACAACTGCTCTCCAATAGACCAAAGTGACGTAACTATCCAGTAGAGCGCCAGTCCCGCTGGCAAATTCCAGCTAATAACAATAATCATCACCGGAAGCATGTACATCATCTGTTTACCAATTGCAGCGGCCTGTGGAGACGCTGCCTGGCTAGCCATTGAAATTTTAGCTTGGAAAAACTGTGCCACGCCCGCAAGAATTGCTAGTGCCGGATTTGATGCGCTTATATCAAAAACTCCTAATGTAATGTGGTTGATAGATTCAGGGTGGGGGATAAAACTATAGAGAAGGTCAAGCGTCGCTGGCTCAAAAATCTTCAGAAACACCTGATAGACGCCGATAAGAATAGGAAGCTGGACAAGCAGGGGAAGGCATCCCGCGAGTGGGTTTACCCCTTTCTGCTTATAGAGCGCCATCACCGCTTCCGATTGAGCTGTGGTGTTTCCTTTGTGAGTCTCTTTTATCTTCTCAATCTGCGGAGCAAGCTCTGCCATTGCCTTCTGTGAACGTGCTGTCTTAATTGAGAGCGGGAAGAGCAGTGTTCGAATGAGCAAAGTCATACTGATAATCGCCACTCCTAAGTCGTTAAGACTGAACATAGAGTACAGCGCCACGGTCACATTGAGGATCGGCTTATAAATAAGGAGGGTAAAAAGAGAGATCATTGGTGAGGTGTAAGTACTACTCCCTGAGGGCGGCACCGCGCAACGCGCTGCACTGCTAAGACGCCCCCTGTAACAACTCCGTGTTTTGTAATTGCGTCGTGCGCAAACTCAGAGCATGTCGGCGATGAGCGACACCCGGAGAATGCGCCGAAGAAAAAGGGTGTTTGTATACCACTTCGAGATACCGCTTGATACGCTCGGATAAGTTTTAGAATCAGAAATTTCACTGTTGTAGGATACCAGATTTATTGAGGAGCAGCACGAGTGTATCGTGAAAATCCTTTTGGCGTAAGGGGATACTCCGGACAACAACGACTATCTTTTTTCGAGGAACAACCCTACCATCCTTGATAATTCTTCGAAGTTCCTCGGTTGTTGCACGTCGCAACGCATTTCGCGCAACCGCTGTAGCTGCTGCGCTTCGGGGGACTAGAACTGCGACGGCAGACTTCTCGGTAAGCCCTTCGGTCACACGAAGTGTGATGCCGCCCTCATGTGTTGGTCGTACTTGCTTTAATACCTGAGAGATGCTCTTGGTGTTTTTGAGTCGCTGTTGTTTTGGAAAAGCCATAGTTCAGGATGTTTTCTTCATTATAGAACACCGCCCCGTGGTGTGGGGCGGTGTTGACTATACAGAAAGGCGACTTCGTCCTTTTGATCTGCGCCGAGCTACGACTTTTCGTCCCGACTTGGTCTGCATACGAGAGAGAAAGCCATGTTTACGGCTCCGCTTGAGTTTCTTTGGTCTAAATCGTGTGATTTTCATAAAATCTTTTTTGAGAGTTCCTTCACCGCGCTACAAGAAGCAGTCTACTATGTTTGATGCGTCGAGTCAATATTTACCCGCACTTTTCCACCTGTTATAAACACTCTATCAACGTATTGAGGTTTTCAAGACGCTTGAGAGAGTTTTTCAGGACTGTATACTAGCGACACGTAGAGCAACTGCCGTAGCGATTCTTGATTCGATATTTATGAACTCTGTTACACCCGACGATATTTGGAAAGCAGTGTTGGGAGAAATGGAGCTTTCACTTTCACGTGCACACTTCACGACATGGTTCAAAAACACCAATGTTGTAACGCGTGATCAAAATTCTGTAACCGTAAGTGTGCCGAATGGTTTTGTAAAAGAATGGCTCGAGAGTAAATATAATCGTCAGATACTTACTTCTGTCCGAAAGCTTTCCAATGAGATTCGGGAAGTAAAATACATTGTGGGTCAGCCGAAACCCGAACCACTCCGCCAAGATATTTCAAAAATTATTAGTGAGAAAGAGTTTCAGGAGCAAGTCATCTACGATCAAAGCCAAGATGTTGATAAGGTCACCCATCTTAATAAGAAGTACTCCTTTGATACGTTTATTGTTGGTGGCTCAAATGAATTTACCTTTGCCTGTTCGCAAGCTGTAGCTGCAAGCCCTGGGAAAAACTATAACCCTCTCTTTATCTACGGGGGTGTCGGTCTCGGAAAAACCCACCTTATCCAATCGATCGGTAACCAGGTACTCCAGCAATGGCAAGACAAGAAAGTGTTGTACACAACAGGAGAAAAACTCACCGCAACTATTGTTGAATCTATTCGTAATAGAACCGTTGAAGACATTAAGACTCAGTATTCGAAACTCGATCTCCTGATTATCGATGATATCCAGTACATCGCTGGCAAAGATAAGACACAAGAGATTGTGTTTACTATCTTCAATGAGCTTCATAATCGCAATAAACAGGTTGTGTGCACTTCAGATCGACCTCCAAAGGCAATCCCGGCAATTGAGGAGCGCCTTCAGTCTCGTCTTGAAGGGGGAATGCTTGCGGAAATAAATATGCCCGATTACGAAACGCGTCTGGCTATCTTAAAAACAAAAAGCCAAGAAAAAGGCTGTGCCCTTGGTGATGAAGTGCTTGCATACATTGCTACCCATATCCAAAAGAATGTTCGAGAGCTCGAAGGCGCCCTCAATCGTGTTATCGCAATCTCTCAAATATATAATCGCACCCCCGACACAAAGGAGGTTAAGAATATCCTCAACGCGTACCTCGCTGTTCCGTATCGAAAAACATCGCCACAAGTTATCTTAAAAACAGTTGCTGACTTCTTTAATATCCCGACCGCAGATCTTACCAAGCGAAGCCGTAAGAAAGAGGTAGTAAAACCTCGTCAGATTGCTATGTATCTCCTCCGTGAAGAAATAAAGCTTTCGTTTCCAGAGATTGGGCAAAAACTAGGAGGTCGCGATCACTCCACGGTTATCCATGCTTGCGAAAAGATACGGCGAGAAGAAAGTGTTGATGAACCATTAAAAAATGAGTTAACCATGATTCGCCAACGTATTTATGATTCCTTCGAACATTAAGAGTGGTATCCTGTGGAGTACTACGGGAGTACTCTGTGGAATAACTCCCGCAACCTACCCGAGAATGAGTCTTGAATGAAAAGAATCCACACTAAGCCAAGAGTTATCCTGTAGTTATTCACACAGCGAAAATGCAATTCAAGCCCACGCAGTATAGATTTCCAACAAGCTCATCCCCATATCCACACCCCTAATAGTAAGTAGTAGTATTTAATTATTCTCTTATTAACTATCCCGATGAAGATCACCGTACACAAAGATAGGCTCCTGAGAGTTCTCGGATTCGTTGAGCGTGTTACTTCTCGAAACGCGACACTTCCTATTCTGAGTAATATTCTTTTGAGAACTGAAAATGGTCGTCTTCGTGTTTCGGCGACGAATCTTGAGGTTGGAGTAAGCTCGCTTATTGGTGCCAATGTTGAATCAGAGGGTAGTGTCGCTGTTCCCGCAAGAACATTGTCTGACTTTATTCGGGGAGTTTCTGAAGAGAGTATTAGTCTTGAACTCAAACAAAACACGCTTACTGTAAAAGCAGGAAAGTATCGCACGACCATTCTTTGTTTTGATGCGGCAGAATATCCTATTATTCCGAAGATTGACGGGGGAGAGGAGTATGGAGTCGCAACTCAAGAATTTCGAAAGATTCTCACTACTATTTCTGATTCTATTGCCGCTTCTGATTCGCGACCAGAACTTGCAGGAGCTTTCCTTCGCTTTGATACTAATGGAGTGACTATGGCTGCGACGGATATTTTCCGACTAGCTGAACAACGAAGCCCTGGGACATTTGCACGAAGTGGAACCGCTATCATCCCTCGAGGCACTATTACTGAGCTGGGAAGAATTTTGAGTGATATCGAAGGTTCATTGAGTATTCGAATTTCAGAGAACCAAATCTCATTTACTCACGAAGAATTTGATATCATCTCAAGACTTATTGATGGGAAGTATCCTGATTATAAGAAGATTATCCCTGAACGATCTCTAGCTCGTGTATTAGTGCGAAGAGATGAGATTGAAAATGCTGCGAAAGTTGCATCACTCTTTTCTTCAAGTATTTCAGATATAAAACTCGAATGCGACGGAGAAGAGTTGCGTATTACCGGAAAAAACTCGAGTAAAGGAGAGGCAACAGCCGGTGTTGAGGCAAATTTGAAAGGAGAGTCTTTTGAAGTTTCAATGAATTTTCACTACTTCTTAGACGGCATCAAGATTATTCCAACCGATAAAGTTATTTTAGAGTACACAGGGAAAGGAAGTCCCTTTGTATTACGCCCAAACACAGAAGATACCGGAATCGTGTATCTTATTATGCCTCTGAGAAATTAAAGAGGTTGCTATGTTTAAGTCTATTAAGAGCACTCTTTCGCGAAAGCAAGAGGATTTAAGCACTCAAAGTAGTGTCGCGGTGCTCGTACGACAGGCAGTCCACGCCTATCTTCAAGAGAATTACCCCAATATAACCGTAACGGTAGGAGTTCGTTATCAACCAGAGGAGCGACTTCTTACTATTTCAACTCCCTCAAAAACACTTGCCGGAGAGTTAACACTCAATGCGCGAGAGATTCGTTCCTATCTCACAGCACACAATATACGAGTTGATCGTATTATTACTCGCTAGAAGGTAAGTCCGTTATAGGTACGAACCGCCCACTCCCAGTTTTTATATTGAACATCAAGTTCTGGTTGTACTGGAGGAGGTCCTTGAGGGTTATCTTTTGAGATCAAGAAAAGAATTGAGTGTTGTGAGGGGACACCATTGTGAATTGGATTCGAGCTGATAATAGGGTCAGGGCTGATGAAAGAATCTGCAGGGGTACCTGACAAGGCTTCGCGTAGAAAAGCGTTCCACAGAGGCCCTGCGGCGCTTATACCAGCACCTGCAGCTGTCATCGACTGGTTTCTATTGTTACCCACCCACACACCAACGGAAAGTGACGGTGTGTAACCAACAACCCACGCATCGCGGTTTTCTTGAGTGGTACCTGTTTTTGCGGCAACCTGACGTCCAGGGAGGTAGAGAGAGTTGTTCACTCCAAATACGGAGGAGCGTGCGTTGTTATCACTTAAGACGTCGTTCATTAATCGAGCGGTTTGTGGGTCGAGCACTCGTTCGGGAGTGATCATTCGCTCTTCAAGAAGTGTTCCATCGTTTAATTCGATTCGCTGAATAAATCCCCAAGGGATACGAACTCCATCGTTTGCAAAGACACCGTACGCAGAAACAAGATCAACGGGACGAACTTCAGCGCCACCTAATACTAACGAGAGTCCAAATCGAGAACGATCAGAGAGGGTGGTAATACCCATTTTAGTAGCAAGATCGATAACAGAATTAATTCCTGCAAGGTAGAGCGTCTTTACTGAAGTGACGTTGAGCGATCTACTTAATGATTGGCGCATAGTGACCGCGCCTGAGAAGAGACCGTTATAATTTTTTGGGTTGTAGCAAGCGGCGCCGGTTCTATCTCTTGTTTGAGAGCCGTCAGGAGCGCACAAGGGATTGAATTCTGTTTTCACATCCCATAACACTGTGCTGTCAGTGTATCCTTTTGCAAACGCTGCGGCATAAGCAAAAGGTTTGAACGCAGAACCTGGCTGGCGTTGCGCGAGCGCAACGTTGAAGTTTCCTTCATTTTCAATATCGAAATAATTCGCTGACCCTACAAGTGCTTGTACCTCGCCGTTCTTTGGGTTGATAGCGATAAGCGATGCGTTTGATGCTTTGTATTTTTCTTTGTTGATTGCTGCATATTTTGCAACCAGCTCTTCAGCTTTTTTCTGAAGGTCGGCGTCGAGTGTTGTGATGATTTTAAATCCACCACTCTCGATAATGTCTTTACCATACTTCTGGGTAACATAATCACGAGCCATGATAACAAAGTGGGGAGCGGTAAAAACACTGGAACGCTCCTTGAATGCTATCTCTTCTTGTTTTGCAGACTCAAATTCTTCATTGGAGATAAAACCAAGCTCAAGCATTCGCCCAAGAACATACTGTTGTCGGCCGAACAACTCATCGGTATGAGAGCCGTAGGGAGATAAGTAGGAGGGGCGCTGCACGAGTGATGCAAGCAGAGCCGCTTGAGCGATAGAGATGTCGGATGCGGGAATACCAAAATACGTCTGACTTGCGGATTCAACACCATACGCATTGTCTCCGTAGGGGACTTGGTTGAGGTACATCTCAAAAATCTGATCTTTCGTATAGCGGCGCTCAACTTCAATGGCAAGGATAAGCTCCTGAACCTTACGGGTGAGATTTTTCTCGCGACCTACCAGAGCGTTGCCTACCAACTGCTGAGTGAGCGTTGAGCCACCACCCGAGCCATACCCACTCACGATATTGTTGAGAAGAGAACGAACAAATCCTCGAATATCAAAACCTCGGTGCTCATAGAATCGACTATCCTCAACAGCGAGCGTTGCCTTTTTAATAGATTCACCAATGTGTGCAAAATCAACAACAGTTCTACGCTCTTCATCGTAAATATCGTACAGAACAATTTTTCCTGTTTTATCGTAAATCTTGGTTGATTCTTTGACCTGACGAGAAACAATTGATTCCGCATCAGGAACTTTACTCTTTGCGTAGAGTACAAAGAGGGATAGTCCAATTACTCCGAGTGTAGCAACCCACGCCAAAAGCATCCCAATACTTGAAACCCATGATTGCCAAGTGGTTTTCCCGCGACGCATACGACGCAGGAACGGAAACTTTAGAAGTTGCTGAAGGAATATGGGGATTCGCATATAGGCGAGAATATACCACAAAAAATGAGTATTTACAATGATTTCACGAACCGATACAATACTTCTATGAATTCCCAAGAACGAAAAGAGATTGTTGAACGCATTCTTGATCGCCGTATCGAAACCGCATATCCAACGCGTGAGGCAATGGTGGAGCGACTTTCGGGTGATGAGAAGCTCACGTTTTACTTAGGAATTGACCCCACAGGAACTGAGCTTCACCTCGGACACACAATTCCGCTTCTGGTGCTTCGTGATATTGCAAAGCTTGGGCACGATGTTGTGTTGTTGATTGGCGATTTTACCGCGCGCATTGGAGACCCTACTGGCAAACACTCTGCGCGCGTTGCGTTGAGTGTAGAAGATATTGAAGCAAATATGAGCACCTATGTTCGCCAGGTTGAAAAGATTTTGGAACCCGGAGCATTCCGTGTCGTCTACAACAGTGAGTGGTTGGCATCACTTACCATGCAAGAAGTGCTTCGGCTTACCGGTATGGTGACGGTGCAGCAGATGATTCAGCGAGATATGTTTCAGGAGCGACTCAAAGCAGAGAAGCCAATATTCCTCAATGAGTTTCTCTACCCACTCATGCAGGGATATGATTCCGTCGCACTGCGCACCGACGGAGAGGTCGGAGGCAACGATCAAACATTTAACA
>CAYZIF010000018.1:0-12121 GCA_964478355.1 uncultured Candidatus Saccharibacteria bacterium
TTTGTCCAGGGGTTGGCTTTAAGTCGCGGATAGCAGTCGGTTTTTCGAGCGCAAGACGCGCTTGATACTCACTGAGCGGGTGGTCGCTTACGTAGAGACCGATGAGTTCTTTTTCCCAGCGTAATCGTTCCGCTTTAGAAGATGGTTCCGCGGGAGAGAGTTTCACGGGCGGTAATTCAACCTCAAGAGCATCGCCGAAGAGCGATACTTGTCCCATGGTTGAATGTTTTTGCTTTTCACGAGCATGAATAAGGAGGGTGTCGATATTTGCCAAGAGGGTATTGCGCTCGCCAAACTGATCAAGCGCCCCACACTTGGCGAGTGTTTCAAGAGATTTACGAGAAAGATCTTTATGCTGAATGCGTGTCACGAGGTTTTCAATATCAGAGAATACGCCGCCAGCTTTTCGCTCTGTGATGAGTGCATTGACGATATTGACTCCGATGTTTTTGACGGCAGTGAGACCAAAGCGAAGTGTGGGTTGTTCGGCTTTAGTTACTACGGTGAATCGCTCCGCGCTCTCATTGATATCAGGAGGCAGTACTTGAATCTTCATTTGGCGCGCCTCATCAACAAGATAGGCGATACGTTCGATGTCGCCCGTTTCAGAATTCATGAATGCCGCCATAAATTCTGAAGGATAATTTGCTTTCAGATATGCCGTTTGATAGGCGACCATTGCGTAGCAGGCTGCATGACTTCGGTTGAATGCGTAGCGGTTGAACGGTTCCACGAGCTCCCAGAACTTATTGGCGATGGGTGCCGGTGTTCCCGTTGCCGCGCAACCATCTTTGAATTTGCCCTCCTGCTCATCGAGGAGTGATTTAATCTTTTTTCCAACTGCCTTACGCATGACGTCTGCCTCGGCAAGGGTGAATCCCGCCAGTGCACGGACAGCAGCCATAAGTTGCTCTTGGTAGACCATAACGCCATAGGTTGTCTTGAGGATGGGCTCAAGAGTTGGATGGAGGAAATCAACACGTTGTCGTCCGTGTTTTCGCTCGACATAGTCAGGGATTAAATCCATAGGACCAGGGCGATAGAGAGCGACCATGGCGATGATGTCCTCAATGTGGGTTGGCTTGAGTTCTTTGAGGTAGCGCTTCATGCCCGACGACTCAAGTTGGAATACTCCCGTTGTTTTTGCGGCTTGGAGAAGTCGGAATGTCTTTGCGTCGTCGAGAGGGATGGAGTCGATATCGATTTGGTGGCCATGATTTTCTTGAATCATGCGGAGGGTGTCTTCGATGATGGTGAGGTTGGCGAGTCCGAGGAAGTCCATTTTCAAAAGTCCTAAGTCTTCCACGGCGTGCATCTCGTACTGTGAAATAATATCGCCTTCGTTAGTGCCTTGCTGAAGGGGGACGTATTCCGTGAGCGGCTTCGGGGTGATCACAACAGCGCAGGCATGGGTTGAGGCGTGTCGAACAACACCCTCGAGTTTGCAGGCCGCATCAATGAGTGTCTTCGCTTGAGAGTCGGAATTGTAGAGCTGTTTTACCTCATCGATAGCCTCGACGCAGTGTGCGAGGTAGGGTTTCCCGGTTCTCTTGCCAGGAAAATCTGGAACCGGTCCACCAGGAATGATTTTTGCTACCTTGTCACAAAAATCATAGGTATAACCAAGTGCACGCCCGGCATCGCGGATGCTCCCGCGCGCTGCCATGGTCCCGAAGGTGATGATTTGGGCCACATGGTCGTGTCCATATTTTTCTGAAACATAGGAAAGCACTTCGCCTCGACGTGCATCAGCAAAATCTAAGTCGATATCAGGCTGACTGATGCGGGCCGGATTAAGGAATCTCTCGAAGAGAAGGTCGTACTTGAGTGGGTCAACGTTGGTTATTTTTAGTGCATAGGATACCAGAGAGCCAGCCGCGGATCCTCTCCCAGGGCCAACAAAGATACCGCGATTTTTTGCCCAGTTCACAAAATCTTGAACGATAAGAAAATATCCTGAAAATCCAGCTTGCTTGATAACGCCTAATTCAAAATCAAGACGCTCTCGCATGTGCGGTTGGATTGCGTCGCCAAATCTTTTTTCTAAACCTTGGTAAGCGAGTGTGGTGAGATAATCAGACGCATCGGACTGTCCTTCGGGGAGGGGGAAGTTGGGGAGTTGGAGCGTGTCTAGCTCAATGGTGAGATTGCATCGATTCGCGATGGCGACTGTGTTGGCCAGTGCCTCTGTGCGAACATCATCGGCGAGGGATGCGAATTTAGTCTCCATGTCAGCGCTCGAACAGAATGAGAAATCATCTTGATTCATCGAGAATCGTTTTTCATCATGGATGGTATTGCCCGTTTGCACTGCGAGGAGAATGTCGTGTGCTTGTGCGTCTTCGGGCGTGCAGTAGTGAGAGTCTTGGGTGGCGACGAGTCCAATGCCGAGCTCGCGAGCGAGTGCAACGAGTTTGGGTGTCGTGGCGTTTTGCTCGGGCATGTTGGCGTGCATCTGGAGCTCGATAAAATAGTTGTCGGGCCCCATGATATCGCGATACTCAAGTGCGATTTTCTTTGCTGTTTCATCAGCCCCCTTCATGAGCGCTTGAGACACTTCACCTCCAAGACAGGAGGAAAGTGCGATGAGACCCTCATGGTGTTCCCGCAAAATCGTCTTGTCGATACGGGGCTTGTAATAGAACCCCTCTAAATGCGCCGCCGTGACGAGCTTTACTAGATTGCGGTACCCAATTTCGTTGGTCGCCAACAAGATAAGATGCGCGCGTTTATCTCCATCAATGCCGGGCCGCTTATCGTGGCGAGATCCGTCGGTGATGTACATCTCGCATCCAATAATTGGTTTGATGCCCGCTTTTGTCGCTTTCTTATAAAATTCAATGGCGCCATAGAGTACGCCGTGATCAGTGAGCGCCATCGCTTTCATGCCATGTTCTTTTGCGCGAGCTATGAGCGCATCAATTTTCGATAGCCCATCAAGGAGGGAGTAGTGACTGTGGGTGTGGAGGTGGACGAAGGGGGATGGTTGTGACATGGGAAAAGCAGCTCGAATAATCGAGCAGGGGTGCGGTGGTGAGTTGAAAAAGGCTTTGTTCCCGTTTGCCTATGCTATGGAAACAAAGTCTTCATGGGGGCATTGTAGGCCTCGTAGCCTAGAGTAGCAATTGTGGATAGTTCTAGCTATATTTTACGCTGTCTTTGAGCCCATTGCAGGCCCCCATCTTTTGTGGTACTATCTATGCCACACGTTAGCAGAGAGAACGTACTAATCTATACTTGAACACATGGGAGTCCCACGACATCATATGGCAAAGGGCAAGCAGCTGCGCCGTCGCAGTCACCTTGCTCTCAAGAAGCAAACATTGTTTGCATGCAGTCAGTGCAAGAAAATGATACAATCACACACAGTGTGTAAGTATTGCGGATTCTATAAGGGTCGCGAAGTAGTCAACGTTATGGCAAAGCAGTTGAAGAAGGCGGAGAAAGCAAAACAGCGAGCAGCAAAGTAATCGGTAGTACGTTCACGTTAACGCTCCACAATGGCATCACGTCACCTCGCACGCTCTGTCGCGATGCAAGCCCTCTACGAATGGGATTTTAAAGAGCGCAACAATGAGCTCTTGCCAGGAATCCTAGCCCATACGATTAAGGAATTTGGAGATGGCATTGAGGAGCCTGAGTTCATCGTACTCTTGGTGAAGGGCACGCTTGAGCACATCGATGAAATCGATCGTATCATTGAGCGCGCAGCACCTCAGTGGCCAATCGATCAAATCGCTATGGTGGACCGCAACGTACTACGCCTGGGTCTCTTCGAGCTCATGTGGGGCGATCGTGAGGCAGTGCCGCCGAAGGTTGCTATTAATGAAGCAATTGAGTTGGCAAAATCATTCGGAGGTGAGTCGAGCGGACGTTTTATTAATGGAGTGCTTGGGACGGTGTACAAAGAAATGGGGGAGCCCGGAAAAGACGATGCTCCATCTCGGAAGCAGAAGGACGACGAAGAGAACCTTGATACAGTAAAGTCTTAATCACTGGCCATAGATCAAGCATGAGGGTACACACCGTCATGCATGCTGTGTGGCTCGCGTTAGCGTATGTCGAGCAAAGAACTCGCGCTTCTCCAAGAGCGCATCGGATATCGGTTTAAAGACCCTAAACTCTTAGGGCAAGCTTTAACGCATCGGTCGTACCTTAACGAACATCCCGATTGGCCAACTGGGCACAATGAGCGCTTAGAATTTTTGGGCGACGCAGTGCTCGAGCTCGTGGTGACCGAGTATCTCTACGAGCACTATCCTTCTACGCAGGAAGGGGAGATGACCAATTGGCGAGCCGCTCTGGTAAACGCCAATATGTTATCGGGTATTACCAATGAATTCGATTTGAACTCGCACATGCTCCTTTCGCGAGGGGAGGCTCGTGATGTTGGTCGTGCTCGACAATATATTCTCGCAAATGCTATTGAAGCGCTTATTGGGGCGATGTACTTAGACGGCGGATACGAACCCTGTAAGGTGTTTATTGGACAGTTCGTGCTCTCGCATCTACCCGAGATTATTTCAAAGAAATTATTCCGAGACCCTAAATCGCTACTCCAAGAAGAGGCGCAAGATCGCATCAGCGTGACGCCAACGTATCGTGTAATGGAGGAGTGGGGGCCCGACCATGCTCGTCAATTCAAAATCGGTGTTTATCTGGGACGCGAGCTCGTTGGCGAAGGGCAGGGCGAATCTAAGCAAGATGCACAACAGGTTGCCGCTGAAGACGCTCTCCGTAATAAAAAGTGGGCTGGGAGGTAGGTAAAAAAGCCGCCCTGATGGGGCGGCGATGGTGCTACGTCATTCTAGTGATAAGAATTCGATGACCGCTCTTGGTTCTGATGACGTGAGTCTGATGTTGATTGGCGGGGAGCTGGTTACAACGCATCAGTTCTCCCAGTGCGAGAGCAGCATCACGAGTGAGAGTGAACTGAGCGAGTGCAGGATGTTGCGGGCCCGAAAAGTCGGGAGGTTTGCAGAAAACAATTTCATACGATTCGGGTTTCGGAGTCGAAACTCGCTTTCTCATAGCGACAAATCCTCAGGAACAAGAATCTCGTGGCGCTCGATGTCGCTTTTGATGATAATTTTACCTCGACAGACATCGATGAGGTCTTTGAGGGCTTGAGCTGCTGTTGCGGCCATTGCTTGAGGTGCGACTCCCAAATCTTTTAACCAGAGTGACGAGCCGCAGGCACATCCTATTCCGAATCGCGCGGACCATGCGATGTCGTGCGGCTGTCGATCAATGATTACAGCGAGCCCTGCTTCGTCTGCGAATTGTTCGATACGTGTCATGCCAACCCCTTTCAAAGGACTGTGAGGATGTATGTACCACGGCAGCCGAATCCTGGCAAACACTTGCGCTTTTGGCCTATATGGTGTAGGATATTGCACTATGTTGATGATTCGACTGCAGCGTATCGGCAAAAAGAAACAGGCTCATTTCCGCATTGCGGTGATGGAGCATACCAAGAAACCCCAGGGCAAATACCTTGAACTTTTGGGCACGTATGATCCTCATGCAAAAGTCTTCAATGTCGATCTTGCAAAGGTTGAGCAATATATGAAGAATGGCGCTCAAATCAGCCCAACAGTCAACAATCTCATGGTTAACTACAAGGTGTGGGACCGACCAAAGGTGGAGAGCTGGAAACCAAAGAAGAAAAAGGCGGAGGGTAAATAACTTACTACCGACAACAAGGAGCCGCATGGCTCCTTGTTGCTATAAAAACCCATGCAGACGCTCAAGATTGATCTTGGAGCAGACTACATGCCCGCACTCGAACGTGTCGTAGGTGTGTTGCGTCGTGGCGGCTCGGCAGTGTTTCCTACCGATACGCTCTACGGCCTTGGATGTAACGCGTTGGACCCAACGGCGGTAGGGCGCGTCTTCGATATCAAGCATCGAAGCTACGTGAAGGCGCTCCCCATGCTGGTTCGCGATCTTTCGTGGGCGCGAGAGCTTGCCTACATGACACCGGAGCAGGAGAAACTTATTTCGCAGTTTTGGCCTGGGAAGGTTACGTTTGTATTGCCGCGACGTCCCATTGTTCCTGCGATTATGTGTGGGGGAGGGCAGACGGTTGGAATTCGGGCGCCTGATTTTCCACTACTCCAATCACTCTTGAGGCATTTGGGCTATCCCATCGCTGGAACCGCTGCAAATCGCAGTGGAACAGAGCCAACAAATGATGCAGTGCGCATCGCGGTTGATTTTGCTCAATCAGCGCCTCAGCCTGATATCATTGTCGATGCTGGACTCTTGCCTGACTCGCTTCCGTCGACGGTGGTGGACCTTTCTGGGCGTATGCCACGCATTCTTCGTCAGGGGGCGGTCCGAGCTGACAAAATCCTCGCTCTCCTGTAGTATAGTTCGTCATGGCCGCACTCTCTATCAATGGACGGGCAATTGCTGATGAAATTTTGACTGGGCTCGCCGCTCAGGTTTCTGCGTTGGGCGTGCCTATTCAGTTGGCGGCCGTATGCGTGGGAGATGACGCGGGTTTGCGCTCGTTTGTTCGTATCAAGCAAAAAGCAGCGCAGTCTATCGGGGTGCAATTTTCAAGTTACTATTTTGATGCCAACCAAAGCGACGAGGCGCGAGATGCTCTGAAGTTTCTTAGTGCGGATGAATCGGTCCATGGAATTTTTATTGAGTTACCACTCCCTGAGGGATGGAATGCAAAGGAGTTCACGGCGCTTATTCCAAAAGAGAAGGATGTTGATGTACTCGCAGGAGGCACATTGTTACCACCAGCAGTTCGTGCGCTCCAGTATGTTGTGGATGCTCACGCGATTGTGATTTCAGGCGTTCGCGTTGCTGTTGTTGGAGCGGGTGCGTTGGTGGGCGAACCAGTCGCTCATTGGCTCAAGCAGCAAGGGGCCCACGTTGAGGTTCTCGATGTGACCACGAAAGATCCATCCTCAATCTGTCAGGCGGCCGATATCGTCATTGCGGCTACGGGTGTTCCGGGGCTTATTACGGATGCGTGGATAAAGGAAGGAGCTACGGTTATTGATTATGGCTACGGGAAAAAGGGAGATGAGTATGTTGGCGATGTCGAGCGAGAGTCTGTCCAGAAAAAAGCCGGCCTCATGACGCCGGTTCCTGGGGGGATGGGGCCGCTGGTGGTTGCGGCCGTCTTAGAAAATCTTCTCGTGCTGGCGACGCGCTAGCAACTTGTGATACGGACGGTTATTTCTTGGCCACAATGTTGGCAGCGTTTTTCGTGGAGCGCGCACGAGAGGCAGAGATGAAAATCTTGACTCGTCGTGTCGATAGGACAGTGTGCGCATGATCCATGTCGACTATCAACCCATGTGCCATCGCATTCAGGACAGAGCAGGTATGATTCGGGCAATGCAGTCTGCCCGTTTCTTTTTTGTTTCTGAAGTTGTCGCATCCCTCCGTGTGCAATAAATAATAATTGCATAATAGCACTTTGCATTTCAGTGCAATGACATTTCTGTGCATAAAAAAGCACCGACGTTGGTCGGTGCTCTGTGCTTGCGCGCGGGCGTACTAGTCTTCGTGACTTGCGCAGATGAATCCTTCATCGGAGCGTACGGCATTTATGAGCTTGATTTGCCGGTTGCACTGCGAGCAGGTCACGCGATTGTGCGCTGGACTATCGCGGAGCTGGCGTTGCTCTTCGGTGAGAGGAACAGCGGCGGCGCGAAGTGCTTGCACGCTAATACTGCTTCGGCGATCCTCCGAGGGAACGATTTCAAGGGTCATCGCAACTCCTTCAGAACTAAGTGACGGACGATGTGCGAGATGCGCAAGGTCGTTCAACGAGTTCTGGTAGAGCTACGACAGCAAGGCGCTACTATAGCATGAAATTCTACAAAAGCAAGGTAATCCTACGCGGTGCCTGAGGTGGGAGTTGAACCCACAAGTCCGTGAGGACACGCGATTTTGAGTCGCGCGCGTATGCCAATTCCGCCACTCAGGCAATCCGAGGCAGTATACGCGAGATACGCTCTTTTTTCAATGTTATCCGCATTGCAGGGGGCACCTCGCGTGCTATCATCCATGTATGGCACGCGTCATCGCAGTGTGTAATCAGAAGGGCGGAGTAGGGAAGACCACAACGTCGGTCAACCTTGGTGCGTACCTCGCCTCTCAAGGAAAGTATGTTCTCTTGGTAGATTTGGATTCACAAGCAAATGCAACGATGGGATTGGGTGTTGAGCTGCATCCAACCGCTCAAAACGTTTACCACTCTCTCGTTTCCGACATGAATCCGGAGTCGATGATTATTAAGACTCCAATGTTTGGCTATGATATTTTGCCAGCAGCACAATCGCTTGCGGGTGCCACGGTTGAGCTCGTAGGGATGCAGGAGCGTGAGTTTCGACTTCGGCGAGTACTCAATCATGTCCGCAATAATTACGATTATGTTCTCATCGATTGCCCTCCGTCGCTCGGATTGCTTACCATCAATGCACTCGCGGCTGCCGATAGAGTGCTCATTCCAGTGCAGTGCGAATATTATGCGCTTGAAGGTCTGGGCCAGCTCATGCGTACCATTGAGCTCGTTCGCGGAACCATCAACCAAGACCTTGGCGTGCTGGGTGTTGTGCTCACGATGCATGACAAGCGCAATCAACTCTCGCGCCAAGTCATGAACGAAGTTGTGAATAATTTCCCCGGGCGCGTATTTGAGTCGGTGGTACCACGTGTTATTTCTGTCGCTGAGGCACCCAGTTTTGGACGCACTATTTTGCAACACGACCCTGCTTCGAAGGCTGCGCAGGCATACTACCGCTTGGCACAGGAAATAATTCGTTTAAACTAAGAGCATGTCGAAGAAACTATTTGGACTTGGAAAAGGACTCAGCTCGCTTATCCCTGATACCGTTGCTGACGCGGTCAATAATCGTCGCGAGACCATCTATTACGTTGAAGTGCAAAAGATTCAAGCAAACCCCGACCAGCCACGTACGGATTTTGATCAAGAGGCCCTCGCCGATCTTTCACGGAGTATCCGAAAGTTTGGAGTTCTTCAGCCACTTCTCGTTTCTAAAATAGAAGAAGATTTACCGCGAGGTAGAGCCGTGCGCTACCAGCTCATTGCTGGCGAGCGACGTTGGCGCGCCGCACAACTCGCCGGATTGCCACAGGTGCCGGTGATTATTCGCGATGACCTTACTCCTGAAAGTAGCGGTAAGAAATCCAATAGTCTCGAAATTGCGCTTATCGAGAATGTCCAACGCGAAGACCTCAACCCAATCGAGCAAGCAGAAGCATACGTGCGCTTGGCAGGGGAGTTTGGTCTCACGCAACAAGAAATTGCCGATAAGGTCGGTAAATCTCGGGAGGCAGTTGCCAATGTGATGCGATTAGTGAATCTTCCCAAGTACATCAAAGACGCTACACGCGCCGGGCGCATTACAGGAACGGCCGCACGGGCACTGCTCTCATTTCAAACCGAAGCGGCACAGAAGCAGGCCTACGAGCAGCTTACTTCGGGAGGATTTTCAACCAAGGATGTTGAGTACGCAGCTTCATCGGCAAAGGCAGCCGTTGGTCGACGCCTCGTACGACACAATGCAAAGTATGATGACCTGATGCGCAACCTTCAGACGCATGTTGGTGCGCCCGTCATTATACGTACGCATCGTTCGACGGCCGATGCTGGGCAAATCGTCATTCGCTTTTCCAGTCTCGAGCATCTCAACGGAGTAGTAAAAAAAATAATTGATTAATATGGCACAGAAATCGTCATTCGGCCTTCTTCAGGTATTCGCCCTCGTATTGTTTGCATTGGGCATGTTTTCAGTCGCCCTCGAGTACGCATCTGATAGATCACTTCAGAAAGCAGAAATTATCTCACTTCCACTCTTTGGACAGATAAGCGAGTAGGGATACGCCCAAAGAAAAACGGCTCCTTAACGGGAGCCGTTGACGTACTGGGGAAGGTAATCGGGATTTGTCATGAGAACGCTCCCTAAATTATTATTCCCACGATCCTTCTCGGCGATGACTGCGTCCTTGAGAGGGATTGGCCAAGAAAAATCGATATACGGGTCTTCGATTGCGACACAGCGTTGCTCATCTGCTTTCCACGGCGTGCTCATGAAGTAGAGGACATTGGTGTCGTGGTATGTCGCTTGAAATCCATGCGCGCATCCATCGGGGATATACACGGCCGTTCTGTTAATTCCAGAGAGTCCGACAGTTACAGTTCTTCCGAATGTTGGCGAGCCGCGACGTACATCGAGGATGACATCCACTGCTGAGCCTGAAACCACTGTGCAGAGCTTTGATTGGCCTGGTTGCCAGTGCATGCCACGAGTAGCGCCGAGAACATTATGGACAATGTTGAACTGTTCGAACGATTCCGAAATACCCGAACCTACGAGATTTCCGTGGACGAGTGTCCGTATCGAACCACGACTATCAGGAAACCAAGGAAGTTCGAGAATCCGAACGCCCGGAATTTCGGTTGTTATAACGAGCATAGCTTTCACCTCGGCGGTGAATCTACAGTATTTTTTGCTCTTTGGCAACCTATGACCACTGAGCGTCCAGAAGACGTTTGGAGGGAGCGGTTTTGATGTTTGCGCAGTCTTCGTGATGTACTGTCACGCCACGCGTCACGGTGAGATAGCCGATAATAGGCGCCGGTGAGGTCGGAGAGCAGCAACGTCCGAGTTTGTAGGCAAGGCCGGGTTGTTTGTCGATAATAATCTGTGTTGATAGTACAACGGTGGTGGCTCGGGCGGTGCCTTTTCGATGTACTTTGCGCGTCGCGGTCGGCAAGAGATTCGATGGTGCCACAGTTCGAGCGATGATGGCCGCATCAAAATCGCCCATACCAACATGCGTGAGTAAATCGTCGAGTGTTCGCGATGAGCTTGCTTTTAATACACTGTCGAGTTGTCGACGATTCAGCTTATCTAGCGAAAGTCCCATTTTGCCAAGCTCGCGATTGATGAGGACGCGTCCATCGGCAATAATCATGCCTGGGTCGTTTTTCTTCAGCCAAGCCTTGATGTGTTTGGCGGCTTGATTGGTTTTGACGATACGAAGCCAATCTTTGCTTGGGCGCGCCTCTTTCCCTTTGATGATCTCCACGATGTCACCCGATTGTAGGGGAGCGGCGAGCGGGATGATACGGCCATTGGCAGTGGCGCCCGTGGTGCGATGACCCAATTCCGAATGCACTGCATACGCAAAATCGAGTGGCGTCGCCCCTTCGGGGAGGTCTTTGATATCACCTTCGGGAGTGAGTGCAAAGATCCTATCCTTAAAGAAGTCGATTTTTAAATCTGCAAGTCCCTGACTCGATTTTATATTTTTGAGATGAAGCTTAAGCTGGTTTACCCACTCCAATTCTTGTTGCTTTGCCGATACGGCGCGCTTGCCCGCTTCAGAGTAGCTCCAGTGTGCCGCGATTCCATTTTCAGCATGGTCGTGCATTTCGGGAGTACGAATCTGAATTTCAGCAATGCGGCCTTTCTCACAGAAGACGGTGGTGTGCAGTGAACGGTAGCCGTTGGGCTTGGGAAGCGCGATATAATCTTTCACACGTCCCGGAACGGGTTTGTAGTGAGTATGAATGACACCCAATGCTTCGTAGCAGGATTTGATATCGTGCACGACAACGCGAAGCGCGACCAAGTCCATGACTTTGTCAGGGTCCATATCGTAGCGCTTGAGCTTGGTGTAGAGCGACCACATGCGCTTGGCGCGTGAGTTCACGTCAAGCACCTCAACGCCCGCATCGCGGAGCATTTTTGCAACGACAGGCGCGGTGCGTTCGATGTAGCGCAGTCGTCCTTCGTATTTTCCTTTAATTCTTTTCTTGAGCCATGAATATTCTGTGGGGTAGGCGTAGGGAAAGGCGAGGTCTTCTAGTTCTCCCTTCAAGCGTCCCATGCCCAAGCGTGCGGCAATAGGGGCGTAGATATCCATGGTTTGCTTGGCGATGCGTTGGCGCGCCGCTGCGTCCTTGTATTTGAGCGTACTGACGTTGTGGAGGCGGTCGGCGAGCTTGATGATAATGACGCGCAAGTCATCAGCCATCGCAAAGAACATTTTTTTGAGCGACTCTGTTTGCAAATCAGAAATGAGCTTCTTCTCGCTTGAGCGAGAGCTGAATGCTGAT
>CAYZIF010000018.1:12131-12610 GCA_964478355.1 uncultured Candidatus Saccharibacteria bacterium
TCGACGAGGAGAGCCACCTCGTGGCCAAATTTTTTCTCGAGCTCTTCTTTCGTCGCACTCGTGTCTTCGAGGACATCGTGGAGGAGGCCGGCGGCAATAGTAGAAGCATCAAAGCCAAGGTCGGCAAGAAAGCCCGCGACATTGAGTGGGTGGGTGATATAAGGCTCGCCGGAGGCACGCGTCTGGCCTTCATGGAATTGCTCGGCAAAGGCGTACGCGCGCTCAATAAGCTTACGGTCGGCGCCCTCATACTGCGTTGTAACGTCAGAAAGGAGCATTGACGCAATCCTATATCTATTCTCTTGCAATTTCAATCTCGTGCCCCGCTGAGCAATCGCATCGCTCCGCTGGCATATCGCCTGTTCAGACACGCTGATTTTTTACTAAAAATCAGCTCTGTTCTCGCTCCGTCGAGCTCGAAGAGGTCTTCCAATCGATATACCAGCTCCACCCGGTATGCCTTCGGCATTGCCAACGGC
>CAYZIF010000019.1:0-11607 GCA_964478355.1 uncultured Candidatus Saccharibacteria bacterium
GTGTAGCGTGGAACACTCTCTCGTTGCGATGATGGCGCCCGTTTCCGAGAGACGCCCTTAAGATTATCCATCTCTAAGAATTTCGTAGTAGCCACGGCCTGCTTGCGCTTACTCTCATACTTTTCAATTTTTGCCGATGCGCTAGCGAGCGGCTTCTGAATCCTTTCCAAGAACTTACGCTGCACATTCAGACGACGGGCGATCTCATCTGATTCTCGCTTAATCGCAGTCGCTGCAGCAGCGCCACGCCTACCAAAAAGTCCTTTTCGCTTACTCTCGGCAACCGCAAGAGCATCAAGCGCCTTCTTTTGGTCCGCCTCAAGAGCCGCCATTACTTTTTTCACCAAATCTTCTTCACGCTTGAGCACATCGAACTTTCCCTTGTAAGGGGCGAGCTCTCGATCATAGCGGTCCGCCACCTGCTTCTGGAGTTCATTATGCCGCTCAATCCGTTTTTTCCTATATCCATCATACTTATTTACTGCACCTTCTCGCTTTGCGATTGCCTTATCCCATACGCGCATACGCCATGCATAATATTTCTTGTCAGGCCATAATGCATCTGCAGCTTTTAGTTTAAAATCTTCAAATTTGCTCTGTGCCCGCTCAAGTGAGCGTTGAGCTTTTTCTTGGTGATATGCTCGACGCTCGGCAAATTGGCGATGATAGACGGATTTTGCACGAGGCCAAAAAGTCTCTGCCCATACACCAGCGCCTGTCTTACGAGAAGCCCACTCTACCGCACTCCAGATTGTGTCACCGATACCGCCTCCCTGTTCTTGAGCGCGACGAAGTGCCTTGATTCGCTCGCTTGGATTTTCTGGCAATTCTTCTTCAGCAACTTCTTTTTGCTCAACTTGAGCTTCTTGGCGAGCTTCTGGTCGCGCAACGGGTGGAACTTCGCGCGGGCGCATCATATCCAGAGAGGGTGCCACTTCCTTGTCGCGTGGCTGTAGAGCCGCTCGCTCTTCATCAGTAAGTCGAACGCCACGCCCGTCGGCGCCAAGCCTCCCCGAAGGAGATTGTGGCATTCTTGCCCCAGCTATTGGAGTAGGCACAGCTGGCGCTTCGGGAGTAGCTTCAAGACTCACAGGAGGAATCTGAGCGTCGAGCGATTCGGCGATCGAAACCTCATCTGAGAGGTTTAGCACCGGAACGGGCTGGACCGCTTCTATTTCATCAATCTTTGCTGGCTCTATTTCTGATACTGGAGAAACTTTCGGAACCTCCTGAACTGGCTCCGGTTTCGGCGTTGGCTCGACAACTACTCTTGGCTTTTCAAGAACCACGGGAGTTGCGGGTGCTTGTTGACGCTTCCAATCTTCGTATTTCTTGATTCCTTCGTTGTATGTATCAGCTTCTTTGTCTTTTCCTTGTTCACGAAGCTCGGCCTGTTTTGCCTTCATCCGCCCAAGCTCGGCCTCATACCCTGTTGCCAGTGGCGCTTCAAAAGGCTTCGAGGCAGCAGGAATTGGCGCATTGTACTTTGCTTGCGCGGCTTTCAGCTCTTCGTCTAGCGCTTTTAGTCTCGCAGCACCAGCAGACCTTTCAGCTGCTGAGCTTTCTTCGAGCTCAGAAAGATACGCCTTCCGTTTTGCCTCAATTGACGCGATCTCCGCATCAATCGCCCTAACCTCTCCTAGCATTCGCACAAACTTAGCACCGTCCACTATCGCAGGTGGTGCTTCTTGTTTTTGAGCTACAACCTCCTGTGGCTTCATCTCTGGGGTTGCTGATTTTTCTAAAAGCACAGCACCGCTATTTGCGATAATCTCTCCTTGCGCAGCAACATCGGGATGTTCGCGCTCAATATCTTTATTTCGTACCCCTAGCCCCTCCTCAACGTGCTGACGATCTTTTTCTTGTTGAGACTTCTCTCGAGTTTCCTTTTTTTCTGATTTATCACCCTTCAGAATTGCGAGTTGCCGCAACTGCCGATCACGAACGTCTTGCAGTTGCTTGCGCTTCTCAGGATCAGCAATGCCTTCGAGCTGAGCGTCTACTGCTCGTTGTATTTTTCCTATTCTCGGAGCTTCTGGTTTCGGAGGTGCCTCACCCTGCAGCGATGCTAGCGACGCAACAGGCCGCGCCATTCTGTAGGGCGGAATCGGAGCTATTAAATCGTCGATAGTAAGTTTGGGCATATGCTATGGCATGCTCGCTTTAATTTCAGCAGACTTTTTATCAGCCTCCCTCTTCTTGTCGTCAGTGGCGCTGGCAATAACTTTTGCTTTCTCCGCTTCGATTTCCTGAATTCGCGCTTTGTATGTTTCAACCGCTGCATCAAATATACTCAAAAGCTCTTCGCGTGTCTTCTGCCGAAGCTCTTCAAGAGAATATTCATCTCTCACCTCTTCGGCTACTTCGGCATTCTCAATCAAACTGTCGTAATAAGCTTCCTGCTCAGGAATAAATAATTCATAGTCTTTAAAAAGCTTGCGTCTTTTCTCGAGCTCTTTGCTTGCCTCTATTGTGACGGGTCCAGCAGCGCTAAACTCATCGAGCGCCTTGTCATACGCCTCCTGCGCTTCTGCAAGGGCCTTTTCTCGAGTCATGAACTCCCGCACAAGAACCGCCTTTCCCTCCTCGATAAGACGCTCCACTGCGGCTACGTCATCAGCCGCTCTCGCCACGTCTAGTTTTGATTGGATTGCATCCAGCAGATCATTACTATCGATATCTGACTCAGGCTTTGTAATCTGTTCAGTCTTTGTAAAATCGGGGCGCGGAAACTGTGTGGTTGCCGTTGGGTCAGCAGGAATGAGAGTATCGAGTTGCGCTGCAAGTTTTTGGCTCTCTTCAAGCGCTGTATTAGCAAGCACAGCATAAGCCCGTATTGGAGCTACCATATACGCTTAGTATACTCCACAAAATCCGAAGAAAGCAGAGTTTCTGTGGACAGAAAAGCTATTTCTTCGACGCAAGGGTTGCATGCGCAAGAGCCGGCGCATGCTCTGTGGCATGCGAGACGGTATGAGCCAGTTCTGCCTGTCGTACGAGCGAAGAAAGCTCGGCGATTTTTTTTCGCATATGAATCCTCTGCTCCACTGAAAGCGTGTGCTGAACAGAAGCGTACGCGGCACGCACCTTCTGGTGTGTTGCTCGTACCGCATCAATTGAGGGCGCCTGAATGCTCATCGGAGCGGCGACCAGCATTGGCGCATCGGGTTGCATGACATTTCGAACACGCGCTTTAAGCTCAAGAATTTCGGGAAGCGTAAACCCACGTTGAGCATCGAGATGCTGTTGGATTTTCTGATGGGTAAGAATTTTGTAATCACGAGCGGCTTGCACATCGGTCTCTGAACAAAGTCCTGCCTGAAAACGATTACACACTTCGTGATACGCGTGCACCGAGGGCAGCATTTTTTGCTTCAACAACTTCCAAGTGTCTCGGTGTGATGCATGAGAAGCAGAAAGAGAAGCTTGTGTTCGAGGAATTTCTTGAGTATCCCTCGGTGGCCTTGGCGGAAGCGTATCCTCACTCACAAACTCAACTGGCTTAACAAGATTTTTGAAAACGATGTCTTTTTCGTCTTGATCAACAAACATTGGTTGTATCGACTCTAGGGCATCGCTGGCAATCATAAAGAGACCGCGTTGAGTTTTTCGTTGCTCCACCAATAATCGAATATTATCCTCTATCTCTTCTTCAAGACTCTTAAATTCCCCCATCAGCTCACTGTAATTCCTGAGAGTCACATTGAGGAGCTCGCCATTATTTTCCACCTCGAGCACTCGAGCATATCGGCGCATCGCATCGAGCGTAGTACCAAGTGAACGAGTCCGCTCACAGTGTTTCATGAACGTATCGAGCAACTTCTCAAGCTCTGGGTTTTTATGTAATTCTTCTAGCTCTAATACCTTGATATCATTCCGAATTTTTTCCAAAGCTGGTTTTTCTCCAGGTAGAAATTCTCCTGATCGCGCCTTGAGACGCAGCTCCGCAAAGGCGCTGTATAACTTATCGATATCTTTCGACGCTGAAAGCTTTTCTGGAGGCCCTTCCATATATACCTAGTATACATCGAGCCCTCAAGAAACTATCAACAGACGTTGCGCTAGAGCCCAAGCTTGGGAGAATCTTCCCGATCGAGCGCCTCGTTGACCATGCGGTCGGCCGCTTGATTATGCTCACGACGAATATGCGAGAATGTAACCTTGGCAAAATCCTGTCGTGCATTATAGAGATCCACGAAGAGCTTCTTAAGAGTTGCGTCTTTCACTTTATATTCCCCATTCACTTGGCGCACGAGTAGCTCACTATCAGACATCACTCGTACATGCGCCATACGCGCTTGCTCGGTTCCAATAATCGCCTTGAGACGATTGAGTCCCAGAATCGCCGCAGTATATTCGGCAACGTTGTTGGTCTCGATTCCTAGATACTGTCCATGATGCACCGAGTGCATTCCATCGCCCTCAATCACATATCCTGACGCCGCAGGCCCTGGATTGCCCCGCGAACCTCCATCGGTATGAATTGTATAAATAGGAACCGTCATAGATTAATCGTTGTAATATCCGAGCGCCTCAAGGCCGGGAAGCTTTTCGCCGGCTAAGAACGCGAGCATCGCTCCGCCGCCCGTCGAAATAAAACTAAACGAGTCGAGTAACCCAAACTGATTGAGCGCCGCAATGGTATCTCCCCCACCAATAATTGTCTGAGCACCACTCGCCACAAGGGCTCGCGCGATTGCTTCAGTCCCACTGGTAAATCGAGCATCTTCGAATTTACCGAACGGACCATTCCAAACAATCAGCTTCGCTCCCTGCACAAGTTCAGAAAATCTTTGCATCGACTCCTCCCCTATATCCATAAAAGCGGCGTCTTCCTTTCGAAAATCTGACGGAAAGATAAGCCGTGGATCATGAACATTCAATCCATCGATAAGGCTGTGGACGTTTTCGTCGACGCGAGAGCTTCCAATATCAAATCCCCGCTCTTTGAGAAGTCCGTTTGCAAGAACACCGCCCACGACAATGTAGTCTGCCTTATCAATCAGACGACAGATAACCGGAATTTTGGTTCCTGTTTTTGCTCCTCCCATAAAAATAATCTTTCCTTCTTTCGGCGAATCTACGACGCGACTCAATTGACTCACTTCTTCAACAACAACGGGGCCAGCGTAAGCAGGAAGTAGTGCGACAACCCCTGCGATTGAGGCGTGGGCACGGTGACTCGTTGAAAAGCAGTTATTGATGTAGGCGTCGCAACCCTCTGCAAGTTGTCGAGCGAAATCAGTATCGTTCTCCTCTTCTCCAGAATATGAACGAACATTATCCAGTAGTGCTACCGACGCATCTGTCTGCCAAAACGAAGCAAGGGCATCAAGGTTCTTACAAAATACAATGTTCACCCCTAAAAGACGCTCAAGATTTGGCACCGCATGCTCAAATGACGAAACAGCGCTTGTATGAGCAACGAGCACAAGGCGAGCCCCTCCAGAAACCAAGCGCTCAACGAGTGGCTTCTGACGGAGAATACGAAACTCCTCTCCTATAATTCCTTCGGGAGATATTGGCACATCAAAATCTGTTCGCACTAAGATTTTTTTCCCCTTCACGTCATTGATATCATCGATGGTCTTCATGAAAGTTGCGCTGCTATCGTAAGAATACTAGTAAAATCATCAATGCGAACACTCGCACCACCCACGAGTACGCCGCTCATCTCGGGTCGCTAAAGAAATTCAGCTACGTTGTGAGGCGTAATCGAACCGCCATATAAAAAGGTAGTATGAGAGACATTAAAGTGATCGGCAATTGTCTCACGAATAAGATTCATCGAGCCGACGGCGCTTGCGGGAGTATCCGACTTCGCATCAGGATTGGTGCTAATGGCCCACACGGGCTCATAGGCAATAGCACAGCGCGACACCTCATCCTCCGAAAGTCCTGCGAGCGTTGCGACGGTTTGCGCGGCAAGCTCCTTGTGCCAATCACCAGCACGCGTTCGCTCCCCAAAGCACACGATAGGTATCAATCCTGCGCGCAGGGCAACTTTGAGCTTCATGTTCGTGACCTCATCGGTCTCGCCAAGTTTCCAGCGACGCTCGCTGTGCCCGATAATAACGTAGCGAACACCGAGGCGTACCAGTTGCGGCGCCGAAACCTCCCCCGTCAGAGCACCAGATTCAGTAATGGCGACATCCTGCGCACCCAGCGATGCAGATGCAACAAGAGAACCAGTTCCTAAAAGCTGCGCCACCTCTTCGATAAATACAAATGGCGGACATACCACGAGATTTATGTGCTCACTCGAAAGCCCTCGCAAATGCTCATCAGTGCGCGCAAGAATTTCCTCGGCTTGACCGAGTGTTTCTGGAAGCATTTTCCAATTTGCCACAATCAACTTTTTCATTCTGTAGTCACCTCGGTCTCGCGTAGGTGGCGAGCTGCATCATCGGGGTCGAATGGATTTATATAAATCGCCGTTGAAAGCTCAAATCCGGCAGCAATCGGCATGCGCGGTGTAATCTCGATGTGCCAGCGATAGTAATCGTACTCAATCAACGGGTCGTGCTGTACCGGCGCCGTATGAATATAGAAGTTATAATCAACATCGTCGAGTGCCTTCGAGAGTTTGCGCAAAACCACATTGAGCGCATCAGCGCACCCGAGAAGTTGCGCATCTGACGATGTCTCGAAACGTGGTTCGTGATATTTCGGGAAAATCCTCACTTCATACCCCGCCTTTGATACGAAAGGACAGAATGCTACGAACATGTCATTTTCGTACACGACGCGGGTTTTTTCTTTTAACTCCCAATCAATCAACGCCTGATGCACCGATACTCCGTGTTGCTGAAAATATTCATCAGCTCCTTGCACCGAACGCACAATCTCAGGAGGGATAATTGGCGTAGAAATAATCTGAGAGTGGTGATGTGCGACGCTCGCACCTGCGGCTCGCCCATAATTATGAAAAATACTGACGTAGTCCCCGCAATCATCTTTTGAGATAACGAGGTAGCGCTCACGGTATACCTGAAGTACCTCTGCGGTTTGCTGGTTGGTAAACTGCGCAAAATGTTTCTCGTGGTCCCGCGTAATCACCAGCTCATGAAATCCAAATGCCTCGTGCACATAATATGGTCCAACTCGATGTGGAGCTCCACAAACACCATCCTGAAGTGCCGGAAATTTATTCTTCAGAACCGCAGTGGTCCACGCTACATTCCAATCTCCACTCCACGTCACAGGCACTCCCGCATTCAAGAGGAGGAGCGGTTCTGATTGTTTGTGCAGCACCTCTGGCTCGAAAACACACTCCTGGACTGATTGGGTCAGTCGTTCTTGTGAGGCAACGTGCGGTCGTTTTGCTCGAAGACTTGAGATGAGTACCCAGTCGCCAGAAACTAAGTCCTTTCGGAATTCATTTACCGCCATCGCTATTTTTTATATTGCCGCATGATACGACGCATCCCTACTTTCACGGTATCCAGGAGTACCTTGGGATATGCCCAGACATTCACGCGCGTTTCGGGTGGATTATTCCACGTCACGGGTATCTCAGCTATGGTAAAGCCCCTCTGACGAGCGCAGGCAAGCACATCAACATCAAATCCCCATCCGAAGATTGCCAGGCGCGTAAAAATTTCCTGAGCCGCCTTTGCGGTAAACGCTTTAAAGCCACGCTGAGTGTCCCAAATACCAGGTACCGCCCAAAATTGAATCCACAAGTTTCCCGCCTTACCTAATATCTGACGCCATAACGGTTCAGACCCTCCTCGCATCACGTGCGCACCCTTCACTGCGAGTGAGCCAATAACAATATCGGTTCCCTGCTCTAAGAAGGGCTGCATTTTTTCAAAATGATCAACTGACGTGCTATTGTCGGCGTCCATAAAGAGACGAATCTCCCCCGCGCCAAAGAGCATTCCCGTAGTAACCGCGTACCCCTTGCCAGGACGCTTCTCCTGAATGAGCCGTATCGAGTGAAATTGCTGCATCACACCGCGAACAACGTCAGCTGTTGCGTCGGTTGATCGATTGTCGACCACAATAACCTCCCAATCGTACGGCTGACGCGCAAGCCACGAACACACCGCTTGGAGCGTTGACCCAATACGCTTGGCTTCGTTGTATGCGGGAATAATAACGGAAAGATACATAGTTCCTCTATACTACCTCATTGGGCTTCATCGCGCGAATTGACTTTATGGATAATTATTGCAATATTTCGCCCAGCTCTTCTGAAGGGAGGACTATATGCGCAGGATTAGTATGTTCCTTGGAAAAATCAGTCTCTCGTTGGCAGTACTCTTCATCGCGTTCTGGCCCATCTGGGGCACCTTTGCTGCCTGGATCCTCCTAGAACCAACGACATTCTGGCAAAAGCTCGCGATTGTCGTGTTCGCTCTCGTGTTCGGCCTACCCATCCAATTTTGGATGGTCGTCCTCGGCATCGGACTCCTCTCTGCCGTCTGGGATTAGCCGACTCATGATTCGATTAACAAGGTATGACTACGAGAAGGAGATGGGAGTCTCGTGGTTCCAGATGATAAAGTTTGAGCTCTTTGGTGAGCTCAAGATTTTCTTCTGGCTTTTTCTAGTAGCCGCTCTCGTACGCCTAGCCATCGCTGCCACTGTTTTGTACGTTCTCGTGCACTTTATCGTTAAACACTGGTAAAACCGACATCTGTCGGTTTTTTCTTGAGAAAATTTGACAGAATGCTCTGCCTTCCATAGTATATGCAACCGCGATGGCCACGGACGATATTATCATCATTGAGAAGTCGCAATCGGAGTACCCTGAGCTCCTCAGGCACATTGCGGACCCGCCCGAGCGATTGTACGCTCGCGGGAACATTGCGCTCCTGAATTCATTTTGTTTTGCCGTTGTGGGAACTCGTAAAGCAAGCGACTACGGCCTTCAAGTTGCTGCGGAAATCGTAGGCCAGCTTGCCACCAACGGACTCACTATCGTGAGCGGCCTAGCCACCGGCATCGACACCGCCGCGCACCGCGCCACTCTTACGGCACACGGCACTACAATCGCCGTCTTCGGAACAGGAGTGGATGATGCCAGCATCTACCCAACTGACAACATCAAGCTCGCGCATGAGATTCTCGACCATGGCGGATTACTCGTCAGCGAATACGAACCAGGAATTCACGGGCAAATTTTCACCTTTCCCGCACGCAATCGCATCATCTCAGGCTTGAGTCGTGGCGTCCTCGTAATAGAAGCCGACAGAAAATCTGGATCACTCATCACTGCCAAATCAGCGCTTGATCAGAATCGAGATGTATTCGCAGTGCCGGGCAGTATCTACTGGCCACGCTCGGTTGGAGCAAACCTCCTCATTCAAGAAGGTGCGCGACCTGTCATGAACGCATCGGACATCTTACAGTCGTATAAACTTCGCCAAGTTCCCCTTCCTGAACAGGCTCTGTCCACATCAGATCCGGTGCAAGAGTGTATACTGGCACTACTGCGTGAACACGGACCACTTCATATGGAAGCGTTAGCCACACGCAGTAAGAAAGACCCGTCACTCATCATGACGGCACTGACACTCTTGGAACTCCGCGACGTCATCACGCATCAGGGCGGTGGTATTTATAAATTGTTATCCCCACATTCATGAAACTCGTCATCGTCGAATCTCCAACGAAAGCAAAAACTATCTCTCAATACCTCGGAGACGACTTTGTTGTACGCTCCAGCTATGGCCATGTTCGTGATTTGCCCAAGTCAGAACTTGGTATCGATACTGAAAAAGAATTTCAGCCAACCTATATCATTCCCACGAAAGCAAAAAAGAATCTTACGGAACTCAAAAAAGAAGCAGCAAAAGCTGACACGATCATTCTTGCAACCGATGAAGACCGCGAAGGAGAAGCTATTGCATGGCACCTCTCTGAGGCGCTCGACATCAAAAAGCTCCTCAAGAAAAATAAAGACCTCAAAGTCCAGCGCATCGTATTTCATGAAATCACTAAGCATGCCATCGAACATGCCATCGAACATCCTCGCGACATCGACCTGAATCTCGTAAACGCCCAGCAAGCCCGACGCGTCCTCGACCGATTGGTAGGATACAAGCTCTCCCCTGTTCTCTGGAAACGCTACTACCGAGGACTCTCTGCTGGTCGCGTACAGTCTGTCGCAACACGTCTCATCGTTGATCGAGAGCGTGAGATTACAGCATTCAAACCCGATGAATATTGGACCCTCACCGCAACCATCCTTTCGGCAGACCACAAAGAAGTCCCCATCATCGCCGACCTCACCCAGCGAGATGGAAAAGCTTTGGACAAATTCGCTATCCCCGATGAAATCACCTCACGCAAAACCGTAGCAGCTCTTGAAGGCGCCACCTACACTGTATCGGCAGTAGAACGTACCGAGACATCTCGCATGCCCCATGCTCCGTTTACCACATCCACGCTCCAACAGGAGTCCAACAAGCGTCTACGCTACTCCAGTAAACAAACGATGATGTTCGCGCAGGGACTCTACGAAGCTGGATTTATTACCTACATGCGTACCGATTCGGTGAGTCTTTCAGAACAGTCGATGGCGCAATCAAAAGAATTCATCGAATCCACCTACGGAGCCGCCTACTACAAGCGCCGCAAATACAAATCAAAATCAAAAAACGCCCAAGAAGCTCACGAAGCCGTCCGCCCTACTGACCCAGCACGCACGCCCGACATCATGGCGGAAACATTGTCCCCGCAACAGCACAAACTCTACGATCTTATTTGGCGACGCTTTATGGCGTCGCAAATGTCTGATGCGATCTTTGACGCAGCATCAATTGATATCACCGCTAAGAACTATGGCTTTCGCGCAAATGGTTCAGTGCTGAAATTCGATGGTTGGCTCAAGGTATTGCCTTCAAAGTTTGAAGATAACGCACTACCTCTTGTGAAAGTTGATGAAAACCTCGCTCTTCAAGAGCTTAAGCCCGAACAGCACTTCACCAAGCCACCCGCTCGCTACAATGAAGCATCGCTCATCAAGACGCTCGAAAAAGAAGGTATTGGTCGCCCAAGTACGTATGCATCAATTATCTCGACCATCATCCTGCGTAAGTATGTCGAAAAAGATCGCTCGCGATACTTCCATCCAACCCAAATCGGTTTGGACGTGAGCGATTATCTTGTGGAGCAATTCCCTCGTATCGTGGATATGCAATTCACTTCGGGCATGGAAGACCAGCTCGACGATATCGCTGCTGGCAATCGCCAATGGGTTCCAACAATCCGTGCCTTCTACGCACCGTTGGCACTGGGCATCAAAGAAAAAATGGTAGAAGCACAAGCCGCCAAGGATTCTGAAATCGAAACCACCGACAAAATCTGTGATAAGTGCGGCAGTACGATGGTAGTCAAACGCGGACGCTTTGGAAAATTCATTGCCTGCTCGAACTTCCCAGAGTGCAAAAATATCTTCAAAGAACCAAAATCAACCGCGCCCGTTGAAAAAGTAGGACGCCCCTGCCCCAAAGATGGTGGCGAGTTAGTATACCGCGCGAGTCGCTTTGGTAAGTTCGTTGCCTGCGCTAACTTCCCGAAATGTCGCTACGTCGAGAAGATCGCCAAAGAAAAAAACTTGGAAGAAACTCCCCCGCCCGAAACAGAATCAAAGGA
>CAYZIF010000020.1:0-11367 GCA_964478355.1 uncultured Candidatus Saccharibacteria bacterium
ATAGTAAGAATTCCTGTATTTCTAGGCCACTCGACGCACCTGTCGAGCACGCTCTTTGTGAGGTCATTATGCTCATAGAAGTGGAAGTACACCTCGGGAAAATTCCAGATCAAGAGAGATTAGTCATTGTCCTTAAGGAAAGAGCGGGCGAGCGGTTCATGATTTGCTCAATACAAGATGAACCACTCAAGGAAATCCTCATAGCGCTCTTTGACCTCCCTACGAATCGCCCCGCGACCCACGCCACGTGGGCAAAAATGACTTTTGAGGCACACATCGTGCTGGAGCAACTCGTCATTGATATGATTGATGACGAAAAACAGCTCATCTGTTATCTCCATTTCCGACAGGACTCCCGCACATGGAAGGTTGAGTGTCGACCTAGCGATGGCATCCCGCTAGCGCTCCATCTTGACGCTCCCCTCATGTGTCGAGACTCACTCTTCACCGATCTGTCAGCAGGCAACGCAGCGGAGGCGACCCCTGTCTCCGCTGAAGAATACCTATCGACGCAAGCAGCGGAAGAAGATGAAGTGGAGGAAAAGCTACGCATCTTCTCTGCTTTTCACCCTGATATTCCGAAAGCATAGCCCATCCCCCGCCCCACCAAAGGCGGGGGATTTTTATATCTTACCGTCCATATACGCACGAGCGAGACGACGTGGAAAGCGTTCGATAGCGTAGCGCAGCATCGTTCGCGGCATGCGCTGATAGGTTTTCTTCAGAAATTCTTCTTCGACATCCTGCCCCACTCTCTTTCCGACCTCTCGCAACATCCAACCTACCGCTTTCTGAATCAAATCCTCACGGTCATTGAGAAGAATTCTTGCAATATTGAATGTAGGGACTGAACTTCCCTTCTTAATGAATGCGAACGTGGCCAGCAGTGCGATGCGTCGATACCAAAGATTTTTTGATTTCGCCAGCATCACCAACACTGCTCCAGAATCTTTCGTTTGCAATAGATACTCTCCAACAATATTTGGAGCTGAAAGATCGACGAGGTCCCAATTATTGACTCGCCGCATGAGTGCGCGATACAACCGATACATGGCACGACGCTCCTTACTATCTCCTCGCTCAAATCGATAAACCATGATCAAAAGACCGCACAAACGCTCTTCGTGAAATTCGGAATCGAGGAGTTCGCGAATCTCTTGAAACGAGAGGGCGTGAAACTTTTTTACGAGAGCGCGAATGTGAGGAACGGTAACGCCAAGAAATACGTCCCCTTCTCCATACTGACCTTTGCCCGTCTTAAAAAATCCGGCAAGTACTCGTGCTTTTTGAGGACTCGCATGGGCCCGTAATTGTTCTTTGAGTTCTTCGAGCATGGGCTACGTACGAATACCAATCCACAAGGGCTTTCCAGGGGCGAGCTCGAAGTTCTTCTCAAGAGTAAGCGTGGCATTGTCTGGCTGCTCCACGAATGCCGAAAGACCCGTATCCTTACGAATCATTGCGTCGTGAGTTCGGAGCGCCTGAGCAACTTCGCTGTCGGAACTGAACCACTGGCAGTACACCCGATCAGAAACCTGACAACCAGCTTCTTTGCGCATATCTTGAATGGCTCGCATGACCTCTCGAGCAAATCCTTCAGCACGAAGCTCTGTTCCGATACGCATATCTAGCGCTACCTCAGCACCCACTTCGTAGAGCACGGTTTTCACGTTAAGCTCATCGAGAATAAGCTGCTCAAGATCGGGCTCCAACGGTACGCCTGGAATGGTCACGGAAGCGAGCGGTTGGCGAACCTTAATCTGTTCATTTTTTCGTAGTGCTAATCCCGCACTAATACTCGAGCGAACTCGATCCATCTGTTCATACAACTTCGTATTCACAGCACTTGCATCAAACGATGGCCAATCCGCAAGATGGACTGAAAGCGAATCTCCAGTGGTTCTCAATTTCTGCCACAGCTCTTCTGCGGTAAAGGGAACAAACGGTGCAAGTAGGAGCGCAAGCGACTTGAGGATGTGGCGCAACAGCGGTAATGCATCGTCGCGCTTTCGACTACGACGTAACCACCACTGACTAAAATCATCGACTACAAACTTCTCGAGCCCGCGAGATGCTTCTGTGAGCTCATACGCCTCCAGAAGTTTCGTAGTAGCCGCGGTTACTTCCGAGAGACGCGAGAGAATCCACGTATCGAGAAGATTCGTTGCATGAGGCTGTTCTGATGATGCGTGTTCGATGCGGTAGAGTTCATAAAAACGAACACAATTCTGAAGCGTCATACTAAAACCGGTCAAACGCTCACGAACATCCTTCATGGAGAAGTTCTTGGAATCTCCTGGAGCGTTAATGGTGTAGAAGTACCAGCGGGCAGCATCGACACCCACGGCATCAATAACGTCATCGGGCTTCACTACATTCCCCTTTGACTTTGACATCTTCAGTCCCTTCTCATCGAGAACATGGCCATTAGAAAGTACGGTTCGATATGGTGTCCCCTTCCCGAGCAAGGTACTGACTGCCAACAGTGTATAGAACCATCCACGCGTTTGATCAACGCCTTCTGCAATAAAGTCTGCGGGGAAATTTTGTTGCGCAAGAGTATCGTTCTCAAAAGGCCAGTGCCACTGCGCATACGGCATAGCACCTGAATCAAACCACACGTCACAGAGTTCGGGGATACGGTGCAGAAGCGCTCGTGAACCCTTCCGCTTGAGGGCGATAGTATCAACGTAAGGACGATGCATATCAAGATTCCCACGCTCATCGCGAGGAATATTGCGTGCGATGAGCTGCTCAACTTGAGCAAAAGAAGCAAAATCAGAACCACGACGATTCTTTTCGGCAATTGATTGCTCCAAACTCCAACCCTGAGCTGTATCCGTAAGTAGCCACAATGGATACTCATGACTCACGACCAAGATATCTTTACCCGCATAGTCAGCGTTGAACTCCTTGAGCACGCCCCACATACGCGACTTCAAATCTTCAAGCGACTCTCCACCGGGCGGGCGTTGCGTAAACTTGTCCTCATATCGAGGATAGAGTTCATGGTATTTAGCGTCGTGGCATCCAACCAATGAAGGTCCGAGGTGGATTTCTCGCAAACGCTCGTCATAGATAACTTTCTTTATACCCAACTCTTTGGCCATGAGTTCAGCGGTTTCTCGTGTTCGCTGAATCGGAGATGCGATAATAACCGCGAGCTTTGCGCGCTTCTTCTTGAGTTGCCCCTTCAAAGCAGTTGCTGCACCGAGCACCTGCTGACGACCTCGTTCAGTGAGCGGAGACTCGCCCTGCCCTTGATCGATGATGCCTGCCACATTTTTCGTAGATTCGCCGTGACGCATCACCCATAAGCGCGCGGGTGTATCAGCGCGATAGGTATCCAAATCATCGAGTGAACGGACTACGATGGATTGCTTACCATCCTTCGTGCGCCAAATAGGTAATGGCGTTCCCCAATAACGCTCACGTGAGAATGCCCAATCCTTCCCCTCTCGAATCCATTGACCAAATCTTCCATCTTTCAGGTGTGACGGAACCCAATTCACCGAATTATTATTGGCAAGTAATTCTTTATTTACGGCGCTCATACGAATAAACCAACTATCTTTTGCGTAGTAGAGCAACGGAGTGTCACATCGCCAGCAAAATGGGTACTCGTGCTCGTACGGCACTGTCCTGAGAAGCAACCCTCGCTCAGTGAGAGAATCAAGAATCATCGCCTCAGTGGTAGACGATTTCACGTAACGGCCGTTGAGCGCTTCGGAAACACCGAAGAACTTTCCCTGCTCATCAACGGTATGTTGTTTCACAAGGTTGAGCTTTGCTCCAAGCTGATAATCATCTTCTCCGTACATGACCGCTGTGTGGACGACACCCGTACCATCTGAGGTAGACACAAAATCGGCCTCATACACTTTATAGGAAGTTGGCTTCTTTAAACTTCGCACCGCAAAGAGTGGTTCATATGTTGTGCCAACCAATTCTGCGCCAGAAAATTCTTGTTCAATAGCCAGAGGAGCGCCAAGGACCGTCTGCGCAAGATCGGCGGCAAGAATAAAATACTCTTCAGAACCAGCATGGTGCGCGAGTACGTAGCGGATATCTTTACCAACTGCGAGAGCGACATTCCCTGGGAGCGTCCATGGAGTCGTCGTCCATGCGAGGATTGAAGTGTTCTTGGGAAGCCTCAGCTTTGAGCGTACAACTCGAAATTTGAGGTAGACCGAATTATCAGTAACGGTTTTGTAACCCTGCGCGACTTCATGACTGGACAGTGGCGTACCGCACCGTGTGCAAAAAGGAACAACACGATGCGCTTGATACAATAATTTTTTATCCCAAATCGTCGCGATAATATTCCACAGCGATTCGATATATTCATTTTCGTAGGTGACGTAGGGATTCTTTAAATCAACCCAGTACCCGATACGCTTGGTAAATTGTTCCCATTCGGATTTGTATTTCCACACCGACTCGCGACACTTGCGGTTGTACTCCGCAACACCGTAGGTTTCAATATCTTTCTTACTCTTAAATCCAAGCTCTTTTTCTACTGCAAGCTCCACAGGTAAGCCGTGGGTATCCCATCCCCCTTTGCGAAGGACGTAACGTCCTCGCATCGCTTGAAAGCGACAAAATAAATCTTTGAATGCTCGTGAGACGAAGTGGTGGATACCAGGACTACCATTGGCAGTTGGTGGCCCCTCGAAAAATACAAAGGACTTCTTCCCCTTGCGTTGCTCCACGCTTTTTTCGAAGACATTATTGTCTTCCCAGAATTTCAGCACGCCCTCTTCGCGCTCCTTGAAATCGAACATAGTCCGTTCATAGTACGAAAAAACGCCCTGTTTTTCAAGACGTTTGTATTCAATCCCTCAAAAGAAAAAGCGAGGGATTTCTCCCCCGCTCTGACAACGCTAGTACTGCGTGGTTGGTCCTCGCCGACTGGTCCGACCCTCTTCTTCTCGTCTGCCTGACTCTTCCTGCCTTCTCGCCTTCAGGAACGCATCACTTTCGGCGTCGCTGAGTACGTACTTACTTCGCTGGCCGAAGATGAGTTTTGAAACCCCATCAGTGAACCACTGGAGCATGCGCTTGAAGGCGGAAAAGATCTCGCGGATGAAATCGTTGAGCATCCAACCCACGAGGCTCACGGGCCACCACCAGAACCACCGAAGCACCGTGTACTTGTTGGCGCTAAATGAAGGAATGACCCCGTTCTTCTGCACGTCATAGCCGCTATAGCGATGAGATGCCGCCGCTCCGATGTTGGGGTTGTACCTCTCATCAACATATTCGCTAAACGCATAGCGAATGTCTTGAGATGCAGTCTCGAGACTTCCCTCAAAGGGATGATCTTTTCTAAACCGCACCGCAAGCCTGTCGAGCTCCTCGGCCTTGCGACGAACATGAAGCACCCAGCGACCGAGTGCGTAGAAGAGCCCAAGCGCTAGATACCAGAACGCTCGATTAGCAACGTACCCCGTGTTGGCTTGCACCCAGCCAATTAAATCAAATTTGGCGATGAACTGTGTGAACACACAGAACAGGGCAAACGGAATGAGCGCCAGAGCCCCATCTTCTTTCCCCTCAACGAGAATCCAGATTGCCAGCACGACAATCGCTAGCACAACCCAAAAGGGTGGGGATCCGAAAGCGAAAAAGGTCCCTAGCAACGCCAGGACAAATCCTCCACCAACCCAGAGGCCGTAGCCAAGCCCCGCGATGACTGCGACTGTAACGACGATCCCGATAATGTCTCCCATACCATCTCTCCTTGATTTTTAGCGAACGAAATGCACAGCTTTCGTAAAGCACATTAATATCACAAAAATAAATATGTGTCAATTACAGCGCGGGAGTCGGTGAGGGTGTAGGCGTAGGAATAACGCCACCAGTGCCTACGAGAAATTTTGCGGGCCAACGACGATACCAACTTGTAAACGTTTGCGTCTTGGTGGTGCCATCGGCGTACGAAATTGTATAGGTAGCTACCGCTGAACCACCTGGATGCGGGAACTCAACCTGCTTTGTCACACCCACTGCAAGAGAAGGTTCGGGAATATACTCCGGATCGCCTGGTGGCGTCGTGGTAAGCGTCCGAGGGCCATCAACGGTGCTCGTGCGACCATCTCGTGTCCCGTAGAGTTCAAAGGTAACCTTGTCACCTGCAACGTACCCAATAATCAGTACGGGAGTTGCAGTGTCATTGAGAAACTTAAAATCTAAATTAGGCTCATAAATTGTCGCATCTAACCCTGGCCCGATGACTTTCCCATCGCCATCCTTCTCATAGTATGAGACGCGATAGCTATGATTGCGACGTGCGGTCACCGGCAAGCCAGCGTTCATGACTGAACGAAAGAGTGTCGTTGAGACCTGGCATAATCCCCCACCAAACTCTGGGATCGTTCGATCACCCTTAATCACCAGTTCGGGCAGATAGCCGGTAGTGTTATCAATGGTTCCGAGTGTTCCCAGCGTCGAAAATTCCGCTCCTGCTGGAACGATGGTGCCCGTGAGAAATTTCACTCCATTTTTTATATTGGAAATACGATTTCGAGGACTTCCCGTAAATGGTGTCGTCGCCTTTCCGATGAGCTCAGTAATGCCCGACCCCGCATCAAGGCCCGTGAGTGCGCTATTGGTCGATTTGAGCGGCACCACGAAATTATCTGCGGTTGGCTTCTTGGTAGTTCGAGATTTTAGCGTGCTGATAATCAGTTCAACTAATTTCTCTTCCTGCACTGCTCGTCCAACCTTTGGCGGCGTAAAACCGGTTACTCGCCCTCCTTCTGTGGTGATGTGTGCTGGAACAGGAGGGATATTGAGCGCATCGGCAACCGTAGTAACATACGCGCTTATCATCTCTTCATTCACGCCCGCACGAAGCTGGTCTTGCTCGTAATCAGAGGCCAGCCATGATGCAATACGCTCACGCGAGATATAGTACTGAAGATCCTCATAGGAAAGAACCATTGGCCGTGCGAGCATCTTTTGAGCATCGGCAACTGCAGCACGCGCCACAACCTGATCGGCGCGAGGTGGATCGTCGCGGAGCTGGAGTGCAACTGGAGAAGTATCGAGCGCACGAAGAACGTGTGTCACCTTGAGGAGCGCCTCGTCCTGATCAATAACGCGACCACTGGCAGTGTCGGTTGCCAACGAAACGACAGTGCCGCGAGTCTCGAGTCGAATATCACGTCGTGGAATACCCACCAACTCGGCAATATCCCCTATCTGCGATGTAAGCGCTTTCTCGTCGTACACTACAGGCACCACCAGAGCATTCTGTGTCCACAGTGCACTGATACGCTCGCCGAGTTGAGTCAGCATCGAACCCTTATGCCCCCGCCTGAACGCTTCATCGACAGCTCCGCCAACATCTACGTCAAAGCCAATACTCTCGGTGCGAATTGGTTCTACCGAGTCTTCAATTGCAAGGCGAATTCCAATATCCTCGAAAGCTTTTGCGCTCTCCTCTACTCGTCGCGCTGCGTCTTCGCGCGATAATCCTCCTACCGACACAACGCCCACGAATGTATTGGGAAGAATTTTATCTTCAAAATACAGCGCCAGCGACCCTGATGCTGTCGCACTCACGCCTAAGACGACACCAATCACAATGACTGCTCGCGATGCTAAAAATTTTTGAAGCAACGGAAGCATCATTATATAAGCTGAAGTTCAGCGAGTGCCGCCTCGTAGTATCCGATCGCCTGACGAGCTTCGGTATAGCGAAGGAAATAATCAACTTCGTGAGCAAGACGATTTCGTATCTTGTGCGCCCACCACACACCGTCTAATGACAGAAGCATGCCGGGCTGAATATTACTCAAGCGATCACCAAATGTCGCACCAGGAAACCCTGCTCGCGCCAACGCATCATCAACAAGCTTATCGGCCTCCAGCACTGCAACTTTCCATTGCGACTCATGAGTAGAGTCCAGATGCTGTAAGAGCGCATTCCATTTATCGCGCAATATGCCCGCCGGAGGAGCTACTTGAGTATCTGTGCCTGAAGAAACTGGTACAGATGCGGGCGCGGGCACCAGTGAACTCTTCTGAATTTTGATAAACAGGATAACTCCGGCAAAAAATACTGATGCAACAAATGCAAACGGAGGAAGGACGCTCTGCAAAAAAGAACCTACAGCACTCGTGTCCATACTCTCAAAAATGCGCGCCGGAGCTACCGTATCCACATCAATATAGCTCGGGCGATAGAGCGAGCGAACGGTATCAATCATGATGGTAGGAATTTGCTCGTAGATCATTCTTGAGTATTCAATGATTGCTCCACATGCCATGCAACGTTTAAAATTTTTGCCTCTTGAAATGCATTACCGATAAACTGTATCCCAACGGGTAATCCTGATTCTGCGCCAACACCACACGGCACCGAGAGAGCTGGAATACCCGCGAGATTTACTGGGACGGTATAAATATCAGAAAGATACATCGCTAGTGGATCGTCGGCTTTCTCTCCAATCTTGAAGGCGACCGTAGGAGCTGTTGGCCCTGCAATAACATCAACCTGCTCAAACGCTCGATCAAAATCCTGTCGAATGAGTGCGCGAACTTTCTGAGCCTTCATATAATAGGCATCAAAATACCCCGAGGAGAGTGCGTAGGTCCCCAACATAATACGTCGTGTTGGTTCTGCTCCAAATCCTTCTGCACGACTCTTTGTGTACACTTCTGCCAATGAAGTCGCCTGCGATGACTGGTGGCCATAGCGGATGCCATCGTATCGAGACAAATTTGCAGCACACTCTGATGGCTGAACAATATAGTAAACCGCCAACGCATACTTGCTGTGCGGAAGAGATATGGGCACGGTAATTGCTCCTCGCTTCTGGAGGTTCGCAATAGCTTCTTCAACGCGCTGACGAACCTCTGACGCTAATCCTTCACCAAAATACTCCTTGGGAATACCGACGCGTAGACCGGTAATATCTTTCTCCAACTCATCTACGTAATCGGGCACATCCCGAGGAACAGTTGTCGAATCAAATTTGTCATGTCCTGCAATAGCGCTCAGAACCAGAGCCCCGTCACGCACTGTTTTGGTAAATGTTCCAATCTGGTCCAGCGAAGACGCAAGGGCCATAAGACCATGACGTGAAACGCGACCGTACGTTGGCTTGATACCAACCACACCACACAAAGCGGCGGGTTGCCGAATAGAGCCTCCTGTATCCGAGCCAAGCGAGAAGACGCACAAGTCCCCCGCTACCGCTGCCGCCGAACCCGCAGAACTCCCGCCTGGAACGCGCGAGGTGTCCCAAGGATTTCGCACAACACCATAGGCACTGTTTTCTCCTGATGAGCCCATAGCAAACTCATCCATGTTGGTCTTGCCAAGTAATTGAGCTCCAGCAGCATCAAGCTTTTGGTACACGGTCGCATCGTATGCGCTCACATAGTTTTCAAGAATTTTCGAACCACCGGTAGCGATACTCCCCGCAACAAGCATATTATCCTTGAGCGCGTAAGGAATACCCGTGAGCACCGAACTATCAAGCTCTCGAGCCTTATACGAGAACGCCGTTGGTCGGTATGCATTCAATTCACCGTTGTGCTCACCAATACGCTGTTGATAATGCTCAAATAAACGCTCGGGGGTAAGCGCTCCGGAAGCAAATGCTTCGCGTGCCGATGCAATCGTAAAACCCAAATCTCTCATGATGCTTTAATTGATTTTACCTTTATCATGCCCGACTGATTCGCTGGCGCTTGATCGATAAGTCGCTCCACGAGAGGCGCGTCCATCACAAAATCTCCACGATGCGTATCGAGACGTGTTGCATTCTGAAGTCCCGTCACCTGATAGAGTGGCTCCACTCCTGATGTGTCGACTTCCTCGAGAAGCGCAATATAATCGAGCACGCTCGAAAGATCGCGCTTCAAGCGTGCGTGCATCTCTTGGGTGAGCTCAATACGCGCCAATTTAGCGATGCGCTCTACTTCTTTATCAGTCACCATATTCGGCATCGTACCACGGATATTGACGAAGATAAACCCTCAGATTCTCTGAGGGTATGGAAGCAGCGGGTGGGAGTTTCAGCCCACCGAGTACAGGGTTTTCAGGCCCTGCGCGTTCTTCTTCGCCACGCTACCGTTCTTAGAGTATACCAAAACGGTACAGTTATTAATCCCTCAAGATTTTTTGGAACGCGTTCTCATCGAGGACCGTCACTCCAAGATTCTGTGCTTTTTGTAGTTTTGAACCGGGGCTCTCCCCCGCGACCAAATAGGTGGTTGCCTTGGAAACCGATTCACTCACTGTACCTCCTCGAGCGCGGATTGCGTCTTTTGCTTCGTCACGACTCATGTTCTCGAGGGTGCCTGTTACGACAAAGGTCGCTCCACTCAACGGACCCTTGGTCACACCCTGCTCTGGCTTGATTACAAATCCAACCTGCATGAACTTTTCTAATAATTTTTTGTTGTAGGAAAGCGAGAACCAGTGGAGAATGCTCTTGGATACCACGGGGCCAATATCGGGCACTGCTTCGAGCTCTTCAGGGGTTGCGTCGTGGAGTCGCTGGAGCGTCCCAAAATGAGTTGCTAACGCTCGTGCTGTCTCTTCGCCAACGTGCTCAATGCCTAGTCCATAGATAAATCGATGTAAAGGCGCCTGTCGACGCTGTGCAATAGCATCGACCACATTGGCGCTCGAAACAGGACCAAATCGATCAAGATTCTCGAGCGACTCTGGTGCAAGTGTATATAAATCTGCAGCATCCTGAATAAGTCCAGCATCCATCAGTGCGTCAATAATCTTGGGACCAACCCCATCGATATTGAGCGCGTGACGACTTGTAAAATGATACACGGCTTCACGACGCTTAGAGGGGCACTCGCTATTTACACATCGAAATGCGACTTGCTCTTTAAGTTGCGCGACCGACTCGCCACACGCGGGACAGTGCTTTGGCATGTGAAATGCTTTTTCACGACCCGTTCGCAATTCAGGAAGCACGCGTAAAATATCGGGGATTACATCCCCCGCTCGACCCACAATCACTGTATCGCCAATCTTCACACCAAGTCGCTCAATCTCATCCATATTATGCAGTGTTGCTCGTGAGACCATTGTCCCACCAATGTTGACTGGTTTCAGCACTGCAACAGGTGTCAGTACGCCCGTTCGTCCAACCTGCACAATAATATCTTCGACGATAGTTTGTGCCTGTCGAGGAGCAAACTTGAATGCTATCGCTCCACGAGGAGTCTTACCAACAATACCTCCGCTTCGGTACACCTCATTCTCATTGACTGATATCACTGTTCCATCGAATTCGTAATCGAGTGCGTCACGCTTCTGCTCCCAGTGGTGATAAAACTCAATCACACCCGAAATATCAGGCGCAACGGACCCGTGCGGATTAGTAG
>CAYZIF010000021.1:0-10639 GCA_964478355.1 uncultured Candidatus Saccharibacteria bacterium
GTATACCAAGCTTCGAGATTTTCTTCTATTGGCGGAGACGGGAGGATTCGAACCTCCGAGGGGCGTTAACCCCTGCCTCTTTAGCAAAGAGGTACATTAGACCACTCTGACACGTCTCCAGTATGGGATTGTTTCTGCGGACCTAAATGATATTCTACCACGATTTGACTCTCTTTTCAACCGTGGGCGAGGACGAGCGCGGATACCGTTCGCGCTCCTGCTTCTTTGAGTGCGCGGGCACAATCTTCGAGCGTTGCGCCTGTGGTGCAGATGTCATCAACGAGAACGATGTCACGGTCGAGAACCGCGCTTGCGTCACATACCGCGAAGGCGCCTTTCATATTATCTCGACGTTCTGCGCGGTTTGAGGTTTTCGCTTGTTGGTGGGTGGGGCGGATTCTGGTCAGTGAGGTCGTGTTGAGAATCATGGCCGTGGTGGATGCTATGCGCTGTGCTAAAAGATCTGCTTGATTGAATCCTCGTTCCCGCAGGCGCGATTCATGGAGAGGTACAGGGATGATGAGGGGATTGGGGCCGAATACAGCCGACGTCTCGCGGCGAAGACAGAGAAGGTCGCAGAGCCGGTCAGCCAGTGGCAGAGCAAGAGCGTGAACACCGTGGTACTTGAGCGCGTAGACAAAGGATTCGACTACGGGTGTTAGCGAGGTGGCGCTCATGAGACGGTCGATGTACGCATACCGAGAGGGTCGATGAGAGCGCGCGGGCGCCAGGCTCGCAAGACATCCGCTACAGGCAGGTTGGGTTCCACGACCACACGCGGCGCACCGTGGAGGCCAGAGGAGTTCTGTGAGATATGCCGTGATGCGGTGCAGGGTGTCCACAGTGGTGACGTATGAGTGCGTGCACATGGTATACTGGATTTATCTATGGCATTCAATCTGTTTGATTTCTTTGGTGTCTTCACACCCAAAAATAGATTGGGAATTGATATTGGTACCTCTGCGATAAAAATTGTCGAGGTAAGCCAAGAGTCGGGGCGATGGAAGCTGGTCAACTACGGTATCTACGAACTTCGCTCATCCGACGGTGACGCAGGAACTCCTAAGTCGATTATGGACCTCTCGGATGCTGAGATTGCGCAGGCCATCAAAGATATTTTAGTGCGTGCAGGCATGAAGAGTCGTCGCGCGGTTGCATCGGTGTCATCATTTTCAACGTTTGCGACCGTTATTGAGATGCCTTACGTCAGCGAAGAAGAGCTTGCTAAGACAATTCCTTTTGAAGCACGAAAATATATTCCTGTCCCTATCGATCAAGTGGTACTCGATTGGTCTATCATTGGTGTTGTTGATGATAAGGATGGCGCTACCGCGATTCCCAAGGGTCCGGTGCCAGAGGGGACATCGGTAACTGTAGAAGTGTTTCTTGCCGCAGTGCCCAAGGATGATACCGCGCGATACCAGCGCATCATGAAGATAGCCGGCGTTGATTTGGTTGCTTTGGAACTTGAGAACTCAAGTCTTGTGCGCGCACTGTTGGGAAATGATTTGGCACTCACGGCGATTGTTAATATCGGAGGGCGAAGTTCGTCGATTGTCATTGTGAGCAAGGGTTACGAACGACTCGGCCACAACTACGAGATTGGTGGCTACGAGATGACCAAAGCAATTGCCAGTGCTCTTTCGGTGAGCGAAGAACAAGCCGAGGCTCTGAAGAGAAAATACGGTCTCATTGATAGTCCTGAAAATAAAGTGCGTGCCGCGATGATGCCATTGGTGGATATGATGGTGTTCGAAACGAAAAAAACCATTGAGTCGTTCGAACAATCGAAAGGCCAGCGCATTAGTCGTATCGTGCTCATTGGAGGATTGGCAAATACGCCGGGACTTTCGCAATACGTGAAAGATCGCATCTCGCGCGATGTTTTTATTGGCAATGTATTTGCTCGGCTCATCTATCCGCAAGAGTTAGCTCCACTAACCCAGACATTGAGCAATACGATATCAGTTGCGGTGGGGGCTGCGATGCGAGAGACATGATATACTAAAGTCATACACGCGGATGCCATATAAAGGAGGGGTACAACTACTGCCAGAGTCCGAGCGTCGTCCGACGTTGCGTTCGTATACCAGCGGCAACAAATATTTTTATATTGCACTCGTACTAAGCGCCCTGATACTTGTGGCGAGCGCTATCTTAGGAAGTTACAAGAGGAGTCTTTCCGATCAAATTGATGTCGTCAAAGCAAGTATTGTGACCGGAGAGAAAGCGCGTGATCGTGAGCAGGAAAAAGTGCTCATTACTGCTTCAAAGCAGTCAAAAATTATGAAGCAGTTACTCGACACGAAGCTGTACTGGACGCAGGCGTTTAAGCGGATTGAGCAGATGACGCAGACGTCTGTGAAGTTCCTTAATATCGATGCGAAACTTGCAAAAAATAGTATCGCTTTTATCGCAACCGCTGATAATTTCGCGACAGTCGCAAAGCAGCTCGCCGCCTTTTCCGCAGCATCAGGCGTGAAAGATTTTACTATCGGGAAAATTGAGACACTTTCAACGGGTGGAATAAAGTTTTCAGGGGAAATCTTTATTGATCCAAAGATAATGCTCATGAAGGCAACTCCCTCTCCTAAGCCAAAACTATGAATCCGAAAAATATCTTTGGAGCATTTACAGTTGCAATCGCACTCTTCTTCTTTTGGACTACCATTGTTAGCTCGTGGGCAGAGATGGGCGCATTGCGGGCATCACTTGCTGAGCATGAGCAAGTACTTCAAGAGCGCACTGATATCTTAGAGAAATTCAAAGCAGAGTATGCAAAGTATCAAAAGGTAATACAAAGCCCTGTTGGTCGTACGTTCATATCGCTTATACCAGTGAAAAAGAGCACTGCAGAGCTAGTGTCAGCCAGCGAAGTAATTGCTACGCGATCGGGGCTTCAAATTACTACAATCCAATTCACCGAAGAGAAGGGGAAACCGGAGAGCGCTTACGAAACGACAACCATTATTCTTGAAATGTCTGGTTCGTACACGGCACTCATCGCGTTCCTTAGAGATTTGGAGTCATACGTTCGAATTTTGAATATCCAATCCTTAGAGATTTCTCAAGGTAAACAGCCTGGTGTCCTCGCATTTAACATTCGAGCTGATACCTATTTTAGTAAATAACATGGCAACGAATCGAGAAAATAAACTCCTCATCTATCTCATTATGATTCTCGGCTTTGTCATGGGCTTCCTCTATTCGACAGGAAGTGATGCCACAGCAAATATTGAGCCACTTGAGCTAGAGCTCCAAACAGCTGCGCTTCAATCTCTTCGCACTGCCCGTATCGATGAATCAATTGTGAATTCTGAAGTGTTCAAGTCGCTTCAGGTATTTGGCTCGTTGCCTGTTGATTCCGCAACTGGTGGCAAGAGTAACCCGTTTCAGTAATTCATCGCTATGCCTGGAAAAGTCCCTCAAACCCTCATCAACGAATTGGTGCGTAGCGGTCGCCTTTCTCGAGAAGACGCTGATACGCTTGTTGCTGGTGCGGTGAAGGATCAAAAAGATATTGGCTCAGCGCTGATTGAGTCAAAGATTATTTCGGATACTGAACTTGCAAAACTCAAGAGTGAGCTCTATCGCATGCCGCTTATTGATTTAGAGCAAATCGAACCTGATCCGAAGGCGTTTAAAGAAATCAGTGAAGATGTCGCAGGTTTTTACCGAGTCGTTCCCTTTGCAGTAGGGGATGGCGTGCTCAAGACGGGGTTGCTCGACCCTGAGGATATCAATGCGCTTGAGGCGCTCAAGTTTATTGCGGCCGATAAAGGTCTTAAGCTCGAGAAGTACGTTATTACGTATAAGGATTTCACGACGACACTAAAAAAGTTTAAGTCGCTTACCGGTGAAGTTGGTAAGGCATTGCAATCGATTGCTGAAGAGGCAGAAAAAGATATAGACAAGGAAGAAGCTAAGCTCGATCTTACGCAAATTACCGCCGAAAGTCCTGTTACCAAAGTTGTTTCCGCGCTACTACTCTCAGGTATTGATAGTAGGGCATCTGATATTCACATCGAGCCGTTTGATGAGTTTACGCGAGCTCGATTTCGTATCGATGGCGTTCTTCAGACAGTACTGAAGATTCCCAAGAGTCTCCAATCTGCAGTCGTAACGCGCATTAAGATTCTCTCTAAGCTCAAGATTGATGAGACGCGTGTTCCTCAAGATGGACGTTTCAGTATTATGCAGAGCAAGACAAAGTATGATTTTCGCGTCAGTACATTTCCTACAAAGTCAGGAGAGAAGGTGGTGATGCGTATTTTGGACCCACTCTCTAATCGCATCGATTTGGCGGGCTTAGGTATTACGGGTCGCAGTAATGACCTTTTGCAAGAGGCGATAGGGAAGCCGTACGGAATCATTCTGATTACAGGACCAACAGGTTCCGGAAAATCCACGACTATCGCTGGTATGCTCAAGCAGATGAATACTGATGAGATCAATATCGTGACACTCGAAGACCCTATCGAGTACTTTATCGAAGGAGTGAATCAATCGCAGGCACATGAAGAAATCGGATATACTTTTGCAAATGGACTTCGTTCTATCTTGCGCCAAGACCCCGATGTGATTATGGTTGGTGAGATTCGCGATAGGGAGACAGCGGGTCTTGCGGTGCAGGCCGCCCTCACGGGTCACATCGTGTTGTCGACACTGCACACCAATGATGCACTTGGTGTTATTCCTCGCTTGGTAGACATGGGAATTGAGCGATACCTTTTACCACCAGTTATGAGTCTTGCGGTTGCACAACGATTGATGCGCCGACTCTGCGCAACCTGTAAGCTCAAAGACATTGCTACTGACATTGAAGTCAAGATTATCAATGAGGCGTTAGTCGCCATGCCACCTGAGCTCAAAGCTGCGTATGCAAAGCCGCAGTATGAGATATATCGTCCCAATAAGGAAAACCCCTGCAAGGAGTGTGGAGGAAAAGCATTCAAGGGTCGTATTGGTATCTACGAAATGCTCAAGATGACCGACGAATTGGAGAAAATTATTCTCGGCGATCTTTCTGAGTCCTCATTGCGCGCAGAAGCAGTTCGACAGGGTATGGTCACTATGTTTCAAGACGGTATCATGAAGGTTCTGGACGGCACCTGTAACCTCCAAGAACTTTTGGAGGTTGCGCAGGGTGCTCCCGAAGAAGAGGAGGAGACTCCAGAGCAAAAAGTATAATGTATGCAATTTTCTTATCGAGTAAAATCGCAGGATGGAAAAATAGTTACCGGCCTCATTGAGGCCGCTGATGAGAACGTTGCAGTTTCTGAGTTGCAGTCGCGTGGGTTGATGGTGCTTGATATTGATTCAACTCAGACGAGTGTATTTTCTGCAGACATTCTTGCACGATTCAATAAGCCAAAAACAAAAGACGTTGTTATTTTTACACGGCAACTCTCCACGCTTATTGAGGCAGATGTTCCATTGGCCGAGGGTATGCGCACGCTGGCGCTCCAGACTGATAATGTTGCGTTTGCGAAAATCGTCACCGATATCGAGCACGACCTTGAGGGAGGCATGCAGATGTCAGCTGCGTTTTCTGAGCATCCAAAATTATTTTCGCAGTTTTACATCAAGCTCGTTCGCTCCGGTGAGGCGTCGGGTAAGCTTCAGCAGTCTCTCCTGTATTTAGCGGATTACCTTGAGCGAAGTCAGGCAGTTATGAGTAAGGTGCGCAATGCGTTGGCGTACCCAGTTTTTGTGGTATTCGCCATGATTGTGGTGGCGTTAGTGATGATGTTGTTTGTATTACCACAACTCCTCGTGATTTTTAAAGAGGCTGGAGACATTCAGCTTCCTATTACGACGCGCGCCTTGATTTGGCTCACTGATTTCGTTAATCAATACATAATTCTCGTCATTGCATATGTAGGAGTTATTATGATTGGAGCTTATCAATGGATGCGCACACCCGAGGGACAGCTCTGGTGGGATCGATCGAAAATAAAGATGCCGGGGATTGGTGTCATTATGAAATCCATCTATCTTGCTCGTGTTGCCGAAAATCTTTCAACGCTCATTAAATCTGACATTGCGATTCTGGACGCGCTCCGTATTACCGCTGACATTGTAGATCATGCCGAGTATCGGGATATTCTACTTCAAGCCGAAGAAGAAGTTAGAGGGGGAGGGTCAATCTCTGATGTGCTTCGTCAGCACAAGCAGCAGATTCCATCGATGATGGCATCTATGATTGCCATAGGAGAGCGTACGGGTAAGATGGACTACATGCTCGGTCATGTGAGTAAATTCTATCGAACTGAATCGGAGAATCGTCTGGACAGTATTACCTCTCTTATCGAACCAGTATTGGTGGTCATTCTTGGTTTGGGCGTCGCCATTCTCGTCTCGAGTATTCTTTTGCCGATGTACTCTCTCACTGGTGTTTCATAATGTTGATAACCGCCTATTGCATGGGAAGTGGGTGGGTATATAGTGAGAAGGTAATGCTAATGAAACTCGCATGCACTATTTAAGGAGTCTATTGGAAAAAAGCAGAAAAGGGGAACGAGGATTCACTCTCGTTGAGCTCTTGGTTGTTATCGCCATTATCGGCGTGTTGGCAACCCTCGTATTGTTGCAGTTAGGTACTGCCCGTGCCCGTGCCCGTGATACCAAGCGTATCGCAGATATTGCACAGTACAGAAGTGCAATCGAGCAATACTACGAAGATAATAATGGTACCTATCCTGCGCTTCTCTCAGATACTGGTCCATACTTCTCAAGTGGAGTCCCACCAACAGACCCCTTAAACAACGCAACCTATGTTTATGTCTACTGCGTAAATGGTTTGAGGTATCAGGTTTCTGCTGAGTTGGAGCAAGATGCGGCTGCGCTCAATGCCGATTCTGACCTCACTGATGCTATCGTTGGCGTTGCTGGATGCCGAGATGGAGGCGTGGAGGCTTGTACTTCTGCTGGTGATGATTGCGTATACGATCAGGGTACGCAGTAATTCTTCTCTCTGCTTCAGATGCAGAAGACCCGCTTCGGCGGGTCTTCTGGTATACTAGGGGTATGGTAATTATTGGCGCTATTGCTCTCGGACTTGTGCTCGGTAGTTTTTTGAGCGTGCTCATTGAGCGCTGGCCAGCATGGAGAGGTGTTGCTGCTGGTCGTTCCCACTGTCCTCACTGCTCGCACGTGCTTGCGTGGTACGATTTGATTCCGCTGGTGAGTTGGATATTTGTGCGTGGAAAATGTCGTTATTGCAAAGCGCCGATTTCGATTTTGTATCCAGCCCTAGAGATTGCTATGGCGTCTGTGTTTGGAGCATACGCATATCTATTTGGCGTTCCGACAGGGTGGTACGCAGTAGATTACCTCGTTCTCTTTGCCTTAGTAGCACTCTTTTTCTTCGATTTGAAACATCAGATGTTGCCTGATGTAATTATTTTTCCGCTAGGCGTGGTAGTTGCTCTGCGATTGGTGAGTATGCGTCCCGATTTACTCATCAACGCTCTGGCAACGGGCACACTTCTTGCTGCGGTGTTTGGGCTTTTGTACGTGGTATCGCGTGGTCGCTGGCTCGGGCTTGGTGACGTGAAGCTCGCAGTCGTTATCGGGTTACTGTTTGGATTCCCAGCAACTATCGGGGTTACGCTCATTGCTATTTGGTCAGGCGGGCTTATTGGTGTCGTGTTGATATTGTTTCGTCGTGCCAGTCCCAAGACCGCATTACCATTTGGATCGTTTTGGACAGCCGCTGGAATCCTTGCGATGTTTGTACCGGGCCCCGTCATGTTTTTGAGCGGGCTCTTGACTCCTGTCTTACGATGAACAATCAACGCGGATTTACCCTAGCAGAAATATTAGTGGTCATGAGCATGATTATGATGCTATCAGGATTTATGGCACAGAATTTTTCTCGCTTTCGCATTAACGTCGATCAATCGCGGCTCGCAGTAGTTGATGCGATTCGTGAAGCACAATCACTTGCGCTTGCGGGAGCAGAATATGACAGTCAGCATCGATGCGGATTTGGTATACATTTTACAGCCACAGGGTATCTGGTATATACGGGACCTGACTCCAGCGCAATAGATTGCGCCGATGACATACAACATGATCGCGCATACAATGATGGAAGTGATGAGATTGTCCGGTCCACTGTTTTTTCAGGTGGTACTGTGGAGATGGTTCTTCCCGCGGCGGATATATTTTTTCAGCCGCCAGACCCTGTGACGTATATCTGTACGAGTAGTCCCTGTGGGGTCTCGCAACAATTACCAAATACATCGACCGATATCACGGTTCGTAAGATTGGCGCAGCATGTCCTCCGATGGTTTCCTCATCAGATTGTAAACGAATCCATGTCACAACCGCTGGAGTTATCACGGTACAATAATGCGTCGCATGAGCGAGGGTTCACACTCGTTGAGGTGCTTATCGCGCTTACGTTGTTAACGACGGCGCTCGTGCCCACCTTTTTACTTTCAAGCAGCGCCTTGCAATTGTCCAATCGAATCAAGAACTCCCTTATCGCGGCCAATCTCGCTCAAGAGGGGGTAGAGGTTGTACGAGCAATACGAGATGCGAACTGGTTTTCTGGCGCTGCATTTTCCGCGGGGCTTGGGGGGTGCGAATCGGGATGTGTATTTCAGCACGATAGTGTTGGGCCAGTAACTGGGGTTGTTGCGGGGACGCCTCTCAAGTTAGATCCATCTACCGGCTTGTATCAATATTCTACTGGAGCGGATACAGTATTTGATCGAACGGTTACCATAACTGCGACCGCAGACGAGATCATCATTAGCAGTGTGGTGTCATGGCAAGAACGCTCAATCGCAAGGAGCACTACGCTCGAGTATCATCTCTATAATTGGGCTCAATGAATACGCTTCGAACACAGCGAGGATTTACGATTATTGAGGTTCTCATGGCTTCAGCAGTTTTTGCATTTGTAATGATAGGCGTAACGCAACTCTACTCCAATTCTCTCGAGCTTCAGCGTCGTGCGACGGGATACCAGAAGATACAAGAAAATGCTCTGTTCGTGCTCGAGTCTATTGCTCGTGAGGTACGCGTGAGCACGATCACGAGTGGCAATACAGATTGTAACCCTCCTGATATCTCAACAAGAACAATCACGCTGGAGCACCCAGTAAATGGGACGGTAACGTACACCTATGAGCGCGTATCGGACGTTGGTATCATTACCCGAATCTCTGACATAAAAGGTGGGAGCGCAGAACCCATTACTTCTTCGGATGTTGATGTTACAAATTTCGCTTTTTGCGTGTCAGGTTCAGGAGTTGATCAGGAGCAGATTCGAGTGACAATGCCTATTACGCTACAGGCGAGCGCGGGGAAGCCTGGCGATGTTGTTTCCGTCTCACTGCAATCGACAATCGTATCTCGCGATTTGACGGAGGAGTTAATTAGTAATTAACGAACAATGAACCAATTACACTCACAGCGAGGTTCTATCATTATATATTCGATGCTCACTATGTCGATTATGCTAGCTATCGGCATCTCCCTTACCGGACTGTTTATCGGTAAGCTCAAGCGTTCGCGTGCGGCAGTAGACTCTACTGTCGCAATCTATGCAGCTGATAGTGCTGCTGAGCGATGTCTCTATGAGGCTCGTTCGGGTGCGCAACAGTCACTACTTACACTTTCAAGTGGTGCGACATATGTTATTGCGAGCGGATCCTCCGATGTGACGAATAATTGCTCAGTCATGTCAGGCGGCTCTTTCACGTTTCGTGTGACGGGCACGTATCGTGGCGTGAGTCGCGCACTGGAAATCAGTCAATAAGCACGGTAGAGTGGAGGGACACTATGGACACCGCTTCTGCGCGCGAACGCATTGAGAAGTTACGTCAGCTCATCAACCACCACCGATACCAGTATCACGTACTGGATAGGAGTGAGATTTCTGACGATGCTCTGGATTCTTTAAAGAAAGAGCTTTTTGACCTTGAGACAGAATATCCAACACTCATAACTCCCGATTCTCCGACACAGCGGGTTGCTGGAAAACCCCTCGAAGGATTCCAGAAAGTGCAGCATCCTGGTCGTATGGTATCGCTCAACGATGCATTCTCGGAGGATGATGTTCGTGCGTGGCTGGAGCGGCTGGAGAACTACCTTGGACATCCCTATACAGGAGGATTCTACTGTGACCTGAAGATGGACGGATTAGCCATCGAGCTTCGCTATGTGGATGGACTTCTGGTGCAAGCATCAACTCGAGGCGACGGCATGATTGGAGAAGATGTGACGCAGAATATCAAGACCGTTGAAGCGGTTCCACTACGACTTCTTAGTTCAGCGCGACCCGTCCCAAAACTTCTTCTTGTGCGTGGTGAGGTGTTTCTCAAAAAGAGTGAGTTCGAGCGTATCAACGCAAAGCTCAAAGAGGGAGATGAGAAGGTGTATGCGAACCCTCGAAATCTTGCCGCAGGAACAATTCGCCAGCTCGACCCTTCCGTGACCGCCGGAAGAAAATTGTCATTCTACGCGTACTCAATTGTTGGAGAGGATGGTTCCTATGGTGGTGATGTTGCGACGCACGCCGACGAGTACGTGGCATTGCGTGAGTGGGGGATACCTACTAATCCTCATGGGTCCGTTGCGCCTGATATTTCGGGTGTGATTGAGTTTTATCACCACTGGGAG
>CAYZIF010000022.1:0-9213 GCA_964478355.1 uncultured Candidatus Saccharibacteria bacterium
GGTAGAGACCATCAACAAATACCAGCAAGTGGTGCGTCGTTTGGTGCAAGATTTGGGTCGCGACCCACTCCCTGAAGAGACCGCCGCCGAAATGGGCATTGAAGTCGACAAGATTCGCCACATTATCAAGATTTCTCAAGATACCGTCTCGCTCGAGGCGCCCGTAGGCGATGAAGACGATGATTCGTCACTGGCAAACTTCGTGCCCGATGAGGATACGATTTCACCAGCCGTGTCAGCGCAACGTAAGATTCTCAAGCAGTACATCACCGAAATCGTAAATGATCTTACGCCACGAGAGCAGAAGATTCTCGACATGCGATTCGGACTCACCGATGGAGTCACGCATACGCTCGAAGAGGTGGGAAAAGTATTCTCAGTCACGCGCGAGCGTATTCGTCAGATTGAAGCAAAAGCACTCGACAAGATTCGCCAGCATACCAACGTAGAGAAATTAAAGAATTATTAACATGGCAGATGACAGGATTAGTCAGCTTGAGGCTGAGCTCGAACATCTTCGGAGTATCGTGTATTTCGATGAGCTCACGGGCATGCTCAATCGGAGGGGATTTACTGATCGTGTAGAGAATATTTTTCAGTTTATTCGCCGACATCACAGCACTGAGCGTCGTCATGGTATTCGCATTCCGTTTTCGGTGATATTCATTGATGTCGATAACTTCAAAAGTATTAATGATACCTATAATCACGCGACCGGAGATGCAGCACTCAAGCATGTAGCCAGTGTTTTTACTAGCTTAGTGCGCCAAGGTGATATTCTTGCGCGATTCGGAGGAGAGGAATTTGTCGTGGCGCTCCATGCTGTTTCTGCGAGTGGGGCAATGATTGCCGCAGAAAAATTACGAGCCAAGCTCGCCGCTACTCCCTGTGTCCATGGAGATATCACACTCAATCTCACGGCAAGCTTCGGCGTTGCCGAATATCGTACTGAAGATGCATCGCTGGACGCGCTCATTAAGCGCGCCGATGAAGCCATGTATCAAGCCAAGCAACAGGGGAAGAATCGTGTCGTTGTTGCCGCAGAGCTTTAGAGCTTGCGCAATTCGGAGAGGTCTCGATCGGGCAAGTAGAGTATGAGCATACCGAAGATAATGCCGCCGACGGCGGTGATGGTGGTATCGCCTCCAAGGAGGGCTTTGTCGACCCAATCCATAACATACCAGATGCCTCGCCATATAAGTACGAGTGCAAACACTGTGCCAAAGCTTGATGCAAAGTAGGAGATGCGATGGTGAAGTCGTCGACGAGCCATGTAGGGAAAGTATACCACACAACTAAAAACGGCCCCCGAAGGGACCGTGGATTACTCTGAAAAAATGTAGTGACATACGCCGCATCTGACCTCGTAGTCACCGACATCGCCAGGTTGAACGATGCTCGTCCCACCACGTGTACGTTGTGTGTAGAGGCCGGGACCGTATCGACCCTTGCACTTCATACAAACGCCGGGCCATACATGCACATCTTCTGTTGATAGTGCCATGACTTGCGGCATCGATCTGAATGGTCGACGTGCGTAGTCGAGATTTAGTCCTGCAACCGCCATTGTAAAGTCTTCGCGGCACCGCTGAGTAAGGGCGGCCTTCAATTCTGCGACGAGCCATCCCGGAAAAAACTGGCCTTCATCTACGCCCATGAAGGATATCGACGGATCACTCCACGTGGCGCGAAATTCACGGCGAGTTGCGATGATTCGCGCAGGGTACTTCGTAGCGTCCTGAGCGATGCCTTTGATGACACGGCGCGCGATAATGAACGGTTCAGGGTGCCTATCGGTTTCAGGACGAACCGCGACAACGCCTTGTTCTTGAAATTCTGCCTCACGCATTCGGTCGATCAATTTTAAGCTCTTGCCCCCAAACATGGGACCCGTATCTACGATTAGTCGCGCCATGGAACCTCCTTGAAAGAACTCTATTTCTGCGATATACTCACACTCGCAGTAGGACACTTATACAACATATTCCGGAGTAGCTCAATGGTAGAGCAGGTCGCTGTTAACGACAAGGTTCCAGGTTCGAGTCCTGGCTCCGGAGCATAAACTAAACGGGACCCACATGGGTTCCGTAAAGACACTAGCGCTAGGTATGCTATCTGACTGGCATACTTGTTTTTGGGTGATACAATAGTCTTATGCAAACATTACATTTTTCAATTACTATCAACGCACCGAGGGAGAAGGTTTGGAACACGATGCTTGAAGATGTGACATATCGCGAGTGGACAGAGCCTTTTAGTCCCGGCTCATATTACAAAGGGAGCTGGGAGAAAGGGGAGAAGATTCAATTCCTCGGTCCCGATCCGGAGGGTAAGCAGGGTGAAGGCGGTATGTTTTCCGAAATCGCAGAAAATCGCCCGTATGAGTTTGTATCTATAAAGCATTTGGGTGAAATTCGGGACGGCGTCGAGAAGCCATACGACGAAGACAAGGCGGTGTACGAAAATTATGCTTTTGCCGACAACAACGGTGGCACAGAAGTTTCGATAGAGCTCACGAACATTCCGGACGACTATAAGGGCATGTTCGAGGATATGTGGCCCAAGGCGCTCGCGAAGCTTAAGGAAATTGCGGAGCGGTAACAATGATATAATCGAAAGCACATGAATATCTCAAGGAAAAAATTTATCCTACTCTTCCTTATCTCGGGGTTTGTCTTTCTTTTCATTTCCACCTCACTCTTAGGAACAACGGGTGTTCGAGGATTCCCCAAGCTTCCCGACTCAATTCTTAGAACTGGTGGCGACTCACCAGTCGCTTGGAAGGGTGTAGTATCCACGGTGCTATTTCCTATCAAAATTGTGTTACTGGGGCCCGTGGCGCCCCTCATTGATTCTATGAGGCAAGAGGACGCTCCGCCTCCATTTGTTGGTATCGTTCTCACATTCTACTGGACGCTTCTTGCCTTGATGATCTACTTTGCCCTCGGTAAATTAAAACGCTCGTAATCCTACGATGAATAAAAAACTTCTTGGTTCTATTCTCGTAATAGCATTCGGAGTCTTTCTATTTGTGTTTGGCGGAGCTGACGATAGTCCTGGAGCACAACTGCTCGGACTTCTCGTCGTCATTGCGGGCGGCGTGGGTGTGAGGAAGGGAATGCGGAGGTCTTGACGAAACAAGATAATTTTGTTATTATATATCTTGTCCGTAGCGTTCTTTGCAACCACTCACAACCACAGGAGAGTTCATCGTGAAACTCAGAGTACTCAAACTCGGCACCGTTTGCGCGGATACCGCCACCAAACTCGAAGGAACCCTCACGCACTGGGTCTTCGGCATGGACGACACCGTTCGGTATATCTTCCAGCCTAAGGGCTTGGATGACGAAGGAACCCCGGTCAAAAAGCTTCTGCTCGCTGACAGGCGGTTGAAGGTGAAGGACTCCGACTTCGAGGAGGTGGAGGTACCCGTCGACATTCTCGGAACTCAGGTCACCGCCAAGGCCAGTGGGTTCACGGGGATGGCGATCGAGTTCATTCGCCACATCAACGGTTGTTTCCATGTCACGATTCAACCGGCGGGACTGGCGAAGAAGACAAAGGAGGCCATCAGGGCGTGCGATTTCGATCTCCGCGAGTGCACGGGGCCGAAAATTGTCGAGCTCTCCGAGCCTGAGCTCAAGAAGAGCAAGCGAGAGCAGCCTTCGCCAACCGGCGACACCTTCGGCGACAGGATGCCCTCGAGCATCTCCAACCGTTCGTTCTGAGTCGCAGACCGTTTGCCCCGCCCTTACCGGCGGGGCTTTTCTTTTTTGCTTTATCCACATCTCCCGTCAACTTTCTTAGGAGAGGGCGTATAATTAAGAGAAGGGTCGATGCTGTTAACCAAATCTCTTTATTTATAACAATGGATCTACTCAATATTGCAGAAATAGTTTTCTTCTTGTCGTTTGGTATCGGTCACTTCTATCCGATTAAGTACTCTCGCCCCGTGTGCGCCCTCTCAGCGCTCGTTATCGGAATTTTGATGTTAGTCGGCTAGTCTCTTTCGAGAGACTACGCTTGAAACGAGACCCTCGCGGGCCTCGTTTCGTTATTATCGGTATTGGCTGTTGATAGGCCCGCGAGTGGATGGCGTATACTACGTGGGTATGCGACGAACTATATAAACCCATGTCACAACTTAGCGATTTTATACAGGCAGCACGTAGTGCGGGAAAAACTGACGATGTAATCTCGAGGGAGCTTTCGTCTCAAGGCTGGCCCGATGCGGACATCTCTCAAGCTCTGGGAGGATCGGCATCACCAACTCCAAACGTAGCGCCCATTCCTCCTCCCGTCGTTGCTGCGGGTGGTGGCGTCAGTGCTGTTGCGATAGGAGTCGGTGTGCTTGTCGTCGCATTGTTGGGAGGGGGAGCCTACTACGCATTTAATTCTTCGGACGATGCTGCAACGCTCGAGACCGAAGCTTCTAAGAGCCCAGTTGTCAGTACGTCACAACAGGGCAAGGTTGCTTCGTATTTGTGCGCAGACATATTAGCGACTTCCGATGTTCAGAGATTTACTCAAGATGCCTCACCCGTTGAGGTTGAGCTCGATAATTCATCAGAGGATATTACCGTCTGTTCGTTCACTCAAGCGGAGCATGTCATCGCGGTGAGTATTTCGACAGATGCAAATATTAGCGCTAATCAGTTGTACGACATTACGCGAAGCGCTTGGATTCGCAATGTGGAGCTGGCGCGGGCGCAGGGCGTCGTGGACACATCGAAACTCGAGGTGAAGGATGTCCAGGGGATTGGTGCGAAAGCATTTTCAGCCGTAGTCGCTTTTATGCCGACGATGGGAGTGTTGAGTACTGATGGCAGAACGTTCTTTACCGTTGGAACTCTCTCTGATGCCGCCGCCGGAAACCTTCAGGATATAGCTAAGCTCGTAGATGTAAATGTAAGCAAGCACTAACTCTTCTTTTGTATGCGATGCGTCGAAACGAGACCCTCGCGGGCCTCGTTTCGTTATTGCTTCTTGCTCAAGAGGATACCCCGCATGACGTGTGCTGCGGGTTTGGGTGACGCATCATCGAAGATGCCATAGTTGTGCTCGAGGTTGGTGGCATCGTAGGCATCACTGCAGTCCATGAGGGTATTCCAGAACACTGCTCGCACATAGGATTTCGATTGAGCGATACTAACCACTTGTTGGAGATACTCACTCTGCTCTTGCTCATTGACCGCATTTCGCGCACCGCCGGTATACCATCCGATTTCGGTGAGCCAGATGGGTTTATTGCCATCGCCGTACTTCACCATCAGTTCGTGGAGTTTTTCTAGTTCATGCTCGAGGTATTCGCTAGGCGCTTGAGCGGGGTTATATAAATGTACCGCCATGACATCAAAATAATTTTTGGCGCCAGCGATGTAGAGTCCACGTATGTAGGTCAGATCATTGAGCGAGATGCCACCCAATACCACGTGAGCGTTTGGGTTAGCCTTTTTTATATTGATGTGCGCGGTCTTCAGGAGTCGTGCATATCCAGAGGCGCTGGGTCCTGTTGGCCAAAAAATAGGATTGTTTGGTTCGTTCCAGATTTGCCAGTAGTCTACATCGGGATACTTGTTGGCTATTTCGTGGGTGGCGACTCCGAAGTCGGAGCTTTGTTTCGGAGGGTAGGTGCGAAGCGCATTGTAACGCGTGTCACTTGCGCTCAAGTCGGGGATGCCACAGTTTGAGATACGAAGATTTTTGGGAGTCTCGAAGTTTTGCCCATTTGCCCAGCTAGGCGCGTATTGGATGATGCCGAGTACTTGCTGTTGCGACGTTCGCGCCCAGCGCATTGCTCTGTCGGATACGCTAAAATCAAAAACTCCTTTCTTGGCTTCGATGATATCCCATGGGAAACCATCTAGACGCACCATGTCGGGTTGGAGGTAGCGAACATCGCGCATACTCGTGGCGCTAATTTGGTTTCCGTTGATGCCGACGATGAGCGAGAGAAGTCGCGTGGCGATGTCCGGATTCGTTGCTAGCTTCAATGAGGCAAGCGCAACTAGGGTAACTGCCAGCACAGGCAAAAGAAGTGCGAGCTTGTGTTTGGATCTCATCCTCATTGAGAAAGTATAATCCTTTTGAGCCTAGGATGAAATTGAGCGTTGAGCTACTTGGAAAGAATGAGCGCTATCTTGATGGTCGAGTCCATGCTCATCGCTGAGCTGTTCCAGTCTGCGGCAGCGCTCTGGAGCGTTTCAAATGGGTAGAGCATGCCACTGCCGAGTGATGTGCCGGGGTCGTTGACGATGAATCCTTCCTCGTTGTATCCGCGAACAACAATCATGTGATAGGTAGGTCCGGAGTTGGTGTACTGCTGGCTCTTGAGCTGGCGCGCATCGATAGGGAGGAGTACGACAAAATTTCGAGCAAGCGCGCGCTTCAGGTCTTTTTCAGAGTAGTTTCGTAGTTGTCGCACCTTGATGCCAAAGGTGCCTTCTGCCATTCGAGAAGTTGCGTATGCGCCGGTGTCTGCGTTATACCCAATATTTGCCTCCTCCCAATTTCTGAGAGAGGTAATATATTTTGAAGCGACTGTAGGCGGGAGCGTCTCGTCCCGGTTTCCATTGAGGTAGGCGTTGGCCATAGTGATGCTGGCTTCCTCGCAATCCTCGTTGCGATCCCATTTGCCAGTCGGGGCTTGATCGGTAAAAGGTATGGGAAGGAGGACAGATTCAGGCAGTGGCCACACCACCGCAAGACCATAGAGAACAGCGCCCAATCCTACGAGGGTAATAATTGACGGGCGCCGCAAGAGTTCAAGATACGGAATACCTTCATCTTGACCCTAATTCTCGCGGATGTCAAAGAATTTTCCGGAGCATTCTAAGACACGACGGCTGCGCGAGGCGTCTTTCTTTGGAAATTGACGGAATTCAATAAAAATGTATAATAATCCACGAACAATTTCGTTCATTTACAGCAGGAGTTTGCTATGTGGGAACTTATTCTAGGGCTTGGCGATCAAAAACACGCTACCGTTGTAAGTCATCGATTGAGGGTTCCTGGTGGCTGGATCGTGAGATCCGTGTCCGTTGGATACACTGGTACTGGTACTAGTGTCCACTCCACGCAGACATTCGTTGACGACAAGAATCACGAGTGGAAGCTGGAAGGCCAACCCAAAAGAGTAAACGCGATTTCTGCGTCTCCGAAACCTCGTGTGGACCCGCATGTCAGTGACCCCGAGGGTCTCGTGACTTCCGATTTCGGACCAAAGTAATCCGCTTCAGCCCCGCATCACGCGGGGCTTTTCTTTTTTGATAAGCGGTGATAGTCTTTTCCTGTGACTCGAAAATCTCCGCAATCGTTGGAGATGAGAGGGGATGGCTGCCCGAGGGCAGAGACCCATAACCCAGACTAGCGGCTAAGTCGATAGATTCCTCGAGGATTATCGTCGATGCTCTAGAGGCGGGGAGGGTTCCCCCGTGGATGGTGCGCAGTCCATGGAATACTCGATCCTTACGTACAAGCGTCCTGGTAGAGTCACACTGAGCTCGGAACGTCCGAGCTCTTTTTTATTTCCAATCTGCTTACGCCTTTCGCGAGAGCCATCCTGACGCGAGTAGGCCGCCTGCTACAAGATTGAGCACCACATGTCCCATCATTTGTTCTGGCGCTAAGCCCGCCATAAGCATGTAGATATGAGTACCCATAACGATAACGAGTCCGAGTCCATAGAGCCACCAGCTTAGTTTATTATTTGAATACATAGAGTTGTTGTTATTGCTTACAACTTAGTATACCAGTCCGCGGGCATGTTCGGTGCATAACTTTTTCTTGGCGGATTCTTCGAGGGAGTATACTAATGTTATGAATACCACCACCCTTCTCTACGTCTGTGCGGCAGTGGGTATCGCCGATACGCTGTACCTCATCTATCACAAGGTTCGAGGGACCGATGTCGCTTGTCTATTTTTTCCGAAAGAGTGGTGTAGAAAAGTGCAGTACAGTTCATATTCGAAAACACTGGGAATTCCAAATTCCGTTGCTGGATTTGGAATGTATACGGCGATACTCTTGCTCACGTGGCTCTATGTCGGGGGTTCAATCGCATTTTGGCCGATTCAGGCAATCGTAGCTTTCGGGTTCCTGTTCTCGATGTACTTCACCTATGTGCAGGCATTTATTTTGCGAGCGTTCTGCACGTGGTGCGTTGTCTCCGCACTGAACTTCACGGTGATGTTTTTTGCTGTGTGGTTTTTGTGACGTACGCTAACGTTGCTCCCATGGGGTGACTAGAGTACGATACCGGCTAGTTCTTCTGGGGAGGTGCACTATGAATGAAGTGCTTGAAGAGTACTACTGCAAGCAGATAGACCAGCTTCTAGAAAGCTTACAGGACTTAAATTCAAAGTATCCCGCTACGCAGGAATTTCTCAAACAGCGAGGACTCACGAATGTCAGGCAGCTCGACGCACAAGGCAGAGAGGATCTCCTGACTCACCTTCGAGATGTGTTACGAAAGTTGCGTAACTAAGGTTCATGATTGACGGCCCCATTGCGGCCGTCTTTCTTTTATCCTTCGGGAGTCGGTTCTGGTGTTGGTTCGGGGTCGGGAGTAGGCGTCGGCTCCGGTGTCGGAGTCGGCGTTGGTTCGGGTGTCGGAGTCGGCGTTGGTTCGGGTGTCGGGGTCGGTGTTGGTTCAGGAGTTGGAGTGGGCGTGGGCTCGGGTGTTGGCGTGGGAGTTGGTTCAGGAGTGGGTGTCGGGGTCGGCTCGGGTGTAGGTATTGGCGTGGGGTTTGAAGTCGGTGCGGGTGTCGGAGTCGGCGTTGGATTTTCGGTAGGGGCTGGCGCTGGCGCTGGTTCCGGCGTTGGAGTGGATGTAGGTATTGGCGCGCTTACTTTCTTTGGGGTGGCAGGACGAGCGCTTGGAGAGGGAGCAAGAATGAGTATTTGAGAGAATTTCGAAGAGAGCGTCTCGTTCGACGCTGATGCGGGGACATCAAGAGTTCCGGGTTCAGGTGTCGGCGTGGGGGAGTCCGAAAGTGTTGATATGATGAGGGTTTGATTTCGGAAGAAATCCGGAGTGCCATTGGCGAACGCAGCCATAAGAGAGAGTCCGGCAAGCGAAAGAAAAACTTTGGAGCTCACAGACATTGAGTAATCATAGCAGAACGCACTCGCTGGCGACAACAAGATATGATTCTTGACTAATATATAATTTGGTTGTATTATACATTTTGAAAGGAAGGCTCTTTTATGTCC
>CAYZIF010000023.1:0-9121 GCA_964478355.1 uncultured Candidatus Saccharibacteria bacterium
GAATGAAAGCCATGATAATCAGACCAGAGTAACCTTCGGGACGCCACGTCGCCCTCTAGGAGGCTGACGAATCTACTGACATTACACATAGCATCTGAGGTTCCTTGAGTCGGATTACTGTGGTACGTGCCAACCGGGACGCCTCCCAGGATGAGATTGTACTGTTTGTTGTTGTAGGAGAAGCTGGTATGGAGGCCATAATTTCTTCCCGAATGAAATCCTACTGGACTACTAGGCTCGTCAGAGCTCGCCACGTCGTAATATGTTTCCGTAAGAGTTGCGAGGGTTCTCGGTGAAACAGTTACAATCCCATAGTGGTAGATGAGATTGATGTCTTCCCACCCATCATGGTCGAGGTCTTGGCTATAGCCACCTACTTCACGAAATATAGATGGGAATTGGGAGGGGAGTTTAAGTGGCTTCGTTCGAATACGGACAAAACCCTCGCCACACGTGTCGTCTGAGTATTTATTAATTATATCTGGGCGATAGGCGCAGACGTACCCCCATGATCCGTCATCACCGTAGCCATTTGCAATGTAGGGATGTAGTTTTGATTCTGGGTCTTTCGTTGAGCCGACAAAAGCAGAAAAGGAAGAAAATGCAGTAGGCACGGTGCTTCGACCTATAATTTTCTGTGCATTAAAATCGACAATAAACAGAGTGCGTCCGCCTGACCCATTGCAGTAGAGAAAATACGCTTCGTCAGCTCCGTCGCCGGTGAAGTCTCCGATGTATCGAAAGTAGTCTGCGGTAACGCAAGGGGCGCCGTATTCTTGAAACTCTGCAAGAGGGACAGAAATTCCTCCACTATTACCACAGATACTGGACCCGCACTGCGTCATGGATAGTCCCGCGCTTGAGCCCGTACTCGCACTTCCACGAGAAAAATCAAAATAGCCTTGCGGTATTAAGTCGAAGCGCCATACCAAAAGACTCCCAGATATGATGGCAAGACTTAAGAAGAGAATGAGGAATGTGCGTTTATCGGGGTGCATCATTGATACTTGTGATGAGTACGAGTCGGATATTATGGCAACGGCAGATGAACAAAATACACTTCTTTGTCGTTCTGAGCTCCTGGATATACCACGTAGTGCGTCAGGATACCCGTAATACCAAAGTTACGAATGTAGCGCGCTCCGCCTATGGAGTAGGGGAAGACGAGTTGCGTGCTTCTGGCGACTACACTCCATGTTGCGCCATTGTCAGTGCTTTTGAGCGCAATAATGGGACGTTTGCCTTCCATGGTTTGTTCGGCACCCGCCCCGCCGACCACATAGAGCGTCGAGCCGTCTTTGGTAAAGAATCCGTCAAAAGAGTAGAGGCTTCCATTCTGGTCACCCCACAGGCCATCAATTTCCGTTAATTTTGTGAATGGTTCTACCAAGAATCGTTGATATATTTGCCGGACTTCTGTGAAGCCTGCAATGTAGGTGAAGTGTGCGATACCGTTCAGGACCGTGAAGTTGGCGAGCCATGTACTCTTAGTATTAAGGTGGGCGGCTGATACTATTTCGGGAGTGGGGCCAGTGTCATCAGAAATAATTGGTAGCGTGAGTGCACCTGATACGCCAGGTGCGAACCATGTGGCTCCACCGTCATCTGAGTAGATAAAATGAATGCCATTATAGAGACCTGTTGGCTTAGAGGTTGTCCATGCAACGTAGAGACGCGAACCATCCATTGCTAAGTGTGGGTACTGAACATGGGCGACGGTGCCTGTTTTGAAGAGTTGGTATTGCCGTAGGATTGCACCGGCTCTGTCGAGTACAAGAAATGGAGTGTCATTGAAGCCAATATAATAGAACTGCTTACGCACCTGATCGAATAGTGCTGTAGACTTTCCCGCAGCTTCTCCCGGAATCGTTACAAGCACAGGATTGACGTAGTTGTTGTCAGCGGAAAATATTTGTAACAAGAGACTTCCGGAGGATGGATTTGTGCCAGCGGGCGAATAATCAGCCCCAAACAGATAGATAGTATCGAATTCGTCAGTTTCAATGGTGGGAGCTTTCCCATACCTAAGCGGAGACACATAGAGCTCGGAAAAAGTCTTGCCGCCATCAGTACTTCGCATCAAGGCATACTGATGCATGTTGCCATAGGCAGCCTCCAGATTGCCCGCCTCTTCATGCTTGAGGAAAACAACAAAGATTCCTTTGCTGTTGGCAACTACATGGGGGTCATGGCTCTGGAAGGTTGCATAGCCAGGCGTGTTGCTAGCTATTTTTGTGAGTCCAATATTTTTCAAAGGGCACACTGCACCTTGAGGAACTCCGTAGGTGTACGCTTTCCCATTGGTTACTGGGCTCGTATTGTCTGAGGCAGAGAAGTAGAGACTGTCGCCCCAGTGACTGAAGCGGCCATTTCCCGGGTTGCGAATGTCTGCATGTTGACTGTGTGCTGGTCCGAGCGGTAGTTCGTTTTCAAAAATGAGTATATTTGACTGTGATGGGGCTGCGGGGGTGTCGCCACCAGCAACAAACGGCACAATATAATTAAATCCGAGCTCTCGCTGAGCGTTGGACGTATTGATAGTACCGCAGATTATAGTAGGAGCGGAGGTTGGGGTGGGACTTGTCGCTACAGCTCCGAATTGGCCAACGAGTATGTTGTAATCAAAAATATCAACTTTCCCGCTTCCATTGATGTCACCTACTCCTGACTTTCCAAAATTAGTAACGAGTATGTTGTAATCAAAAATATCAACTTTCCCGCTTCCATTGAGATCTCCTTGGATGCTCGCGCTTCCGCGAGAAAAATCGAGACGATTTCTATTTTGGTAGAGGTAGATACTCGAACTTACGAGTATGCAGATTCCTACTATCGCATACCAGGTACGGCGTTGGTTCATGTACTTCCTATTATCGACCCGATTTATGGTCGTGGCAAGGAGATGTGATATAAAAATCCCGCACAGTGCGTGCGGGATAGGTGCTTAGCGGAGGAAACGATTGAGAGTGTCTCGTGCTTGAAGCGGACTCACATTGACGTTACCAATGCGCATCGCCAGATGGAGGTGTACACCCGATGAGCGCCCTGTGCTTCCGATAGAACCGAGTGAGCGACCCGCAGGAATGAGGTCGTTGACTGCAACGCGGATGGTGCTGAGGTGGCAATACGTGGTGTACACGTTGTCGCCGTGGTACACGATAACGGTATTACCCTCAAGCCACAGTGACTGGGCCAGCACCACAACTCCAGAGGCCATGCTCTGCGCTGATGGGGGATTGCTATTCCATCCGCCGCGCATGGGAGCGGCTAGGTCGTCTCCGCCATGGATGCTTGCTATCGTGCTTGCGCCGTAGAAGCGATGCAGGCCGAAGCTTTCACTCACGCGATAGCTAGCGTTGATGGGTTCTCGCAGAGGCGCCTGAAGGTGATAGGAGGCCCATTTGGTGACATGCGATTGATACGCTGCTCCTTTGGCGGCTCGATCTTGTTCAATGCGCCCTTTCGGAGCGGGTGCTCCGGCGGCACCAGCGGGGCGACGGGCTTTGGGCCACGGGGTTGGGGTGATATCCAGAGATGCGATAATGATACCGGCCGATGTCGTTACGGGATATGTTCCGGGTCGTGCCTGGACCTCTACTCCAACGAGAATGGAATGATCAGGGCGACATCGAAACGTTACCTCGCGGACAATGACGGAGTTCAAGCATGCCGCAGGGCTCAACGGAATGAGCGCAACCGCTCCCTGTGTCGTTGCAATGAGCGGAAGTAGGGGAAGTTCAGTGGTTACCACTGCTTGTGGCTCAACGAGGGTCTGCAACAGAAGTACGCTGAGTAGAATTTTCAAAGAAACCTCCTCCAGAAATATCCGGATTTCAAAAGGGTAGCACTCGCGAAAAGTTGTTCAAGGGTTGCCAAGCAGAGTGTGATGCGCGAGGATACGGTGGTATCGAATACATCTCTCCATGGATAAAAAGAAACTCATGATTATCGGCGGTGTGGTCGCAGTTCTCTTAGTGGCAGGCGCTGTAAATAAGTTTGTTGGAAAGTCAGCAGCAGAGCGCGCGCTTGAAGCCGCAACAGGCGGCGATGTTGAAGTAACGGAGAATGGGGACGAGACTACGGTGACAACAGATCAGGGGACGTGGTCTACCAGTGATTCGTTGCCAAAAGATTTTCCCTCGGACGTTCCTCTCTATGCGAACGCCAAAGTGCAAGGATCTTTGGTTTCAGGTGACACAGCGAGCACAGGTCACTATGTAGGATTGGAGACGAGCGATGCGTTAGCCGCTGTCGTTGTGTGGTACAAGAAGGAGCTGGAGGCAAAAGGATGGAGTACCGTTACTGCCGCGGTCGTCAATGAGGGCCACATCTTCAGTGCGACGAAAGATGGACGTGTCCTCTCGGTGACAATTAGCGAGGCTGATGGCTCGGTTTCTATTGGCTTAGTGGTTGCAACAAAATAGGAGTCGTTGTGCTTGCGGTGTTCTCGTGCTACCGTGGCGAGGTAGTTCATGCTCATTTCCGATTCTTTGTGTGCACACATGACTTTTAAGCAATGTGCTCGTGCGCATCGGACGGTAGGTATACTATGGACGAAGAAAAAAAGTGCGCAGCATGCGGCGGTGTCGAGTTTGCAGATGGTAAGTGCGTAGGCTGCGGTGCAGACGAGCCCGTTGCAGCAGCCCCTGCAGTCGAGGAAGCTCCAGCAGAGTAACTCATCATAAAACCACCTCACGAGGTGGTTTTATGATGGCAGTGCTCCCATGAGGAATCGAACCTCAATTTCCGGCTTCGGAGGCCAACGTCCTATCCATTGAACGACAGGAGCAATCCAATCGCGAGATAGTATGGTCGTTTTTCTTTACTTTTTCAATAACGATGCTACAGTGTGGCCCAGAAAGAGGTGGCTATGAAGGTGTACTTTGGACATCCAGTAAATACATATAATACCGAGCTGGAAGAGCATCTCCTGACCGTTCTGCCCCGGTTGTTTCCAGGAAGCGTCATCGAAAATCCGAATCAACCCCATCATCAAGACGGGTACCAACGATACAAGCGCGAGCGTCGGAGCGGAATGCCTTACTTCTACGAAGAGGTTCTTCCGCTCTGTGATGAGGGAGTGTTTCTTCCGTTTGGTGATGGTGCTTGGGGCGCAGGAGTATACGGGGAAGCGCAGTTTCTCTTCGATAGAGGTAAAAAGGTCTGGGTCATTCTCAATAGAGCGTTTTGGGAGCATGGAGCAACGATGCTTCTTGTCCAGACCCTCGACAATGTCACAGTGCTTACTCCAGAAGAAACGCGTTTGCGCGTCTACGGTCCTGAGGGAATGCGTCCCTACGCTTAGAACGTCAGAACCGACCTTTGGGTCGGTTCTTTTTTGTCCTTACGAATGAGGCGAGAGGGTATTACTAGCGGTAGGTGAGGAGCCTTTTTTACTAAAGAGCTTGCCAATAAAACTACCCACGCCATAGATGATGGCCGTATTGGCGAGCGCTCCTAGGAAGAGTACGGAATAAAAACCATCATAGCCGAGGGAATCAGTAATGGGCATGATTAATGCAGTCCATGGAAGCGTTATAGCAAATAAGGGGAAGAGGATAAATGGTTCAGATCCTCCATATTCAACCGCATACCAGCCAATGCCTGCGAAAAGAGTGAAAATTCCCAGATAGGTGAAGCTAAGTATTTTTCCCAGCTTAGAGTGTAATTTCATAGGCTGATTATATCATACAGTTCGCGTCTTGCGACGATAGCAATACGAGACCATCCCGCAGGGGATAGTCTCGTATTGTGCTGTGCCTGGGGTGGGACTCGAACCCACATGCCTTGCGGCGCCCGATTTTAAGTCGAGTGCGTATACCAATTCCGCCACCCAGGCAAAAAGAACAGACAATACTGTAGTCCTGCGCGCTTAAGCGCTTGAGGACAAATGGTCAGCCAACTTCTTCAGAATGCAGGACAAAGTGTGACCATTTGAGGCGCAGGGGGGAATCGAACCCCCGAATAAGGGTTTTGCAGACCCTTGCCTTACCACTTGGCGACTGCGCCATGCACGCTGCATGACGAACCTATAATGTTTTTTTCACTTGCTCCTCGGTGATGAATTCTAACACATCACCCTCATGAATATCGCCGTCAAAGCCTGCGGTGTCAATGCGCATACCGCAATCGGCTCCTTGGGCGACTTCGGCGACATCTTCTTTCTCGCGTTGGAGGTTTGAAATTTTACCAACACGAATTGGCGCTTCTCCTTTGACGAGATCAACGAGCGAGCCCTTGCGAATCAAGCCACTCGTTACGCGACCCCCAAGAATGATAGATCGCGCATCGGTTTTAAAGATTGCGAGTACTTTGAGCTTTCCAACAACTGTACGCTGAGTCTCAGAGGGTAGGAGCGCTCCTAGGTCGTTGCGAATCGCTTCGATGAGCTCATAGATAATATCAAATGATTTAATCACGATGCCATCACGCTCGGCGAGTTTAACCGCTGCCGCATCGGTCTGCACGCGAAAGCCCATGATGACAGCGCCTTTTGCGGCGGCTGTTTTGACATCGCCTTCAGAGATATTGCCGATGCCCGATGCGAGTACGCGAAGACCAATCTGTTCGGTGGGGATTGCGCCAATAGAAAGATCAATTGCTTCCAATGAGCTAGCGACATCCGCCTTGAAGATGACGTTGAGGGTCAGGCGACCGCCCTCACTTGATTGCTCTGCGCGAAAAGTATCAAACGCTGGAGGTGGGGGAGTGATTGAATCTCCTGCGAGTTCTTCGGCGGACTTCTTCGATGGGGCAGTATGAAACTGTCCGCCAACACGAGGTGCTTCTTGCCAACCCGTCAGGAGCACAGGTTGCGAGGGGCGAGCTTCTTGGAGAGAGGCGCCCAAGAAATCTTCCATGCTTTTTACCTTGCCGACAACATGGTCAACGATAATCCAGTCACCAACCTTGAGAACACCTTCTTTAACGAGCGCAGTTGCGACGTAGCCACGTCGTTTGTCGAGGTTTGACTCGATAATGACACCAGACGATTGCGCGGGGAGTACTTCGCGGAGCTCAAGGAGCTCCGCGACAAGATTCACCATTTCCAGAAGTTCGGTGATGCCGCGCCCTTCTTTCGCAGAGATTTCTAGCGCAGGAGTCTGTCCGCCCCACTCTTCTACCAGCACATCTTCTTGTGCGAGGTCTTGTTTTACTTTTGCAGAGTTTGCGCCTTCCTTATCAATTTTGTTGATAGCGACAATGGTTGGAAGCTTGGCTTCTTTGATGATACGAATCGCTTCTTTTGTCTGAGGCTTTACCGATTCATCGGCGGCGACCACGAGAATGGCAATATCGGCGACATTGGCTCCGCGACTACGGATAGCGGTGAATGCTTCATGCCCAGGGGTATCCAGAAAGGTAATAATCTTTCCGTTGATAGTGGCCTGATAGGCACCGATGTGTTGCGTGATACCGCCTGACTCATCGGCGACGATATTGGTTTTACGGATAACATCGAGAAGCTTCGTCTTGCCATGGTCAACGTGCCCCAAGACAACCACGACAGGAGGTCGTGGTTGCGAGGTGCTTGAATCGTTTGTGACAGGTGCAGAGCTCATAGACGTTACAGAATACCACGGAAAACGTGATTTAGCAACGTCTTCTGAGCGCGCCTGTGGCGTGACTAGCGGTACGAGGAGCGAATCTGGAAGAGCACGTAGAGCGTGAGACCCGTGCCGATAATCAATCCTCCCAAGTCGTAGCGAAGGATTGCGTAGGCTCCACCTGCCAGCGCATTGTAGTAGGAGTAGCGCCAGCCTTCCATGTGTCGGGCGAAGAGTCCGCTAATCGAAAGTCCCAGCAATGCGGTGCTGATAATCGAGAAGATAATAGCGAGAGCTCCGTATCCTGCATTTGCCCACATGCCGCCCATCGCAAGGATAGGGGATGCCAGCGAGCCAAGTCCCAGGACGATAAGGATTGCGGGGAGTGATAGCACGAACCCGATGATAGCGAGGTAGGGTGCTATTTTGACAATCACTTCGCGAACATTTGCCGGAAGATTGGGCAATGAACCGAAGAATGACATTAATACTTTTTCGAGTTGCTTCATGTAAGTACGAGTTATTATTACTACGTGTCGCAATACTATCACGAATCACTCGGGCCATCACGAGGAGTTATCAAGAGTGAGACGCCCGCTCTACAAATATTGAGCGTTGTATTTTCTTTGTTAGCCACGTTAACAATATTATTGTTGCAATTCCCGTCGCTACTCTTTCGATGAGCGTAGTCGGAATCGTGAATGCTAATAATGTAGCCAGTATGGTGTTTTGCAGGTAGTTACCAATACCAAATAAAATTAAATATCTTTGCGTAAGCCACCCATTTCTTTTTAAGATCGCGTAGTATAACCAAAGCAGGAAAAAGAAAATAATAAAAAATGAGATTACGGGTAAGTTATTCCCAGCAATAAACAGTAAGAGTAAAAAATAAGTGAAGAACAGGCTTAATCCTAACCCTACGGGCTTTAACGTTAGGTCGGCCGATACCTCACTCGTATCCGTTGTTTGAATATATCTACGAGCTATTAAAAATGCAATGAACATCAACCCTACGAGAACAGTCAGTTGCAATGGAGTTCCCTGAACAGGTTCCTTTCCTAGAAGTGACGCAGAGCCTATGACGAGAAGGGCGATAGTAAGAAAAGAGGTTAGTTTTCTGTTTAACCAAGGACGATTTTTGTTGTTGGGATACATCCAGTATGTCAGCAAAATAGGTACAAGCACCGAAGCGAGTGCGTGCCAAAAACTAATTGCAAAAGTAAAAGGAAAACTAATACCTAAAAGATAGCCATACTGATTATACTGACTAATAGGAAGTTCGCTGGCACGGATTAATGTTTTAGCGAGGAGACCTTCGTTAAAAACTCCGAAGGCTAATCCTAAAATAAAAATGCCTGCAAAGGATAAGTTATTCCTTACTGCTATTTCTCGAACTAACAATATCGCAACACCATATCCCCAAAAAAGAATATTGATATGAGCTGGGTTTAAAAATTCCCTTATTGACGAACTTCCCGTCAATAATTCCGGGACGACCATCGTTAGCGCCACCAGGAGTAGTGCAGGTTTAAAATTCGATTTCATGTTCTGGCGGGAAGGGTGGGATTCGCCCGCGC
>CAYZIF010000024.1:0-8641 GCA_964478355.1 uncultured Candidatus Saccharibacteria bacterium
GGCCCATGATAGTCGTTTACTCGGCGAAAGTAGGTCGCCGCCTTACCGAAGTCCACAAATTCAAAAACCCCGAAAGGGGTTTTTGTTGTCGCGCGAGTGTGCTATATCATTCTCGCTGGGTTCTTTTTACGAGGGAGAGCTTATGACCATCGTAGCTTTTGAGAAGCCCGAGTTGGGCGATGAAATACTCATTGCGAAAGACCTCCTCAATCAAGCTGTTAGCACGCTCGGTTATCTGACACTTCGGCGGAGCCATATGGTACGCGTGCGAAAGGCGCTCGGACCAAAGGCGCATCCGCGCCATCTCAGCGTTTTGGATGACGAAATCGAATCGATAAATGAAGAGATTGATGAGGGCGAGGAGTATATTGCTCTCTGGAGGGAAATACTGGACGCGCTTACTCTCCGTTCTGCGTGAGTGATGACCCCGATTTCTATCGGGGTTTTTGTTCCTTTGCGACCGTGCTCGGACGCGGTACAATGACAGTATGAGTCGACTCGTCAAACAGCTCATTATTGGAGGGTTCTATCTCGCCCTTCTCTTGGGCGTGCTCTGGGTTGGCTACCGTTGGCTCGTGCCCGCTCCTTCGTGCACTGATGGGATTGAAAATGGATCCGAAGATGGCGTTGATTGTGGAGCGGTTGCTTGCGGCCTTCTGTGTGCGCCAGAAGTGCTACCGCTTCAAGTTGGTCCCACAATGATTCTCAAGGCGGGTTCTGGATACGATGCGCTGGTGCATCTGGAAAATCCCAACGCACTCTATGGAGCATCACGAGTAGAGTATGTACTCACGGTCACGGATGCTGCAGGGGCTATTGTGGCAATACGTCGCGGTGCGACCTACGTGAATCCAGCCCAGCCACGGTACATGCTCTTTCCACTCACCGGCATCAGTGCTGTGCCCACCAAAGCAGAGTTGCAAATTACTCCTGCAACGGTACAGTGGAGCGCACTGACGGTTGATGCGAAGGGGGATATTCAATTCGGTGTACGGAGTGAGCGGTTTACACCCGCCGCTGAGACGCTCCGCTTCGAAGCTGCAGTGCTCAACAAGAGTAAATTTACGTTCGATACTGTAGATGTCACCGTACTTATTTTCGATGAGCGAGGAATTATCATTAGCGCTAATACGACTGTGCAGCGTACCCTCGCCTCGGGTGAGGAACGAGCATTTAGTATGGAGTGGCCCTTTGCGGTTCCGGGAGCATTTCGCGCTGAAACGATAGTGACCACGAACGTGTTTGCCAACGATAACTTCATTCGAGTTTATGGATCTCCGGAGTCTCTTCAAGGATTTTAAACGAGTAGTAGCTGGATGGTTTTCTGGTCTCGATGGTGCGCTCTTGCTTGCGGTGGTGTGTGTCGGATGTATCGCTGCTTTGAATTTGTACGGTATCGGCGGAGCTGATCACACGCTATTTCGGCGCCACGTTGTTCTTGCTGTTGCGGGATTGGGAGTGATGATACTCGTCTCAATGACGAATTATCGATACCTCAAGGACCATTCTCTTTCGGTACTCGCATTCTACGGCTTCTCGCTGGTGCTGCTTGCTTCAACGCTTCTCTTTTCTGAGATTCGAAATATTCGCGCCTGGATTACCATTGGAGGTCAGCAGTTTGAGCCTTCAGAAATTATGAAGTTGGGACTCGTTATTCTCCTCGCGAAGTATTTTAGTCAGCGTCACGTACATATTGGCCAATTTCGGCACATTATTGTCTCAGGTCTCTACGCGGCCGCTCCCGCATTCGTGGTGCTTCGCCAACCCGACCTCGGTTCGGCGGTTATTTTGCTCATTGTGTGGGTGGTGATGCTCTTGTCGGTGGGTGTGCGGATGCGCCACTTCTTTCTTATTGTGGTAACGGGTCTTGTGGGGGCATACCTTGCGTGGATATGGGCATTGGCTCCGTATCAGAAGGATAGAATTCTCGCATTCGTGAATCCTTACTCAGATCCATCGGGGTACGGGTACCATATTATCCAAAGTCAGGTCGCTATCGGTTCGGGTGGTCTGTGGGGTCGAGGGCTGGGACAGGGAAGTCAGGCGACACTTGGATTTTTGCCGGAGCCCTACAACGATTTTGCATTCGCCGCGCTCACCGAGCAGTTTGGATTCGCAGGCGCCGCGATATTCATTGGGCTTGTCAGTTTTATTGTTTGGCGAGTGCTCCGCATTGGCAGGGAATCAAGTAATAATTTTGCTCGCCTCCTCTGCGTGGGTGTGGCAACGGTCATATTTGCGCACATGGTTATTGGCGTAGGAGTTAATACCGGCCTACTGCCGATTACGGGTATTCCGCTCTCGCTCTTATCCTATGGGGGGAGTCATTTACTTTCAATTATGGTAGGGTTGGGATTCGTACAAAGCGTCCACCGATATGGATAAAACCTATATAATTAGCATCGATATGCCTGCTCCCGAGCTCTTGACCTTTGAGCTTCGTTCCAGTGACGGAGAGGTTGTAGATACGGTAGAATGCGCCTACACGCGACCTGTGGATAACCTACTCTTGACGACTGTTGACAATCTGCTCAACAGGAGTAGTATAGACAGGTTCGCGCTCATAGCCGTAGAGCTGGGGATGGGGATTGACAAGAGCTCATCTTTGTATAGAATTGTTCAATCCTTCGCCGCAGCAATTGTGGCCACCCGGTAGTTGTCTGGAAAATCCGCACTTCGTCGGATTTCTGGACCTCACCATCCACCCCGTGCAGGTACCACAACTTTATATTCAATAGCATTGGTCGCGGCACCACCGTAGTGGGGCCGTGTTTTGTCGTCTAAGGGCAGTTTCAATTCCATACGATATGAGCACCACCCGTACCGTTCTGAGTAAGTATGAGAATCTCCATCAGTTTGATGCGCCAAATTTGGTGCAGGTCCAATTGGATTCGTACCAGTGGTTCCTCAAGCATGGGCTCAAGGAATTGCTTCGCGATGTCAGTCCCGTCGAAGATTGGACGAGCAATGAGCTCGAACTCTCCTTCTTGGACTTCCGATTGGATGAAGCTAAGTACACCGAGCGTCAGGCCGTTGATAAGAATGTCACCTACGAGGCACCCTTGAAGTTCAAAGTCGGTCTTCGCAACAAGCGTACCGATCAGTATCGCGAGCAGGAGCTCTTCGTTGCCGACCTTCCGTTGATGACGCCTCGCGGTACCTTCATCGTGAATGGTGTCGAGCGCGTCGTTATCTCTCAGCTCATCCGTAGCCCTGGAACCTTCTTCCAGCTCTCAAGCGCTTCAAAATTCAAGCGCTATTTTGCCGCAAAACTCATCCCAAGCCGTGGTGCATGGTTGGAGTTTGAAACCGAATCCAACGGTGTGATTTCTGCTCGTATCGATCGTAAGCGTAAAGTGCCTGCAACCGCACTCTTGCGTGCTTTTGGTATCGCTGATGACGAAGAAATCAAGAAATTATTTGCTGATGTTGATACAGATCCCAATGTAAAGTTTATTTTGGCAACGATTCTTCAGGACCCATCATCCAACGAGGGTGAAGGTATGATTGAAATCTACAAGCGCATTCGCCCTGGCGACCCTGCAACCGTGGATACTGCAAAGCAGATGGTACAGAACATGTTCTTCAATGCGGCACGCTACGATTTGTCCAAGGTTGGTCGTCACCGCATGAACCAGCGCTTCCAAGAGGACTTGGATATTGATTCCAAGGAGCTTCGCGTGCTTCGTAAGGAGGATATCGTCAATATTCTTCGCGAGATTATCCGCCTCAACAATGATCCTTCTGGGCAGGCAGACAACATCGACCACTTGGGCAATCGTCGCGTCAAAACACTCGGAGAATTGCTCCAAGATCGTTTGCGTGTCGCCTTTGCTCGTATGGAACGCATCATCAAGGATCGTATGTCCACGTCTGACTTGGCAACCGTTCTCCCAAGTCAGCTGATTAACGCACGACCATTCGTAGCGGCGCTCAAAGAATTCTTCTCCTCGGGCCAGCTGTCGCAGTTCATGGACCAGCACAACCCACTCTCGGAGTTGGAGCACAAGCGCCGTCTCTCGGCGATGGGTCCTGGCGGTCTTACTAAGGAGCGCGCCTCCCTTGAAGTTCGCGACGTTCACCCCAGTCACTACGGACGCATCTGTCCTATCGCTACTCCCGAAGGACCAAACATCGGTTTGGTGGGTCACCTCGCGCTTTACGCAAAGATTTCTCCTCTCGGATTTATTTTGACGCCCTACATTAAGGTAGCGAAGGGGAAAGTCACCGATGATGTTCTCTATATGGATGCTACCGAGGAAGAGCGCTACATCATCGCGCAGTCCGGAGCAGTTACCGACAAGTCAGGGCGCATGTTGGGCGACAAGATTGTTGCCCGTATCAAGGGAGAGGCAGGAATTGCTCACCCTGACGAAATCCAGTTTATGGATATTTCGCCACGCCAACAGTTCTCGGTGCAGACGTCGTTGATCCCATTCTTGGAGCACGATGATGCCAACCGCGCATTGATGGGTTCGAACATGCAACGTCAGGCAGTGCCATTAATCATGCCTGAATCTCCGTACGTCGGTACGGGCCTTGAGGGCAAGGTTGCTATCGATTCTGGATTGGTTCTCACCGCTCCTGAAGCCGGCGTTATCAAAGAGGTTGATTCCGCTCACATTATTCTCGAAGGGGACAAGTCCGGTGAGAAACACGAGTTTCGCTTGCTCAAATTTGCACGTTCAAACGCATTTACCTCAATGAACCAGCGCCCATTGGTTACCAAGGGGCAGAAGGTCAAGAAGGGCGAAGCACTCGCTGACGGTCCTTCAACACAGGGAGGCGAACTGGCACTTGGACGTAACCTGTTGGTTTCCTACATGAGTTTTGAAGGTCTTACCTACGAAGATTCTATCGTTATCTCCGACCGCATGGTCAAAGAGGATGTGCTTTCTTCGATTCACATTCACGATTATGTTGTGGATGTCCGCGAGACCAAGCTTGGTCCCGAGGTTATGACCTACGATATTCCCAATGTCGCCGCAGAGCGTTTGGCGGATTTGGATGGCGAAGGAATCGTACGCGTTGGTGCCGAGGTTCGCTCGCAGGATATTTTGGTAGGTAAGATTTCTCCTAAGGGTGAATCTGATCTTACCGCTGAAGAGCGATTGCTTCGCGCAATCTTCGGCGACAAGTCGCGCGACGTCAAAGATACCTCACTCCGCCTCGACTACGGCAAGCAGGGTCGCGTCGTTGGCGTGAAGATTTTCAGTCGTGATGCTGGTGACAAGCTTGATGCCGGTGTTATCCGTCGCATTCAGGTTTCTGTCGCGCAACTTCGCAAGATTCAAGTCGGTGACAAGCTCGCGGGTCGCCACGGAAACAAGGGCGTTATCTCCTCAATTCTTCCTGTAGAAGACATGCCATTCTTGGCCGACGGTACTCCAGTCGATATTATTCTCAACCCGTTCGGTGTGTTCTCGCGTATGAACATTGGACAGATTTATGAGTCGCATCTCGGCCTTGCTTCCAAGAAACTTGGTCGTAAGGTTGCCACTCCGGTTATGGCCGGTCCTTCGGAGGAGCAAGTTATTGCCGCGCTCACAGAAGCTGGGTATCCCGCTGATGGTCGCATGCAGCTCTTCGATGGAAAGTCGGGTCTTCCTTTCGACATGAAGTGTCATGTCGGACTCACGTACTTCATGAAGCTGATTCACATGGTGGAAGACAAGATCCACATGCGCTCAATCGGGCCATACTCACTCATTACCCAGCAGCCATTGGGCGGTAAGGCGCAGTTTGGTGGTCAGCGTTTTGGAGAAATGGAAGTCTGGGCGTTGGAAGGATACGGAGCCGCTCACACGTTGCAAGAAATGCTTACGATTAAGTCCGATGATGTGCTTGGTCGCGCAAAGACCTATGAGGCAATCGTGAACAGCGAAGAAATTACCGCGCCACACCTTCCAGAATCGTTTAAAGTATTGCTCTCGGAAATTAAGGGGCTCGGTTTGGATATCGAGCTTATCGAGCGCTAACCACCACTACCACCATGGAACCCCTTACATCTATTAAGATCAAGCTAGCGTCCCCCGAAGATATCCTCGGCTGGTCATTTGGTGAGGTTACGAAGCCAGAAACCATCAACTACCGCACGCAGAAAGCGGAGCGTGAGGGTTTATTCTCCGAAGCAATCTTCGGTCCTACGAAGGACTGGGAGTGTTACTGCGGAAAGTACAAGCGTGTTCGCTACAAGGGCATCATTTGTGATCGTTGTGGCGTTGAAGTCACCCGCGCTATCGTTCGTCGTGAGCGCATGGGCCACATTAAGTTGGCCGCACCGGTTGCACACATCTGGTTCCTTCGCGCTGTGCCTTCGAAGATTGCCGCAATCTTAGGCGTTTCTCTTCCTGAGCTTGAGCGTGTTATTTACTTTGCTTCGTACGTCGTCATGCGCGTCAACGATGACTTGAAGACCGAGGCAATGAAGCGCATTGAATCTGAATTCAAGAGTCGCATCAAAAATACCACCGACGAAGAGGAGATTGAGAGCCTCAAGGACATGAAGGATCAGGAGCGCAATAACCTCAAGAACCTTCGTAAGTACCAGATTCTCTCCGAGCTCGACTACCGCGATCTCTCCATGAAGTATGGTGAGGTGTTTGAGGCGGGCATCGGTGCAGAAGCAATTCGCCGACTCTTAGAGGGCATCGTTCTCGAAGAGCTCGCGCAGGGTATCGAAGCCGATTACAAGCACGAATCCAATCCGTTGGAGGCTCGCAAGACCAGCCGTCGTTTGAAGCTCGTTCGCAACATGATTCGCGCCGGTGTTCGACCGGAGTGGATGATTATGACGATTTTGCCGGTCATCCCACCAGCGCTTCGTCCTATGGTGCCGTTGGAGGGTGGGCGCTACGCAACCTCGGATCTCAACGACCTCTATCGTCGCGTTATCAACCGCAACAATCGTCTCAAGCACCTCTTAGAGTTGCACGCGCCTGAAGTTATCGTGAAAAACGAGAAGCGCATGTTGCAGGAAGCTGTTGATGCACTCATCGACAACTCGATGCGTCGTGGTTCTGCAACGACTGCAGCAACAACCGGTCAGAAGCGTGCGCTCAAATCCTTGGCCGATATGCTCAAGGGTAAGCAGGGACGCTTCCGTCAGAACTTGCTGGGTAAGCGCGTCGACTACTCTGGTCGCTCGGTTATCGTCGTCGGTCCAAAGCTCGGCATGGGAGAGTGTGGTTTGCCAAAGCGTGTGGCGTTGGAGCTCTTCAAGCCATTCGTGATTGGCAACCTCATCCGCAAAGCACTTGCTCACAACATCAAATCCGCCAGCCGCCTCATTGAGCAGGAGCTCCCTGAGGTGTGGACGGCATTAGAAGAGGAAATCGAGGGCAAACTCGTGCTTCTCAACCGCGCTCCTACCTTGCACCGTTTGTCGGTACAAGCCTTCCGCCCCATCCTCATTGAGGGTAAGGCAATCCAGCTCCCTGCGCTTCCAACCACTGCATTCAACGCTGACTTCGACGGTGACCAGATGGCCGTGCACTTGCCATTGACGCGTCAGGCACAGAAAGAAGCACATGACTTGATGCTTGCGACCCATGGTATCCTCAAGCCCGCTACCGGAGAGCCGGTTGCGGCGCCAAAACAGGATATGGTATTCGGGTGCTACTACCTCACCAGCGTATTGCCAGGTGCAAAGGGTGAAGGCAAGGTGTTCGGCTCATTCTCAGATGTCACGTTGGCCTATGACAATGGAGCTGTCGATCTTCGCGCGCTCATCAAGGTTCCGTTTGAGCCCTCACAGGAGATCTCCAAGGTCAGTCCCATCAAAGATACGATTGCTCAGGGTGGTATTATCGAGACAACTGCAGGTCGCATCATTTTCAACAGCAATATTCCTGCAGGTTATCCGTTCGTCAACAAGATGATGAACGCTACTGACCTCAAGCAGCTTGAGGGAAGTATTCTCGATGAGTATGGAGAAGAGGACACAGTCCACTTCCTTAACCGCATCGCAACACTTGGATTTAGCTACGCAACAATTTCTGGTGTCTCCTTAAGTATTGGAGATATCGTAGCTCCTGAGGCAAAGCACGAGATTATCGATGAAGCCGACGCTATCGTTGAGGCAAACCGCAAACTCTTCGAAGATGGTATGTTGACCGAATACGAGCGCAAATCAAAAGCCATCGAAACGTGGAACGCGGCAAAAGCAAAGATTTCCGTTATCATCAAGAAAAACATGGACCCCAAGGGCGCTATGTTCATGATTGTCGACTCCAAGAGTCGTGGAAACTGGGGTGTGCTCGACCAGATGCTGGGTATGCGTGGTATTTTCGCAAACCCGTCCGGTGAGCTTATCGAGCTTCCCGTGAAGAGCTCCTTTAAAGAAGGATTGGCTCCACTGGAGTACTTCATCTCAAGTCATGGTGCGCGTAAGGGTTTGGTAGATACGGCACTCAAGACCGCATCGGCTGGCTACCTCACGCGTCGTCTCGTTGATGCCGCACAAGATATTGTGGTACTCGATGAAGACTGTGGTGATAAAGAAGGCTATGACATTTGGGCAGAGGACGGCAAGTTCTCGGGTGAACCGTTTGCAAAGCGTGTTCGTGGCCGCACCGTTCTCGAAGACATCAAGGATGAGAACGGGGAGACTCTCGTGAAGAAGGGCAAGATTATCGACAAA
>CAYZIF010000025.1:0-7276 GCA_964478355.1 uncultured Candidatus Saccharibacteria bacterium
ATTATGGAGCATGGACCAGCCACAAATAAATGCATCTACTTCTTGTGGGTTCATCTCAACACTTCTTCCTTCGGAATCCATCCGTGTTTCACATCTAAGGCTAAAGCATTTTCGTAAGCGCTAATACACTGAGAATCGTAGCCACGGAAACCACTCTCAGGACTTGATTTGCTTCCATAATCCCAGTCTCCACAGGCTTGGTCGATCATCGCCAGGAAGGCTTCTTTGAGTTCTTCAATTGTTCTCTTAATATGTTCTTTTCTCGTTTCGTCTTTCTTTACAGCGGTAACCCAACAAATCCACTCATTGCGTGCTAGTGGTGAAATATCTTCCCATGCCACCAGAGATTTTTTGTCGGCGTTAAGAGCCTTCCCTAAATCCGACGGCATTGTGTGTACGGTACCACTAGAGATTTTTGTGCTCATAAGCTACTGAAGCGCTGGAGTTGCCGTAAGAAACAGGAGCGCTGCAAAAAGAATGAGGAAACAGGTAAAGAATCCCACAACCTTACAGAACCAAGCGAGCGCTTCTTTCTTTTTGTTTTCGATAAGGAGATAGAGAGGTTCAGAGAGGAATAAATATCCCATCACGGCGGCCGAGAGTACGAAGAGACTCAGCATCGTCATCGGAATAATAATGGTCTCAACCGAGCCCGCTAAGGCAGAGCCCAGGTATTGTACGGCAAGGACGATGGTAACAATATAGAGTGCCGCACCTAGTGCATGGAGAAATGGTTGTTTCATGGTTTGCGTGCAGTTTAGCATAAATTTGTAAGCCATTCTAGAGTGCGTTACTATGCTTGGATATGAACACAACCCCCAAAAATACGATTTGTCTCTGGTTTGAAAAGGACGCAGAAGCTGCAGCGAATTTTTATGCTGCCACCTTCCCCGATAGCAAGGTAACCGGCGCCCATCGTGCACCTTCTGATTTTCCGGATGGCAAGGAGGGGGATGTACTCACCGTGAATTTCACGGTGTGCGGGATTCCTTGCGTGGCCATCAACGGTGGCCCGACGTTTAAGCAGAGTGAGGCGTTTTCTTTTCAAATTCTAACCGACGATCAGGAGGAAACGGATCGTTACTGGAACGCAATCGTAGACAATGGCGGTCAGGAGAGCCAGTGCGGTTGGTGCAAGGATCGTTGGGGGCTGTCGTGGCAAATCACACCTCGCGCTCTCATGGATGCTTTTGCAGCTGGTGGCGCTGAAGGAAAGCGCGCTTTCGACGCAATGATGACGATGCAGAAAATCGACATTGCAGCTATTGAAGCCGCGCGGCGAGGTTAGTTGCGCTGAACAATCGCATCGCTGTGCTGGCATATTAACTGCTCAGGCATTGGAGTATAAAAAAGCCCCCATATTGATGGGGGCTTAACCTAGCTAATGGAGCGCCACAAGAATATCCTCTCCGTATCTGCCTTTTCGTGCGTACACTTCACTACAGCATTCTTCAGCGGATTCTTTTTGGCGTATCATTTCTCGAATACGGCGATGAGTTTCTGGGTTTTCCATTAATTTTTCGATTGACGCGCAGCCATTCATCGGTAGCTTGCCTAGATGCACCCTCCGAATTGTAGCGGTAGCAGTATTCTTGAAATGCCCAGTCAATCTAAAAACAGGAGGCTGATTTTTTGGAGTGGGGCGTATTTCTCTTGCTGACGCGCCGGCCTCCATCGGTGTATCAATTACGATTTGGGCGGCGAGCTGCTTTGCTTTCTCCAATACACCAGGCGGAACCTTCCAGCGATTGTGATAGTTCACAGGGAGGATTGTGATAACTCCTCCATCGGACTCATCTTGAATCGCGACGAACCAGAATGCATCTGGCTCGCTCCAGAATAACCTATGAATTTTATGACGGCTCTCACTCCCGATGGGGATAGAGAGGTTACCTTCAAGAATTCTTGCAATATCCCTAAGGCGTAAGCGGAGTCGCTGAGAAGCTTGCCTAGATGCATGCGAAGTGAACGTTGTCCTCATCCAACCTCCTCTATGATGTAAAAGAAATCAATACAGACATTGATTATAACACAATAGTATTATAAGTCAAATATTCCGTAATGGCTTAACAATTGCTGCGGGGTCTGGACTCGAACCAGAATAAACGGCTTCAAAGGCCGCTGTCCTACCATTAGACGACCCCGCAAAGACGTGATTACTATACGGCAAATAGAGTCATTTGTCGATTTATCGGGTGTATTGCACTGCGTAGAGTCGCGTGTATACTACCCGAAGTGTCGTTCTTTTTGATGAGGTGAGAGTATGGCAAAGCGAGCAAAGAAAGCGAAGACCCTGACGCGAGAACAGGTCTACGCAATGTTGACCAAAGAAGATGCCTACGCCCAAGGATGGGCCAAGGGCGATCGCAAGAAGGATGCCGCCATGTGTGCGTCGACGGGCTTGCCCTTCACACTCATGGAGTGGCTGGTGTTCGCCGAGAAGTATCTCAATGAATCCAAAGTCGCCTATGCCAACTACACGCCCGACATGGGTGCAGTGCGCATTCGACTCTTGAAGGCCGCATCGCTCTTGGTGTCGGCACTGCAGGTGCATGGCAAAGAAGATGATCTCGAGCGTTTGGCAGGAGTTTCTTCATCGAAATTCCCCATTCTGCATGGTGGGCTTGCCACGTTTGACCAGCTGACCAACGAGAAGGGGCAATTTGCGCGCCCTGTCGCACACCTCAAGTCGGAAGAGCCCAGCACCTCGGACTAGCAGTCACGGCGACCATTCTGGTCGCCTTTTTATTTTGCCATTTTGAAAAACACCACTATACTGGAAGAAATAAGGAGAGCGATATGTGCTGGAGAGATGATGTGGCAGCGGAACGATGGTGTCCGATGTGTCGTCAGCGTTACTACGGTGATTTGGGACATCGGGATTGTCCTGCGCGCGAACCAAAGCCCAAGCGTAAGAAAGAAGAGAAGTCAGCTCCCAAGAGCGACAAGTAATAGCTCGGCCATGGCGACCACTCCGGTCGCCTTTTTATTACGCAGGGATATTGACAAATAATATATTAATAGTATTATATTCCTTGTTCGTTTACTAAAGAAAGGTAGGAGAATTATGACGAGAAGGGACTTTTACCCTCTCGCACTCGGCGTACTCGTTGGCAATTGGCTGGTCGTCCCGATGATCATGGGCGGGAGCCTCACGAAGGGGTTTCTGACCGGCCTCATTGCCGTCGCGGTAACACCTGTCGTTTTCTCGCTGTGTTCGCGCGCAGTGCATTGGATTGAGAGGAGTTAGATATGGAAGCACTTGTTGGAGCGCTGGTGATGCTCGTGGGTGTCATAGGTGTGCTCGCACTCTTGGCTTTGTTCATCGCATTCAGTGCCATGTTCAATGGCTGGGCGCTCACGAAGCTCTGGGGGTGGTTCATTGTCCCCGTGTTCCATCTTCCGATGCTAACACTGCCGATGGCGATGGGACTCTCATTGGTTGTCTCGTTCCTCACATACCAGCATCAGAGCACCACGACTGCCAAAGACGATAAAGAGAAGAAAGAACGGTCAATCAATTTCTTCGTTTTGATCTTTCTCCGACCACTGATTGTTGTCGGAATTGGATACGTCATTCACTCGTTCATGTGAGTCTTCGTTTCAGCCTCGTCATCGACGAGGCTTTTTTTACCCGAAGTACAGTTGACAAGATGCACGAAAGCATTTTATAATACTATTACCGTTCATTAAAGGAGAGTTTCGTGGACAAGAAATCGCGGACGCGAGTCTGGGTCGGCTACCGTCTAGGGGATGTGATAAAGAGGCTTCCTCAAGAAGTTCTTGAAGCATTCAACGAGAGAGACCGAATCGTTGTCAACGAATTCGTCATACAGGCATTCAGTGTTGGTGGCTTAACTTTCGGAATCGGCCATCAAGTTCTTGAGTGTGATTGGGATGTCTGCACCGACGGTGCCAAGGGCGTCTGGGTCGAAGGTGCAACACAAGTCGACTTCGCTAGTCTTGAAACATCCATAAAGGATGCATGGGCGCTGATAGAGATCGTCTTCAAGAATCTGTACTCCATCGACGACAAGCCCTCACTCTTCATCACCAGCGACAACGCATAGCCCCGTTTCACGAGCCAGCACCCGCTGGCTCTTTTATTTGACGAAATGCTATAAACATGGTAAATAATAAGTTGTTCATTTACCAGAGGAGTGTACTATGTTGCAGTTGCCGGTGTTTCCGAATTGGTATCCGTTCAATGACATGCTCTTGGACGGTCGTTTGATGGTGGGGGAGCGAGGAGTAAAAACTCGCTCCTACGACTGGAAGTATCGCGGCCCCGTGCTGTTGTACAACTCCGGTCGGACGGTCAATCACTGCGTGAGGGCATACGATTATCCCAAGGGGCATGATCGTCATCGTATCATCGTTGGCGTGGCTCACTTGGAGGAGGTGCGCGAACTTACTTGGAGAGAGTTGCGTACGATGGAGCGCAACTTCAACAATCTCACGTCACGCCAGGTGAGATTGTACCCATGGCGCGCAGAGATTTACCCTTTGCCCGTGGGATATTTCTTTACCAGAATGAAGAGATTCACCAAGCCTGTTCCATTCGGCTGGCCCGCCGGTCCTGTGAAGCCCATTTTCACCACCATCGAATCCAGATCCGAACTGGCTCGCCAGCTCAGAGTAGTCGGTATTCGCTAGTTCGCTCCAGCCCTGTCACGCGACGGGGCTTTTTTGTACACAATACGACTTGCATAGATATAAGCATATGCTAATATCTTTATATGACAGATTTATGCGGTGAGATAGAAAAATTTGGCAAAGGTATCGGGAGCACTTCTCGCTACCGCATCGTACAAGCCCTCTTTAAGGGCGGTAAGACGGTGAGTCAATTGGTTCATAGCGTAAAACTCTCTCAACCCGCGGTGTCGCAACACCTCAAGACACTCAAGACTGCCAATATAGTTATCGACGAACGACACGGCCAAGAAGTGCTCTACACCATCAATAGTGATTATGTACTGAAATTGCTGAAGAGCTTGTCGGGTGAAATACGAAATCAAAAAATAAAGAAATAATTAATTACTCATAAACACTATGGACTACACAAGCATTCCGTCAGCAGAGATCGTCGATGCAACAGCAGCCGCTATGCGCGAGCGAGGTATTATCGTTGTTGTCGTGAACACCAAAGAAGAAGCATTTGCAAAGGTGAAAGAGCTTATTCCCGCAGCAGCAGCGGTGATGAATGGCTCTTCGACCACACTCAATGAGATTGGATTCGTTGATTATCTAAAATCAGACCAGCACGGCTGGAATAATCTCCACGCAGCAATTGTGGCTGAACAGGATGCCGCAAAGCAGGCCCAGCTTCGCCAAGAGAGTACCTTTGCCCAGTATTTTCTTGGTAGTGTGCACGCCATTACCCAGAGTGGCGAGGCATTGATTGCATCAGCTTCGGGAAGTCAGCTTCCGTCATACACGTTTACCTCACCCAATGTTATTTGGGTTGCGAGCACGAACAAAATCGTTCCAACGCTCAACGATGGTCTCATGCGTATTCGCGAGCACGTTTTTCCTCTTGAGGATGCACGTATGAAGAGTGTCGGCTATCCCGGCAGTGTGCTGGCAAAGATTCTTATTTTTGAGCGTGAGGCCGCGATGATGGGTCGTAAGGTCACCATGATTTTGGTCAACGAGAAGCTCGGATTCTAGGCCGACCTCTTTACGCAACTGGCGCAGGGGAGGATACTAGGGGTATGCATAAATCTACATCTGACGGTGTGTACGGATTGGGAATGATTGGAGCGGCGGTATTCTTCATTCAGCAAGCAACCACGTTTGGCGAGGGTGCCGTCGGTGTCCTCAAGGCGTTGGCGTGGCCTGCATTCGTAGTCTATAAGCTCTTGAGCTTCCTTGGCTAAGCGAACTATCTTCATCGGGCATCTGGTCGCTTTTGGGCTGGGCGCCATAGCTATCGTGGCGTATGTGGCGGTGCGTATGGGGGCGCTCTCAGGCGTGGGCGGTGCCGGCGCGGCCGTCGCGCTCCCCGTGGTCGCCGTTGTTTATGTGATTGCCTTCGGCATCCTCTGTCTTCTCTCGCTGGGCGTGGTTTTTCTGGTGCGCGCCGTTCGTAGAAAGAATAAGTAGCTGATATGAGCAATATCTTGACAATTACCATAAAAACATGGTAATATATTCTCGTTCGTGCGCTATTTTAAAAACCAAAGGAGAAACACATGCAGGCACCCTGGCTGATTCAACGGCTCGAGATTCAACGACGTGGACCCGATCGACACTGGGAGGTCGGGTGGGATTACATGGGCGCCGCGGAGTTTGAGTTCGGAGCCCCGAGGGATTCGCTCAAGCGTATCTTTTCCGATGAGCTCTGTGAGCATATGACTACCGTCACGTGTGAGGATAAGGAGATTATGGTCTTTATGCTGGCGAAGTTCGGATTCGACTTCAAGAGCTACCAACCCTACCTCCAGAAGCTTGCTGATGGTGAGCTCGGGCTCAAGGAGAGGACGCATTTCGACGAACGTGTGAGAGTATCAGCCGGTAAACCTCCGGGCATGTTCGCCAACGAGCGAACCAATGGGTGGCTTGACCTCGACAACGATGTGCTCTGGACTCTCACGCACGAGCATCATGGGGTGCTTCTGGAGTATCTAAAGCAAGTGAAGGCGGAATGGGCGAAGAGAGCTCAGGCGTGTGTCCCTGTCGTTGCCGACAAGAAGTCTCGCCGTAGACGCAAGAAGAAAAAATAAGTTCAGCCCCGTCGTACATCGGCGGGGCTTTTTGTATATTGACAAATGTCATATAAACATGGTATAATTAATCCAAAGATCCTTGAAAGGAAGGAAATAATGTCAGAAACACAAACGGCTCGTACGGAGCATCAGTGCGCCGAGCTCCCGAAGGACTTCATGGTCAGCTTTGATCACATGGATGGGCTGATGCATCTGGCGGTTTGGAAGCTTCGACATCTCGGACTCGGAGCGTCGAAGGTTCTCGCCCGTGAAATCAAGTTCTGTCCATTCTGCGGCGATCAACTTGTTCGACGGGATAATCTCGGACTTCCCATGGAGGCATTTCGACTGTCGGTCAATGCGGACATGAGCAAGTGTCAGATTCCGGACTGCTTTGGGCACGTCAAAGAGCACTGTTCTTGTCATCGTTCGGATAGCAAATGCTCCGAAGGACACGAGTACCACTTCCAAAAGACCGCGGCTGCAATGATGGTGCATGTGGGGATGTCGAATCACGGAAGTAGCGAGAGATGCTGTCAGCTCGCTAGCCAGAGCGCATAGTTCACGGG
>CAYZIF010000025.1:7286-7856 GCA_964478355.1 uncultured Candidatus Saccharibacteria bacterium
GGCGACCAGGGATGGTCGCCTTTTTTGTTACGCAAAGCTGGCGTGGTGACGCGTAATTGAGTAGGATAACGATACTCATGCACATCACGTCCGCCACGTTTTCTCGAGGCATCATCGGAACCGATGAGATTTTGCACGACGGTATACCCCAGATTGCATTCGTGGGGCGTTCGAACGTGGGAAAATCGAGCGTCATCAATGCGCTCGTAGGACAAAAGGAATTAGTCAGAGTAGGAAAGAAACCCGGTAAGACTACGGAGATTAATTTCTTTTTGATAAATCGTAAGTACTACTTTGTCGATTTACCGGGGTACGGATATGCGCAACTCACTCCTGTTGAGCGCGAGAAGATTCGCAAGCGCATGCTCTGGTATCTGATGGAGTCAGGAGCGCGCCCCCTGTGGGTTGCGCTGGTGGTGGACACTCGCGTTGGGTGTACGGAATTTGATAACGACATGGGGCAACTCCTGCGAGATTCGGGGCATCCTTTTTTCATCATTGCCAATAAAACGGACAAGCTAAATCAAAAGGAGCTCTTTGAGCAGCTCGCTAGCATTCGCGCATCCTTTC
>CAYZIF010000026.1:0-7700 GCA_964478355.1 uncultured Candidatus Saccharibacteria bacterium
CAGCTCCAAGAAATTCTCCTCATCTACCCAACGGTCATCGGGCACGACCTCAAACCGCTCATCCACGCCACAGCACATCCCGAAGCGCTCCCTGCGCAAGCTCTCTTTGATACCCGAATCGCCGCATGGCTCGCAAATCCCGAGCAACGCGAGTATGACCTCGGTCGTGTTGCCTATGATGTCGCGGGAATTATGCTCTCCGAAGAGCCCCGCGAGGCCGTCTGTGCTATCTGGAAGCTCAAATCTCTTCTCTGGGAGCGCCTGAAGTCGCTCGACCTCATCAATGTATTCTCAAATCTCGAGATGCCTCTCGTGCCAATTTTGACGGTGATGGAACAGGCGGGAATCAAAGTAGACACCGAGAAAATAGGCGAGCTTCTCACTATGGCGAGCGCCGAGGTTGCTTCACTCGAAGAGCAAATCTACGCAAGCGCTGGTGGGCCATTTAATATTAATTCTCCTTCGCAACTTGGAGATGTTCTCTTTAACCGCCTCGGCCTCAAGGGCAAGGTACGCAGAACCGGTGGGGGATCACTCTCAACAGCCGCTTCTGAACTTGAGAAGCTTCGCGATGAGCATCCCGTCATTGAGCTGATTCTTCAGTACCGTGAGATGAATAAGCTTAAGACGACTTACATCGAACCATTTCCGTCGCTGGTTGCTTCTGATGGGAGAATTCACACCACTTACAATCAAGCTGGCACCGCGACAGGACGCCTTTCGTCGTCGAATCCCAATCTCCAGAACATCCCGATGCGAACCGAGCTCGGGCAACGATTTCGCGCAACCCTTATTGCCCCCGAAGGATTCCAGCTCCTCTCACTGGATTATTCCCAGCTTGAACTCCGCCTCGTAGCCCATATCGCCCACGACGAGACTATGCTAGAAGCATTTCGTAATGGAGAAGATATTCACACGCGCACTGCATCAGAAATTTTCGGCGTGGCTCCCATTCAAGTGACCAAGGACATGCGTCGTCAGGCGAAAGTCCTCAACTTTGGAATCATCTATGGCATGGGTGTTCTCGGATTCGCTCGCGCCGCAGGAGTATCGCGTGATGTGGCAAAACGATTCATTGATGAATACTTCGCACGATTTGCAGGAGTTGCTCGCTACCTCGAGCGAACAAAGCAAGAAGCATTCGAGCACGGCTATGTCAGCACCCTGATGGGTCGCCGTAGACCGCTCACTGATATTCGAAGCACCATCCCACAGCTTGCCGCACAGTCTGAACGTATGGCGATCAATCACCCCCTGCAGGGGACAGGAGCTGATATCGTAAAACTCGCCATGATTGCCGTTCACAAGGAGCTCCAAACACTTGGAGCCGAGCACGAGATACGCATGCTCCTCCAAATACATGACGAACTCGTGCTTGAAGTCCCCACACGCGCACTCCCTGATATCGCGCATCGCATTGCCACAACCATGGAAACAGTCATGAAGCTCGACGTGCCGCTCACCGTTGATGCAAAAGCTGGACCCAATTGGTCAGACATGGAACCCATTGAACATACTCGCTGACCATGAAATTTAGATTCCCTAAACTTGAGCGCCTCGACACTGTTGTCGTCATCGCCATCGTTGGCGCCTCTATCCTCGCGATCGTCATCTTCTATTGGCTCGTCAGCAGCTCTCGTATTGTTATTACCAACAACGACCGCGACGTCCCTGAGCAAGTAAGTGCTCTTCGAGGAGAAGCGTGCCAGACGCCAACGCAACGACCCATTGCGGTCATGCTCGCATCCGACTACGAGGCTCGTCCGCTTTCAGCAGTCGGGCAGGCCGATATGGTATTTGAGATGCCGGTAACACCCGATGGCATCACTCGCATGATGGCGGTCTATCAGTGCAGTGCGCCCAAAGAAATGGGATCGATACGCTCCGCCCGAGCAGATTTTATCCCTCTTGCTCAAGGGCTTGATGCTATCCTCGTCCACTGGGGCGGCGAAAAAGATGCACTCGATTCACTCAACAGGGGAGTTATCAATAATATTGATGCTCTTAAATACGAAGGAACAACTTTCTATCGAAAAAATAGCATACCGAGACCTCATAATGGGTTTACCTCAAGTGAACTTCTTACTCGTCGCATCGAACAACTTGACTATCGCGCCACCACAAGTCTCGACCCCTACCTCCACCTGACAGAACCCTCAGACCGAAACTTGGGTTCGCTTGTGGATACCATTGAAATCCCGTGGCCCCAAGGAATGAGCGTGCGTTTTACCTATGACAGAAGCACGAATACCTATGTCCGAGCACGCGGAGGAAGCCCCGAGTACGATGCGCAAACCAACACGCAGGTACGTGCTAGTGTAGTTATCCTCGTAGAAACTACGGCGACATTTCAGCATGACCAGTATATTCGTGTTGACACCCTCGGAAGTGGGGCCGCCACAATTTGGCAAAATGGACGTCGCATGAATGGCCTCTGGAGAAAAGATCGTGCTCTTGATAAGCTCGTATTCACGGACAGCCAGGGCACAGAACTACCGCTTATGCCCGGCATGATCTGGGTTCTCATCGACGCTCCGCTTTCTAATATCTAATGCATGCTTCTGCTCATCCACGGAACCGACTCCTATAGAATTCAGGAGGCGACGGAAGAAATAATCGCCCAACATCGCGCCAAGGCTAACACAGCTCTTGAGGTGGTTCGTATTGATTGCGCCGACGAAACCGCACCCGACGAACTCCTACGTCAATTAAAATATCCCTCCTTCTTTGGAGAGCCTCGCCTTATCGTAGCATCGCACGCCGCACACAGCGCTATCGACGATATTCTTAATGAGTACGATTTCAAAGATATCAAAGATATTATTTTTATCGCAGTCCAAGACACTTCTGAAAAAGGGTACGACAAGAAGCTCATCGCAAAACTCACCGCCGCCTCTCAAGCTACCCAAGAGCTCAGGCCACTCACCGGAACGCAACTCTCCGCGTGGCTCCAACGCTACTGCGTGAACGCTCAAGCGACACTTTCTAGCGATGCGGCTGCTTTTTTGGTTCGCTCTGTTGGTTCCGACACACGAACCCTTGCTCAAGAGCTCGACAAGCTCATCGCCTACGCTCACGGCGAACCCATCACCAAACCGATGATTGAACTTCTCACGCCTCAGCGAGTCGAGCGGGATGAGTGGGAACTATCAAATGCACTCGCTGCTCACGATAAACGCTCACTGGTGGCCGCACTCTGGCGAAAACTCCACGAAGGCACTCCCGAACAGCTCCTTATGGGCTCTCTGGCGTCAGGGTTCCGCAACCTCATCATGGTAAAAGACCTGCTCCAGCGCCAGCAGGCATCCGCTGGAATTGCAAAAACAACCGGTCTTCATCCTTTTGTAGTATCAAAAACACTCTCCGGAGCTCGTGGCGCGGATGCATCTCGTCTCACACGAGCGCATATCGCCCTCGCCCTCCTAGATCGTGGAGCAAAAGATGGGCGCATGGATATGGTAGACGGCTTATTCTCAATCGTACTGGCGCTCTAGCAAAGAAAACCCCACTCGTAGGGGAGTGGGGTTCACAGCTACTGTCCATCTCGATTCGGTTTCTCGCCCGTGTCTTCCTCTTGGTCGATGAGGTCGTCGACATCATCGAATGGGTCGACCTGATCTTCATCAGGTTCTGGCGCAGGAGGACGCTGTCGATCGGGTTCGGGCCGACGACGTCGTTCGGGTATTCTCATGATACTACCCCTCCTCTCTCTTCATGTGCACATGGGGTAATGGGTGCGTCTTTAAACGCTCGTACAAATCTACAGGTGTCGGACTTGCGTCAAGGATAGCTCGAAACTGCTCATCAGGAACACCCATAGGATCGTTGAGTGTCAGCGAGAGCTTGAATGGCGGCTGTTGAAACAACAATGTACTCCACGAACCGTCTCGAAGAAACGTAGGGTATGCCTCAACAGCTAACGACCGTTGCGATGCACGACCCGTGGGTGGGTGTAACACTGCTCGCGCAATCTCTGACCCTTTCACCACCGTGCGAATAACTCCTTCGTTCAGGAGTCTCTGGTAAAAACTCACGTTGGGATCAAGTGTTGTGTATACCTGATCTCCAAAGATTCGCACGCGAGAAAAAAGCTCTTCATCCTGAAGAACATCGAGCCATGTCTTTCCTTTTCGTCGCAGATACTCCTGAACAATACCTCGCTTGGTGGGCCAATCAAGCCAACCATAGAGTGATTGCCAGTCTCCAGCTCGCAGAAAACTTGCCATCCACTGCGCTTTTTCGGCCGCTACCTGATAGGCAGACGCCTCAGCAGGGGACGACCACGAGCGTTCATGTGCGTACCATGCCATCGCATCAACATAGAACGAAAGTATCTCTGCAGCTGTCATGTGCTTGATGCCACCCAGCTGTCCACGTCCTGGAAGAACGCGGACGGGGTACCTCGCCACAAGATCGCTCTCGTTCGAAATGAAATGCATCGCATCATGATGCGATGACCTCCACACCACCGGAAGTGGCGGACGATGCTTCAGTGAGCGGTCTTGCCACATCAATAAGAGTAACCCCGTGAGGCTCATCTTTAGGTACGTTGACCACTGACACAGGTTTGCATCTCCGCAAATGACGTGGAGTCGCTTCCATTCATTGCTGTTGGCGTGAGGTTCATCACGAACCTGAATCAAGGGCCGCTGACTGGTGGTTTCTACGCCACGATACGCCACAATGAAATCGGAGCGCTGGGAAAGCTGAAATACACTCGGAGCGCTTGGGTTACGACCGTTATCGGACCCTATTTTGCCCGCGCCTACCAAAAGTTGCCGAACAGCGAGCCATGTCGCTAGCGTCCGCTGCTCTGAAGCGACCTCATCTTCTTTGACTATGCGTGAAAAAAACTGCGGGTTAACGCAATAATTCTCATGACACCCCCACGTGTGGTTGAGACCATCCGTGAGCTTTTTGACGATAGTCACCTCGTAGTGGAGTCGCTTCGAAGCTCTCTGAGCGGCTTCGTACACGATACGCTCACCAGCGCTATCCCAAATCACAACATCACGAGGAGTGGGGCATTCGGGAGTCGCCATCTCGGGGTGTTTGCAATCAATATAGAATCGCCCGCCGTTGGCAAGATGCTGAAACGTAGGGATTCGAACCTCTTTATCGATTTCAAGCTGGCGCCCCATACATCCAATATCGCTTCGAACAGCTTTTGTAATCTCATCATTGGATGCGTCAAGAATTTTTATATACTCACTTTCACTGTAGGGAAACAACCTCTTGCGGTGGTAAATTCCATACTCAGTCTCAATGCCCATCACCATTGCTGGTCGCGGTGCCATAGATATCCTCCTTTGTAAATGTTCCGTGGGCAAACTATAGGCCAATGACGGGGATGATGCAACAGCATTGACAAGGTCCTCGGTACTGGTACGCTATGTGACACGAACCTTTACATCTCAAGGAGAATTCTGTGTCATATGAACTCGAGAAGCAGTTTATTGCGCGCATCACCGCTCCACTGCGACACCTCAACGAACATCCGCCACAAACGCTCGGAGAGTATTCCAACGGGAAGCTCATCCACGGCACCACGATTGGTGCTTTCACGGTAGAGCACGGCCAACGAGCTCTTGCGTTCTCGGACGGCAAGGTGAGTATGGGAAATACGCCTGTCCATCTTGGGTATCGGAAAATTCTTGCAATCGATCACCACACGAGAATGCTTATTTCGGGGTCACCCGTGGTAGGCATGCATCACGCCGCTTCGATGAAGGCGTGGATTGGATTTCGAGAAGACACCACAGGCGAGCAGGTAAGCGCTCGAGCCAAGGTAAAATTCTTGAGCCGACTCTTACTCGGGAGCATCAACCTCATGCACGCAGGCATTGTGTGCGCTCCCATTCTCGTCATGTACGACATCCGCCGAAAAAAAGCGGCCCGCATCTTCGCACTAGGAGCCGACGGCTCCGAAATCGAACATACCGACTGTACGGCTGGGGGATCGGGATCAGTCGTTAATGTCTTGCTCAAAAATGAATGGCGCGCCGAGCTCACTGTCGACCAGGGCGTAGCATTGGCTCGAAAATTGATCCTGGAAACAGCACCAAATAACGATAGCTTCTCGGGTGGCAAGGTCTCCATCGATCTTGTCGGGCCTGAGGGCGCACGAACCATTCAATAGGAGCCCTATGCCCAGTGTTGATATGAAGTTTGTCCGAAATCGACAGCACGAGATTCGTCGAGCAATCCAACGCTCGTCTCCCGCGCTCATCTACAACGGAACCCTCGGTATCGTCATCATCGCTCGAAGTAAAAAAACACTTCGACCTCGCATCGGGAAAATCCTCGATCGCCTCGCGATTGTGAGTCGAGGCGAGCTGTCCGGAAGCGATTCAGTGCACAACATCGCTGCACTCGAAGCGCGAACTCGAGCTCATTTCGAGAGCAAAGAGGACGTACGAGGAAGTGACTCCGTTCAAGCAATCAGCGACGTGCTGAGTAATCGATATCACGCATTCTTTGGGCCACCCCTTGCCGTTGAATCATGTCTGGTTCAGCTCAACGATACACCTGATACCGACTACATGGCCCACATCGACCCCGATGGCAGTATCCAGCCCTTCGAGCGGATTCTCTTCATGGGATCCATCGAAAAAACCCATGGAACATCATCTCGAGACAGCGAGCATGAGGACGAAAGCTCTCATACCCGAGATCATCCGTCACACGAATCGCTCAAACAATTCAATGACCAGCTTCAAGAAACGTGGCGTGACTATGGTTCGGTCGAGGATTTACTTGAAGCACTGAAGGCTATCCCCGAACTCGAATCCCTGTTCACTCCTCTGAAACGTCGAGACATCGTCCTCCTTGAGAGGGCAGCTCTCCTGAAGCAGGACTACCGCAACATCTTCCGACGGCTCACGTAACTACGTGGGCCGTTTTTTCTTTCGCCCAGCCTTGCGCATACCCGCTACGGTGGTATGCTAGGCCGCAATCGCACTTTTACAAAGGAGTTGTTATGCCCCATCCTTTATCTCATCGTATTGTAGGGCCAGTCCAAGAAGAGTCCGCCCAAGAAAGACCTGCTCGAGAAGAACCTCTGGAGCAGCTCGTTGGAGAGCCGCCGTCCGAGCCGATTCTCATTGTCGTACCATCGGAACAAGACACTGCCGAACTACCCACTCCTGAAGGTCTTTCACCGAAAATGCTCGAGCTCGAGCTCGAAAATCAGCGAGCAAAAAATACACAACAAGAAGAGCTCATGGATAGGTTGCTCGAAGAGCGAACGCAGTTGAAAGCAAATCTTGGCGAGGCTTCGAAGAGAATTGAGCAACTCTCCTTGGAAAATGAGGAGTTAGCTGAAGAACATCGCGCATTGATGATGCCCCCACTTGGCTTTGCCGTTGTCGTATTCATCAACGCCGAAGAGGAGACCGCGGATGTCATCGCGGAAGGGCGACGTCTTCGCGTAGGAATTCATCCCTCCGTTGGTGCTCGGAAGCTTCGCCTCGGGCAACGCGTTATCCTCAATGGAAAAACGATGGCCATTCAACGCATCGCCAATGACATTGACCGTACCGGAACGCAAGCGCACCTCAGTGAGTGGCTCGATACTCGAACAGCAGTCATCGAGGACTCACGAGGGGATAAGCGCATCGTTCTGGCCGGCGACGGCCTCACTCCTGAAACACTCGAGTCAGGAACGGAAGTACTGATTGATGAGTCAGTCATCATCCACC
>CAYZIF010000027.1:0-7577 GCA_964478355.1 uncultured Candidatus Saccharibacteria bacterium
AATCCCCAGAGGCCGTTTTTTTATTTATACCACGAGCTGAGCCAGCTTTTCATGAGAGTGATTTCTCTCGTTTGTGATTCGGTGATGTCACGACAGAGCTCTTTGAGCTCACTGCGTTCGCCGTCTTTGAGTACAGGCTCGCACATAGCCACTGCTCCTTGATGATGAGGAATCATCAATTCAAGAAACGCACGATCGAGTTCTGCTCCTTTCTTGCCGATGAGCATGGCTCCCATCATTTGCATCATTCCTGTAGAGTCGTCATTCCGCATCGTGTACCCACTATTCATCATATGTCGGCCAAACCCAAACGAGCCAGGTGAGCCAATTTGGTATCCAATATAGCCAGTGAGCATCACGGCGATGAGTACGAGGAGGTGTTCTTGTTTCATAGAGGTGGTAGTACGTTAGTATAGTTATTATATCCTACTTCGCTTCAGGAGGAGTGAATTAAGCACCACAGAAATCGAACTGGCTGCCATGGCGGCTGATGCGAAGATGGGATTCATGAGTATTCCGTTGAAGGGATACAGAGCGCCCATGGCAACAGGAATGAGGATGACATTGTAGCCAAATGCCCAGAAGAGATTCTGTCGAATGGTTCGCATCGTGCGACGAGAGAGGAGTATGGTCGTCGCAATCGATTGAAGGTCTTTGTTCACGAGGGTGACATCGGCGGCTTCAATGGCAACGTCAGTTCCTGTTGCAATTGCAATGCCCACATCAGCAGCTGCAAGCGCGGGGGCATCGTTGATGCCATCACCTACCATGGCGACCTTCTTTCCTTCCTGTTGCAGCTTGGTAACATAGGACGCCTTTTGTTCGGGTAATACTTCCGCGAAGTATCGTTCAATGCCCAGTTCGTCTGCGACTGCTTTGGCAACCCGTTCATGGTCTCCCGTAATCATTGCGACGCTCACGCCTAGTTTTTTTAACGCAGCGATGCCTGTCTTCGCTGTTGACTTGATAGTGTCAGCGATAGCCAGTGCTCCGATTGCTTTTCCGTCGGCAGCGACAATCGTAATGGTGTTACCCGAATCCATAAGTGCATCGATCTGTGAGCGTAACGCAGAAGTATCGATACCCTGTTTTTGCATGAATCGTTCGGCACCGGATACTATTTTTTTTCCATCAACAACACCTTGAATGCCAAATCCCGGAGTAGACTCAAATGAATCCGCTGAGCCACTGATAGGGAGAGCTCTTCGCTGGGCCTCTTCGAGAATAGCGCGTGAGATTGGATGACTCGATGATTGTTCTAGTGTGGCATCGAGGCGGAGAATATCTTCTTCTGAGTAGCCTGATACAGAAATAACCGAAGTAACTCTGGGTTTTCCTTCAGTGAGCGTTCCTGTTTTATCAAACAGCACCGCGGTAATACTATGAGCAGTCTCGAGCGCTTCGGCGTCTTTAATGAGAACACCGCGTTGTGCGCCGCGTCCTGTGCCCACCATGATAGCCGTTGGTGTTGCCAGTCCCATCGCGCACGGGCAGGCGATGATGAGTACGGCAACGGTGTTCAGGAGTGCAAACGAGAGCGTTGGCTGGGGTCCGAGTACGTACCATATCGCAAACGTGAACACCGCCAGCATGAGGACAACGGGCACAAAGTATGATGACACTAAGTCTGCCAAACGCTGAATGGGCGCTTTACTTCCCTGTGCTTGTTGCACCAGTTTTACAATTTGTGCCAGCATCGTCTCCGAACCTACCTTGGTTGCTCGAAAAACAAATGAGCCATTCGTGTTCATTGTGGCACCAACGACTGTGTCGCCAGGACCCTTATCAGTCGGGATGCTTTCACCCGTGACCATAGATTCATCCAGCGCCGAGGCTCCTTCAGTGATAACGCCATCGACAGGAACTTTTTCTCCAGGGCGAACGCGAATCATATCGCCGATGATAACCTGCTCCAGTGCAACGTCTTGCTCAACTCCATTACGAAGCACGCGGGCAGTTTTTGCTTGGAGTCCCAGAAGTTTTTTTATGGCCTCTGATGTTCCAGCCTTTGCTCGTGCTTCAAGATAGCGACCCAATAATATGAGACCAATGATAATCGTGGAGACATCGAAGTATGGCTCTGGCTTAATGCCGAGCTGCTCCACAACATGCGGGAATGCGGTAATGAACGTAGAGTAGCCAAATGCAACCGTTGTCCCTATGGTGACGAGGGTGTCCATATTGGCAGTACGATGTCGGAGTGATGACCAAGTAGCTCGATAGAATTGCCATCCTGCCCAGAATTGCACGGGCAGGGCAAGAACGAATTGGAACCAGAAGTTCCTAAGAATATCAGGAGCGGTATCCATAAGCATGGGAAAACTTCCCCATACAATGAGCGCTCCAAGGGTAAGACTTACGATGACGCGACGCTTGAGATTCGTGAGCTCGCGTAGTTTTTCAATGCGTTGTGTGTCTTCGTGATTTTGCTCATCGCTCAAGAGTGCTTGATAGCCGACATTGGATACTGCTGAGGCTAGATGTGTATCGCTTACGCGCGATGCATCGTAGGTCACTGTTGCTTTTTCGGTTGCGAGATTTACCGTTGCGCTGCTAATACCCGGAACTTCTTTGAGGGCAGTTTCGAGCAAGGTAACGCACGACGCGCAGTGCATGCCCTTAATTGCGAATGTCTTTTTTGTACTGGTCATTTTACGATAATCGTTCCGTGAAACATTCCCATACCGCAGGTAAAGGGAAGTGTTCCAGCGCGAGACGGTGTGATAGTGATATCGGTGCGTTCGTTGAGCGTGAGTGATCGTCGAATCTTGAGATCCGAGATGACCACTTCTTCGAGGCACGATGATGGGTCTTTGCGAAAGAAATGAAGCGTTGTTGGTACGCCAACGGGTACTTCAATAGACTCGGGCGTATAGCCACCATCAACGATGATTTCAATGTCGCCCGCTACCTTCACGGCACGCTGAGTGCGTTTACCAAGGAAGAACCAATAGATGCCAATGATAGTTATACTTGCGATGAGAATGACGAGCAGTTGGTCGAGTGTCATTTGAGATTGTTTAGTCGATTACAGTGATACTTCCTCGGAACATTCCCATAGAGCAACTGAATGCGATGCGTCCCGTTTTTGTCGGTGTAAAGGTAATGACATTATTGCCTGATACCAGATTTTTTCGGATGCCCAGCGAGGGAACTACGAGGCTTGATGCGCACGTATAACTATTCGTCGAGGTAATTTGCCAGACAAAGGGGATTCCTTTTTTGATAGTGAATTCGTTGGGATTGTAGCCGATTCCTCCTTGCTCCATGGAGAGGTACTGTTTTCCATCGGTGATTTTTGCGACGGGCCCGCGCGCCTGTTGTTGGTCGCTTCCGAAAGGCAAGATGATTCCCGTGAGGTTAAAGCCATTGCTGATATTCCAGATTCCCAGACCAATCACAATGATGCCAGCAACTTTAAAGAAGAATCGTGCCGTCTCGCCTTTCACGAGTGACGCAATGCCTGCGATACCCAGTAGCCCAGGTGCCGTGCCCACGGCGAACGCGCCCATAATCAGAGCGCCTCGAAGACCGCTTCCCGATGTAACAGCAACAAGTTGCATCGCTTGCGTAAATCCGCAGGGCAAGAAGAACGTGAGAGCTCCTGTGAGCATAGCTCGTCCGTGGCTGTAGGCGTGGTCGCGGGTGATACCCAGTGCGCGAGCAATACTTGTTGGAAGTGCAAGGAGTGTGCCAACGCGAGGGAATAATTCTGTGAGTTTAATACCGAGAGAAACCATCACAACACCCACAAGGAGTGTAAGTGCGCCAAGGACAAGTGCTGAGGGCTGTAGCGCGCCGCCGATGGCGCCGATGAGGCCACCAAGAACTGCAAAACCCCCGATACGTCCCAGATTGAAGAACAGGTGGGGTCGGAAGCGTTCATGAGGCGTTGCAGACGGATGGAGCTCGGCGTAGCGAGCAGAAACACCTAGTACGAGCCCACCGATGAGTGCGGCGCAGGTTGAAATGCCGGCAGTGAGGCCGACAACGAGAGCAACCCAGGCACCTGCTTGCGCTCCAGTGTTTGCGGCAAGCGACGAGAGGCCAAGGATCTTTGCACCGAGGTAGAGGACGAACACAATACAGAGTGCGATGAATGCTTCAATCCAATCGTTCGGATTTGTGGCTATCCATGTGGGACGCTGCTGGCGTCCGGGACGATATCCAGCAGCGCGAATTGCTTTTTCGATGAGCGCATCATCTACGCGAGCATCGTTGTCGAAGGATACATCTGCGACGCCGGTAGCGTGATGCACATTGACGCTTCGAACGCCTTGGATTTTTGAGATGTGCTGTTCAATAAGCAACTCACAGGAGTGGCAGTGCATCCCAGTGATGGGATAATGTTTTTTCATGGTTAAGTAATAGTATACGCTACGCAGACGAGACCGAACAAACGAGAACCACTAGTATGGTTTTGGATTGAGAATTCCATCTGCCAGTGCAAGCTGGAGCGGTGGAGCGTATGCTCGATAGAAAAAGTTCTGAGTATGTCGCTGGATGACTCGTGAGGTGTGCGTGATTTGGGTGAGAGAAACGAGAACGAGCATAAACAGGGCGACGAGAGAAACGAGAACGGGAAGATTCATCACAAGAAGGAGTGTGTGCGCAAGCGGTTGCATCATAGACTCCATCGCGTCATGCATGTGACCAAGAGGAACAACTTGGCAACAAATAGCTAGGAGTATGAGCGAGAGTGTAGTGATTGCGGCTAGTGAAGAGCGATGCATGGTGAAATGGGTTACCCGTGACGGAGCGCTTGCAAGAGGCGAACTTCACAATCCTTGAAAATACTCTTGAGCTCGTCGTGTTGTGCGGGCGTAAATTTCTTGAGCACAAAATCTTTTACAAAATCATCTCGTTTCTTGTCGGACTCATCACGCGCTTTATCAAGAGCGCGTACGCCGGTACCAATACGAATGCGATAAAACTTATTGGTCTTCAGTGCATCGATAACACTCTGGACGCCGCGATGGCCACCCGAGTTTTTCTCGAACGAAAATTTGCACATGCCAAAGGGGATATCGAGGTCATCATGGACGACAATAATGTCGCTGTTCTTTGCTTTCGTCCATGGTCGCGCTTTGCGCACCGCATCACCTGATTTGTTCACATACGTGGTGGGTTTCAGTAGCCATCCCTTGTGGCCTTCTATATCTATCTTGGCGACCATACCCAAAACCTTCTTGTTTTCTTCGAATTTCTCGCCCTTATATTTCTTATCCAACCAGTCTAAAAACATCCAGCCAACGTTGTGGCGTGTCTCCAAATATTCGGGGTCGGGATTACCAATGCCAACGATAAGATTCATATCGAGAGTATAGACGAATTTGTAGGGAAAAGAAAAGGCCCCGCACTGCGGGGCCCGAGCTTCTCACGTTAGAAGCTCTGTAGGAATGTCGAGATGTTACCCTCATCACGTCGGTACCACGCCGCTCGATTGCGAACACGTTCGAGCGACTGCGCGATGGCTCTCGTTGCGCTAGGCGCAGGATGAGAGGCGAAGAACTGTTCGCACGCATCCGCATCTTCTGCGCGGACGAAACCACCAACTACCGAGCTGAGGATTCGTCCGAGCATCTTGAGTCCACCACCGGAATATCGCTGCTGCAGCTTATCCCAGTTTTCAGTGACGTAGCGCCATGCCTCGCGTCGTCCCACTGCGTGGGAACCGAGCGTCGAGAGCACGTAGAATACATCACCTTGGCGAACCTTGCCCGAATCAAACGTATATCTGAGTAGGTTGTTGACCATTACCTGCTCGCTGATGTTCCCCATCGCATTGAGGAGTCGAACCCGCTCTTCTTGGAGCGTTTCTTTCTCGTACATGTTTTGGAGCGCTTGGTAGTCTGACCAAACATTCAGACGAGCAACCAGACGATACACGGTAAGACGAAGATTGGGATGAATGAGCGATTTGCCTTCAGCGTGTGCCCAGAACAACTGAGCCGCATGCGACGTGGTGTCCGTGTCGCTGTAAGCGCCATACGCACCCAGTACTGCTCCGCGGAGAAGCTGGGTCATGTGCGGTTCGCCTTTTTGTTGCATCCAACCAACGCTGGTTACAATTGGCCTGAGGATGTGTTGAGCGAGAGCATCGAGATTTCGCTCGTCCGCAGTTTCTTCAACGAGGATTGCGACTGCACCGAGCGCTTCCAATACTGAGGTCCACACGGTGTAGTTGGTTTCGTTGCGATAGTGCACAAGCAAGTTGAGCATGTCGGACGTCACCATGAACCCCGCTCGTGTGAGTGCGAGTGCGTCGCTCACCAGTCCGTAACGGTCTACGGCTGGCAGGGCTTCTTCGGTATCACGCACAACATGTGCAAGCTTGCTCCAATGCTCGCGTGAGTAATTCACGCGAGCGATGGTAGTCTGACCTGAGTTGCACTTACCCAGAACTGTTCGGGTAAACGACTCGGGAAGGTGCCATCGTTGTGCGGCTTCGTCGGGTGTGAGGAGTCCACCGCTTGCCAAGAAGCGCTGGTGCACAATCTGGGCGATGCCGTTGTTGGTGGAAACCACTTCAGCCAGCGGATAGCCGGGTTGCTTGGTCCAGCTGCCCATCAGCTCAGGTACGGGCTGACCCGATGCTTCGGCAAGCGCAGTCCACAAATCTTCCGTGGTTGCGTTGCCGTACGCATGACGATTCAGGTAAGCGGTGAGGCCCTTGCGGAACGCTGCGTCGCCAATTGCGTCGTGAATCATGCGGATGACGCTGGCGCCCTTGGCGTAGCTGATATCGTCGAAGATTTGACTAATTTCGTTGGGATGTTCGACGGGAACCTCGATGGGGTGTGTTGAGCGCAGGCTATCGAGCGCGAGTGCGCTGGCGTACTCGTCAGAGACAAACTGCGTCCAGATATCCCACTGGGGAAATAACGCGTTGAGTGCGTGACTGGCCATCCATGTGGCAAAACCTTCGTTGAGCCACAGGTGGGTCCACCACTGCATGGTCACGAGATTGCCGAACCACATGTGCGCCAATTCATGCGCGACCACTTCGGCAACGCGCTGATGCGCCGCTGCGGACGAATTCTCCGAATCGATGAGCAGTGCATTCTCGCGATACGTCACCAATCCCCAGTTCTCCATGGCGCCTGCCGCAAAGTCGGGGATGGCCACCATGTCGAGCTTTGGCAACGGATAGGGAATGCCGAAGTACTCGTTGTAGAACTCGAGGACGCGACGCGCGGTCTCGAGCGCGAATTTTCCTTGCTCGGATTTTCCAGGCACGGTGTAGACGCGAATGTCGACGCCGTCTTTCGTTTTTGTTTCCACGAAATCCAGTTCACCCACCACGACTGCTAGTAAGTAGGTAGGCATGATGGGAGAGCGTTTGAAGTGGACTGTGCGAGTGCCACCTTCTCGACCGAGGTTTAACGCTACGGGCATGTTCGAGAGCGCTGTCATTCCGGTGGGAACGTTCAGTGCTACATTGAATTTCGCCTTGAGTGAGGGCTCGTCGCCACAGGGTAATGCGCGTCGGGCGTCGGTGGCTTCAAATTGTGTCACCGCCAAATACTTTTCGGTGCCGTCGAGCGTCGTGTACTTGCTTCGATAGAGGCCCGCCA
>CAYZIF010000028.1:0-7445 GCA_964478355.1 uncultured Candidatus Saccharibacteria bacterium
CTCGTCGTCTTTGTGGATAGGTTTCATAATATGAGTATATCGCGTCTGCCTTAAAAACGCATACGGCGCCCGTACGGGCGCCGTAGTGGCAGGTTACATCTGAGGAGGTTGCTGCATGGGTGGCTGCGATCCGCCATCCGACTTCTTTCCCTTCATCAAGTACCAAGCGGCACAGATGACGACAACTGCAATAACGAGATACCACATAGGGTCGGTTGATTAGGTTATCAGTACACCTCTAGTATACACCTCCAAGGCTATCGTCAACCTCCCTGGTGATATCTACTTCTTTCGAGAAACTTTCTTCGCACTCTTCACTTCGGTTGCGATGCCTGCTTGGGCTTTATTGACGGCGAGTTCAAGGAGAATCTTATCAAGTTTCAGTTGCATTTTTGCAACGTGACGCATCAAATCATCGATTCGAGGATCCGGGGTGGGAGCTTGAGGGCGCACGGGCGCAGATACCGGTGACTGAAAGCGTGGCGCACTGTGGTAGGGGTGCTCGCTGGTAGCCCGAGGAGCTGTTGATTGTCCTGCGCTTCCAAAGCAGTCGCGACAATACACGGGCCGCTGACCATTGGGACGAAAAGGAACTTCACACGACTTGCCGCACTGGGCACAGGTTGCTTGGTGCATTTGACCCTGCGGTCGAGAAAAGCCGCCACCTGAACGCTGAAAGGCTGGTCTGCTGCCTGTTCTTTTGCCACCGAACCGATCATTGCGTTTAAAGTCGTTCATTGAGTTCTGTTACAAGTACTAAGTATACAATATCTTGTATTATTTGTCAATTTTCTCTCCTGCGTTACTTCCTGCCACAAAACCCGTTGTCCAACACAATTGGAGCGAGTATCCGCCCGAGGGACGACTAATATGCAGTAAGTCGCCCGTGATAAAAAGATTCTCGTAGTTCTTGGAGCGCATGGTTCTCGTATCTATCTCGTTAAGCGCCACACCTCCATCGGCAATCACGGCGCGGTCGCGACCCATCAATCCCTGAATGGTTACCGGCAGTCCCTTGAGAAGATCGACGATTTGGCGTCGTTGCTCTTTGGTAATGCTGTGGATTTTTATGTCTTCTTGAATATTTGATAGGAGCGGTATGAGCGCCTGACCCGACCCGAGCGGTGCGATAGCATTCCAGACATTCTTGAGCGTTTTATTTTTGTGAGTATTAAAAATTGTGACAATTCGAGCATCAAGCGCGCCAATATCCTCGGTAGGATAGATATCAACCTGCGCGGTCACTGTTCCTTCGTGGAGCAAATCCGCCACGGCACCTGCAGCATTGAGAATCAGCGGTCCTGAAAATCCAAAATGTGTACAAAGAAGATCCCCTTTCAGGACAAGGGCGCGCTTGCCATCAAGCAGTATTGAAATACGAACGGCACGAAGCGTTTGGCCGGCGAGTTTCTTGACCCATGCATCAGCGACTGCAAGCGGAACAATCGTGGGAGTAGACTCCTGTACTGTATGCCCGAGCATTGCAAGCCATGAAAATCCATCCCCCGTGGAACCGGTTTCGGGATGTGATGATCCTCCCGTGGCAAGAATATATGCCTGCGCCGTGTATCGCTGATTTCCAACGACCACGCCAGTAATACGCCCATCGAGGAGAGTGATCCGGTCAACACTCGCGCCACAGCGCACCGTGACGCCTCCCTGCTGAAGATATTCTTCCAGAACACGAACTACGTCACCTGCCTTTTCCGTTGTTGGGAAAACACGCTTATGCGCCTGCTCAACGAGAGGGAGTCCTCGAGATTCAAAAAAACGATATGTTGCCTCCACGCCAAATTGCGCAAACGCCGAATGTAAAAATGGCTTCGCACTTCCGTAATGTTCAAGGAGTTTCTGTTCATCACGCTCGCCGTTGGTAATATTGCAGCGGCCGCCTCCCGTAATCGAAAGCTTCGCACCGAGCTGTGCGTTTTTTTCGAGAATAAGCACGCGCTTACCACGCTCTGCAGCGCGACCAGCAGCCATCATCCCCGATGCGCCCCCTCCAATAACGATAACGTCGTAATCCATAGTGATATCATTGCACACCAAGAGGCGGCTTGCACCGCCCCTTTGGTAGCAATCTCGAAAAAGGTTATGCCTTCTTCACGTTGACTGCGTTCATGCCACGACCCTTGGAATCCTCTTGAGTATCGAAGGTAACCTTGTCGCCCTCGTTGAGTCCGTCAAAGCCTGCTGGATCGGTAACTTCGTTGCGGTGGAAAAAGAAATCCTTTGCGCCTCCTTCAACTGAAATGAAACCGAAATCCTTGCCTTCCATCTTCTTCTTGATAACGCCTGTGTTCATAGATATGTGGTCTTAATAGTTTGACTAACACGTACTATTGCAACCACTGAAGGTCGACGAGTCTTCGAGGTACAAGTGTTCTACCAGCCCATTGTACCGATTCTATCGGCACCTGTCCAGAGACCCAAGCTATCCCAGCTCGAGCGTCTCATCGATACGAATCTGAGTCACAAAGTCGGGCACGTGGCTCACGAGAATCATGGCGCCGGTATACTCATTGAGTGCGGCGGCAATCACGGGAATGTGTCGAAAATTAATGTGATTGGTTGGCTCATCGAGAATCAACAGTCCGGGCTTTTGCAGTACGAGTCGCGCAAATGCTACCAACCCTTTCTGACCTTCGGAGAGACTGCCAATCTTGGTATAAATTGCGTCTTTGCCAATAAGAAAACTAGCGGCGACGGAGCGAATCTCCTCTTCGCTGAGCTCTTTGCCCATTGATTTAAGCGATTGGAATACCGTATCGTCAAAATTGAGCGTAGAAAAATCTTGACGGTAGTATCCCACAATCACCCCCGGTGCAATCACGGCACCCTTAGCCGTGCCAGATGCCAGCGACTCTAGAAGTGTACTCTTGCCGATGCCATTGGGTCCCGCCAATAAGAGGTGTCGATTTTTCTTCAAAGCAACGGATACCTTTTTCTGCTTGGCAACATGATGGCGGATGATAGACACCGATGAGAGCGTGACAATATCACCGATGAGTCCTTGCTGGGACGGAATCGTGAAGGCGCGAATTGTTTTGTCTTCTTTACGCACATCAACTTGAGCTTCTTCCATCTCTTCGGCATCTTCTCGCATACGTTTTGCGAGCAAGCGAAGCCGTCCACCCTTCATCGCAAAGAAGTTTGCCTTCTCTTTCTTATCAATCGCCTCCTTAGCAAGTCGTGCATTCTCACTGTTTTCTTTTGCGATGCGCGCAGCAATCTGTTCCACAACATTAAAATAGTTACCCTGATACTGTTCAATCACACGTGTCCGCTGATCAAGATAGAGCACTCCTTGGGTAAATGCGTTTAAGAAATCAGCATCGTGAGAAATAACTAAGCACGTTTTTTTGTAGTCGATGAGAAACTGTCGCAAGTGCTCAATACCTGCTGTATCGAGATTATTGGTTGGCTCATCAAGCAAGAGCACATCGGGTTCTTGAATTAACGCGGACGCCAAGAGGAGTCGCGCCTGCTGGCCTCCCGAAAACGAACGGACGATGCGGTCATGAGGTGCATGGAGATTAACCACATCGAGCACAGCATCAATGCGCGGGTCGATGTCGTAGATTTTTTTGGGAAAACAACGCTCAAAGAATTCGCGTACCGTAAGATCGAGCTGGTCGCGGGGCATCACCTGGCGCGCCAGCGCTACCGTCATACCGGCCGCACAATGAATCTCGCCTGCTTCTGGCGTCAGAGCCCCTGTGATGAGGTGAAAGAGCGTACTCTTGCCTGCACCATTCTGTCCCATAATGGTGAGCTTGGCTCCACGTCGTACCGAAAAATCCACCTCCGTGAGGATAGGTTTATTGTGTCCGTATTCGAACGACACGCCCGCAAATCGAATGATAGATTCCCCTTGTGCCATAGTGCTCGTAAAGCATAAGAGTATACCACGATTTTTCTTTGGCGTACATCTCCCCTTAAATCCGCACAACCTCTCCAACCCATCCCTTCTTTCTCTTGAGTGGATGCGTAGTTGTTTTTGCGGGTACCACCTGTGCGGGGGTGTGGAGTGTCAAGTGGTGGGACTCGGGCGACGTGAGCAAGAAGAAGCGTCCCAGCTCATCGGAGACCGCGAAGTCTAAGCGCTTATTCGTGGCGTCATCAACGGTAATGAGTGCGAACGGCAGCGGACGAGCATTGGCATCCAGAATCACTCCATAGGGGCGGGCGAGCTTGGCGGAGATGCGGAGTCCGTTGGCAAACAAGAAGAAGGCCACCAGACCAATCGTCCACGGAGAGGGACGTGTATAGGCGTTGTAGGGAAGAATCACCAGTCCCGCCCAGAATGCGACGTCGAGCGCACGGACTGCCAAAGTTTGCAGTGCGGGAAGCGGTGTTTTTGTGGAACCACTCATCGTCGCCGCAGTCGTACGATCTAGAGGAATGTTGTAGTTCACGATAGCGCCTTGGTTGATGGTCACCAATCCCCCTTTGTACACATGGTCATAGGCAAAGAAGTCGGGGTCGGAGAGAACGCGCTGTGAAGGGAACTGATAGCCGTTGTGCGCGGGATGAATCGATACGGCAAGCGAGGGAAGATTGAGTGCTTGCGGATTAGTGAGGAATCCATACCGTCCATCTTTGTCGGCGAATTTTGTTTCCAGTACACGCTGCTGCGCATCACGAAGCTCAATCTTCACAAATGAGAGTGGGCGCTTCGTGGTGGAATCATAGACGCAACCCCACACCGTTGGTTTGCGCTTGAGCCCCAGCATTTCTCCGGTGGTTTGCGCCAATGAGGAGAAGGTAGAGGCGGTGTTGAGATTCTGGAAAACAGCAGAGACGGATACCGAGAGGAGTGGAAGCAGTGAAATGAGGGTGAGCGCCGCCGAAGATGTGACGGGGTTGTTGGCAAGCGCCGATGCAACTGCGGTGATAACGCCCAGAGCAACGGAGAGCGGCGCGACGGGAGGTGCTGGTGGAGGTGTGGGTAAAAAGTAAGGTGGCGGAGATGACAGTGGAATGTCAGGAGTCGCCGGAGGAGCGGTCAATGAAGCAGCGGGGGGAGGAGTCGCTGATGGGGACAGAGAGACTGATGGAGAGGGAGACGGCGTGGGACTTGGTGAGGGGGTTGCTGATGGAGTGAGTGATGGGGAAACTGAAGCGGAGGCAGTTGGAGACAGTGACGGAGTGGGAGTGGCAAGGGAGGTAAAGGTGACGACGCAGTTCTGGGTGGTACCACTGGTGACGAGCATCGAGCCTGTTGGTGAACAAGCGCCTGAGAACGTTTGAGTGTATCCCGTGAGCAACGCTGCAGAGACCTGGTGGTATGCGCATCCAAGCTGATAGACGACCCCAGAATCCATAATTGATCCGTTAAGAAACAGATCCACATCAGCGCTCGTTGCACTTCCCCCATCAACCACAACACTCGCTGAGAGAAATCCGGAGCAAGAGGCGCCGGCGGGAGGAGTAGCGTCGTCAGAGAGAAGTAATTTAATGATGATTACATCCCCATCACCGTACCCAACTGCACTCTCAGCACCGCCATCAGTGGAGTCACCATCGCCGTTGAGGTCGGCATCGCTGTACGTGTATCCCGTAACTGCAATTGCATTATCGCCATCGCCGGCAATTCCATAGGTGGCATCAAAATCCGTACCACCAAAACGCTCTGCTAATAGGTGGGTCCCTGAAGAATCAAATATGGAGATAAAGATATCATCGCTGCCATACCCTGCTGAACTTTCGGCGCCGCCATCGGTGGCATCGCCATCGCCGTTGAGGTCTACATTGCCAGCCATATATCCCGTAACAACAATATTGTTATCGCCGTCGGCAGCAACGCCAGAGCCTGTATCAAAACTTGCACCACCCAAACGCTTGGCCCACTGGTACGTCCCAGAGGAATTAAATACAGAGATGAAAGCGTCATCGCCACCATACCCTGCTGAACTTTCGGCACCGCCATCGGAGGAGTCGCCGTCGCCGTTCACATCTGAGTTACCATTAATGTACCCAGTAACTACAACATTGTTATTGCTATCGACGGTAATACCCTCACTCTCATCGGTACCCGCCCCGCCCAAACGCTTGGCCCATACGTGAGTTCCGCCAGAATTAAATATGGAGATGAAAACATCGGGACCACCGAGGGCCGCAGTTTCAGCTCCGCCGTCAGAAGAATCGCCGTCGCCGTTGAGGTCAAGATTGCCGGTGTCACCACGGCCCGTTACCGCAACACTGCCATCGCTCAAAAACACGATACCGGCCGGATATTCGGTACCTGTACTACCCAACCGCTTGGCCCACTGATGGGTCCCTGCAGAATTAAATTTTGTAACATACACATCGCCCAGACCATATCCTGTCCCACTTTCGGCACCGCCATCGGAGGAGTCGCCGTCGCCGTTGAGGTCGGCGTTGCCAGTTGCTTGACCGGAAACTACAATATTGTCACTCACGTCGACATCAATACCGTACCCGAAATCGTCTGAGGCATTACCCAGTCGCTTTGCCCAGACATGATTTCCGGAAGAATCAAAAACAGTAATAAATGCATCACCGCTACCATACCCGACTGCACTTTCAGCGCCACCATCATCGTCATCTCCATCGCCATTGAGGTCAGACTTCCCTGTAACGCGACCTACGACAATAACTCTATTATTGCTGTCAGTGGCAACGGTGTAGCTTGCATCAAAGCTGGCGCTTCCAAGACGTTTTCCCCAAAGATACGTGCCCGAGGCATCGAACACCGAAATATAAGCGTCGGACGAGCCGTACCCTGTCGCGCTTTCAGGGCCGCCATCAGAGGAGTCACCATCGCCGTTTATATCCGCAGCGCCAGCGACATACCCGACGTTGATGAGATTTCCATTCGGGCTTATCGCAACAGCATTGCCGTAATCTTCTCCTGCAGCACCTAAACGCTTAGCCCAACTGAAGGTGGAGTTGATAGCGTGTGCCACATCGGTACTGTTGCTCACGCGCCACGCCACAATACTTGCAAAAAGCCCGAGTACCACGAATGCAACGATGATATGGTGGTGTTTGATTTCTCGTCCCATGATAAAAATGCCTTTCGACATGTGATAGTAGTATACCAAAGCCACACCATTCTGTGAGAATTCCTGGGTATAACTTACCGTGGCGAGATCTTCTGAAGCACCGCAGAGACTCCTTCGTGCTCTTGAGCGGAAAACGGGAGCACTTCAATCGCTGGGAAGGCCGCACGAATGCTAGCGAGCTGCTCAAAGAGCTCTTTTTGGTTCAGTTTATCCGTCTTATTGGCAATGATGAAAAAAGGATGCCCCGAATCTCGTAGAAGCTGCGCCATGTCGTTATCAAATTCTGTACACCCAACGCGAGTATCCACCACCAGCGCGACCCACAGAGGGCGCGCTCCAGACTCCATCAAGTACCAGAGCATACGTTTGCGAATTTTCTCACGCTCAACGGGAGTGAGTTGCGCATACCCATAC
>CAYZIF010000029.1:0-6965 GCA_964478355.1 uncultured Candidatus Saccharibacteria bacterium
TAGAGCAACTGTTTTGTAAACAGTAGGTCGTCGGTTCAATCCCGACCGCCGGCTCACAGGCAGTTTTTACAGAGCAAGAGTAGGTCGTCGGTTCAATCCCGACCGCCGGCTCCAGCGGGTAGTTGTTCATTGGTAGCACATGGGGGTGTGGTGGAGTGGTCAATCACACTAGACTGTAAATCTGGCGGCCTTTGGCCTTCGTAGGTTCGAATCCTACCGCCCCCACACATAGGTCCGTTTCGGTAGGAATATTTTAATGCACACCATGAAAAAAATTCTCATCGTATTCGTTGGGATTCTCGTAGTTGCTGGTGGAGTTTGGTTGAGCTCGAGAGCGTCGAGAAATCAAGAGGGTGGTGTGTCGGAGCAGTACCGACTCATCGTGCTGGCAGGGGATGTGACTCTCAAGCGATCAGATGCAGCTGAGATGGCTGTAACGGATGTTGCTGAAGTTTCAGCAGGAGATCAGATTACTACATCGGCGACAGGACGCGCGCGTTTACGATGGCCCAACGGTACGCTGACAACCATCGAAGAGGATTCTAAGATAACGATTTCAGAATTAAGTGACGGGGGCTCAAAGAGTCGCATCGAGCTTATCTTCGGAGATATGTGGTCGCGCGTGACCCGTATTTTGGGTTCAGGTGAGTACTACGAAGTGCAGACGCAAGACACGGTTGCTGCTGTGCGTGGTACTACCTTCCGTACTACCTATCGAAATCGTAAGGCACGTGTGCAGACGCTGGAGAGTAAAGTTCGTGTTGTGGCCCGTCGTGCTGACGGTACCGCTGACGACTCTACGGCAGTGGATGTCACTGCAGATACGCAGGCAGATTTTGACGGTGCCGTACCAACTCGTCGCATTGCGCTTCGAAAGATTACCAACGAAGAGCTTCGCGAGCGTGTCATCCAGCGAATTTTGCGAGAGAAGGATCTCCGCGACGATGAGGTCCGTGGTGTGAGTGATTCGCCGACACCTTCAACGAGCAGCTCGCCAACGGTAACGGTGCGACCAACGGTGAGTGTAACGGTATCGCCACTCCGCACAATTCTTCCTACCGCAACGCCTACGCCAACTCCGTCTGCGACTCCAGTGATTTCAGCGACTCCCTCTCCGTCGCCTACGCCCACCCCGTCATTGGAAGTTTCTCTAGGAAGTTTGGTTCCTTCAATCATTAATTCAGGAGAGGCATTCGTGATTCAAGGTACCAACTTTCTTTCTGGTCGCAACATCTCGCAAATAGCGAGTGTGAATGTTGGAGGGCAAGCTGCTGCTGACTTTGCAATTATTGACCCGACTGACATGTTCGTAACACCAGCACAGATTGGTGCCGGTGTGTTTGACGTTGTGGTAACTACCAAAGCCGGTTCCGTTTTGACACTGAAGGGTGCAATAACGGTTCGGTAGACTTCGCATGTCGAAACGCTCTCGACTGCTCTTGGTTCTCGTACCGCTCCTCGTCATGCTCTTGTCATGGGGCGGAGCGCTTGGCCGCGCGCGCAGTGCTGTCTCAGACCTCTTGTTTATCCCGCGAGATGTTCCCAGTACGATTGCCATCATCGCAATCGATGAGCAGAGCATTCAGGCCCTAGGTCAGTGGCCATGGCCACGCGTTGTCTTCGCTCGTGCGCTAGAGAAGCTCCAGAGCGCAAGCGTTGTGGGTATCGATGTGAATTTTAAGGAACCATCTCGAATCGGTTCTGCTGACGATCGAGTATTCTCAAGCGCGTTGCGCACCACTAAGGTTCCCGTTGTTCTCGCAAGTGAAATGCAAGCAGATGGTGTGTTGATTCGCCCTATTTCGGAGTTTGCATCGGCGAGCTTTCAGGGGATTGCTAATGTGACTATCGACACCGATGGTATTGCTCGCGTCATTCGCTTGCGTCGGGGGACATCGTTATCGCTGGGCGCTATGTTGGGAAAGCTCGCTGGAGGGATTTCAGAATTTTCAGAGCGTGCCGAACACATTAATTTTATTGGTCCGGATGGCTCAATTCCTACACGTCCGTTTCTCGATCTCGTCGAAGGTCGTATTCCTGAATCGTTCCTCGAGAATCGCATTGTCCTCATTGGGGCAACGGCTCATGATTTGCAAGATTTTCAGAACACTCCTTTTGGATTGATGAGCGGAGTGGAGATTCAAGCAACGATTGCTGAAAATGTTCTCGCAAATAATTTCCTTACCATTCCTCCCTATGTCGATGCGCTGCTTACTCTTATTGCGGGGCTATGCGCTCTCGGGGTGGGGCTTGTAGCGCGAAGAATTTGGGTCATTGTGCTCGCATTGGTTGCGATGGTTGTCGTGGTGTGGGCGGTGGTGTTCGTTGCATTTACCCAGGGTATGATTCTCGACCTGCTCATGCCCACAATCGCTATTATTGCGAGTGCCGGAGCGGGGGTGCTGGAGCGGTACTCGGCGACGGCTCGCGAGCGACGCTTCATTCATGATACATTCTCGCGCTACCTTGCACCGCAAGTTATTGCAGAATTGTTACGCGACCCCTCGCGAGTTCGACTCGGGGGAGAGCGACGAATGCTCACTATTTTATTTTCAGATATTCGCGGATTTACGACGCTGTCGGAAACAATGTCACCACAAGACTTGGCGCACTTCCTTAATCGTTACCTGGGCGCCATGACTGACCTCGTGCTCGAGAATCGTGGGGTTATCGATAAATATATTGGCGATGCCATCATGGCATTTTGGGGTGCGCCTCTGGACGACGAGGCGCATGCACTCCATGGCGTGCAGTCGGCTCTTGCAATGACACAGGCACTCGAAGAATTTAATCGAGAGAGTAAAAGACTTGGCAAGCCGGTTATTGCCGTTGGTGTGGGGCTTAATGCTGGAGCGGTTACGGTGGGGAATATGGGTTCCGAGAAGAGATTTGATTATACGGTCATTGGTGATGAGGTGAACCTTGCTTCGCGTCTGGAGGGACTCACAAAAACCTATGGCGTGAGTATTATTATAAGTGATGCGGTTCTAGAACTTATCGGACCGGCAGGATCTGCTGAGTATGGCATTATGACGCGCGAGATTGATAGGGTGCGCGTAAAGGGGAAGACGCAACCCGTAGTTATCCATGAGGTGATGTCACCAGCGGTTGCCGCGTCGCTTGCCGATCGCCAGCATCTCTTTGCTCAAGGTCGCGCTCATTATTACGCAGGACAATGGGCCGAAGCAATAGAAGCATTCAATACATTTTTGAAAGATTTTGATTCCGATGGCCCAGCTCGACTTCTCCGTGAGCGATGCCAAGAATTCTTGATATCTCCTCCCGCCGAGTGGACGGGTGTCTACGAAATGACACACAAATAACCGTATGTACACGGTATATATTCTCTTGTGTGTAGGCGGTACCTATTACGTCGGTATCGCGAAGGATATAGTGCGGAGATTTCGCGAGCACAAGGCCGGTACAGGCGCTCGCTACACGCGCGCCAACCCTCCCATACGAATTGTGTACCGTCAGCGTAAGCGGACTCGGGGTACCGCACTCAAGCGTGAATATGCCCTCAAGCAGCTCACTCGAAAGCAGAAGCAAGAATTGATACGAAGCTACCGCACTGCCTTGGCAAGAAGTGCCCAGTGATGTACAATCTATTCTGCTGTAATAGGCCGTTGTGGCTCAGTGGTAGAGCAGCTTCTTGGTAAGAAGCAGGTCGTGAGTTCGATTCTCACCAACGGCTCAGTATTGTCAAAGCACCGCAGTCGTGCTAGAGTATTCAGACCTACTTAATCCTATGTCCCAAGATAATTTACTCCGATTACGATGCCAGAAGTGCAAGACGGCAAACTACTACACCTCAAAAAACAAGAAAAAGGTGGAGCGGAAGCTCGAATACAAGAAGTTTTGCAAGAAGTGCAAGGCCCGCACTCCTCATAAAGAGACCAAAATCACTGGCTAATCTTACAGAATCCCCGCAAGGGGATTCTTAGTATAAAAAGGACCGCTGGGTGAACCATGCGGTCGGTGTGAATCAAACTCTGTTGGCAATCTGGACGAATTCTTCATCAAACCCGGTTGCTTCGGATATCTCGCCGCGAGTCACCCTGCCCGCGATACCTTTTGCGCCGAACGCTTCTGTTGCAACCGGTCCACGTCCTTGCTTGGGGTGAAAGCCAGCCGATTGCTCCGCCAAGATGTACTGCTGGCGCGTTGCCTCTTGCCAGGGCAAGCCGCTCACTGAAAGCCAGTAACGTGTTTTTGGCTCCTGATTGGTTCGAGGGGCGAGTCCCTCGAGAAGAGTGAGGAGTGACTTCGGATCTCTTTGGAACTCCGTGCGCCACTCGGACCAGCGCTCCACGAGCTTCGCGAGGTCATCGCCAAGGAGGATTGGACAGAACGTTCCATTAAACCAGAACCACGATGCACGCCCCGGGTGGTTTTCGAGGGCATCTTGTGCTGCGAGGTACACGGTGCCCGCGCCTTTGTTGTATCGGTAGTGCCAGAGATCCGACCGGTCCTCACCGTAGAAACCGTGGCGCGTCTTTACTATTCGTCCGACTCGTGACTCCATTGTTGTCTCCTTTTCTGAAAAGAACGAATACATAATATCACAGATACTTGCAAATGTCAAAGAATGTGGTATGATAAATTATCGTTCGTTTCCAACAACTCACCTAAAGGAGTCTCATGAAGGACAGCATTTCTGGCAGTATTGTGGGCGTGATTCGCAACGATGAAGGCCTGTACGAGGGAAACCTCGCGCATTACTTCCGCGTTGTGTTCTTCCAAGCCCAGAACATTCGCCACCCATATCACAACTTGCGGCACATGTTGCACGTGCTCTGGCTGTGTTTTGAGGCTATCAAGTACTACCACCAACAGGGTCGGCCGATATCCCTCCGTGTTGCGCGAAGCATTCTCATCGCTGCCTTGTTCCATGACTTCGATCATTCGGGTCAACTCGGCAACGACGACCTGAACATCGAGCGTGCGGTCCGTGGTCTCAAGAAGTGCATTCTTCCTGAGGACGTATTCTACTTGGACGATATCGTGGCGCTCCTGTGGGTGACCGAGTACCCCTACAAGGTTCCCTCGGATGCTCTCGAACTGCCCGGCCAAATCCTGCGTGACGCCGACATGAGCCAATCGCTCAACGTCGCGTGGCTCCAACAGGTTGTGGTGGGTCTTTCGACCGAGTGGGGTAAGACTCCACTCGAGATTCTCAAGGCACAAGGCGGCTTCCACAAGAGTCTTGTGTTCCACACCGAGTGGGCGCGTGAGCGATTCCCGCAAGAGCTCGTGAATCAGAAAATCAACGAAGCCCGCGAGCTTCTTGAGCTTCTCGACACGACGACGTAGTCAGTCCCGTCCCCGATGTACATCGGGGACGTTTTTTGTATACTACTTGGCAGAACATTGAAGGAGATAAGATGAAAGACTTTCTGCAACGCACGCTGGATTCGTTGATAGCTTGGAGCTGGATCACAGAAGAAGACCGAGCGCGCAAGGAGCACCTACGTAGGACCACGGAGGCTCAGCGAGTAAAAGAGTCTCAAGAACTCGACGCAGAAGTGGGTGAGTTCCTCGATCAGACAAAAGGCCGCAAGCTCACTCCTGAAGAATGGGCGTGGTACGAGAGCATTCGCAGACGAGAGGCGATGCTGTAATGGAGCGACCCTTTATCGTATTCGTTTTTGATGCCCAGCACCCAAAAGGCGGCTGGCAGGATGTTCTACGAAAGCAATCGGACGGTGAAGTCTGGAGGTTTGCTTCTTTTGAAGACGCTGCTTCAGCGGGGCAAGCTCAATGGCAAGCGCATTTTCCCGAACGCGGAAGATTCCAGGTAGTGGACTTGCGAGAAGGAAAATTCATCGGTTCAGGAGGATTCGGAGCTTGAAAAAATACAAAGTCATCAAGAACGATCGAATCGTGATGAGTATCAAACAGGGTAAGTATGCCGGATGGAGACCAGGAAAAATCTTCGGGCGCCTAGACTGTAAGTCAGGAATGCGGATGAAGAAAGAAAATCGTGTTTTCTTTCTCACCTGGTCAGATGCAATTCAAGCGGGGTATCGACCGTGCAAAAAGTGTAAACCTGAACCTTCGGCGCGCTCATCATGAGTGCGCTTTTTATTTGTATAAAAAAATGCGCGGAAAGTTTTCCGCGCATGAGGCTAAAGATCTGCTACGCAGGCCGCGCACTCTGACTTGGTGCATCGCCAGCACGGGCATCCGCGAAGTCCGATTTTCCCACACGAATGGATGGGGTCACCATCGGTGGTGCGCCGTACCTTGCTCTCCGCTTCTTTTTGCGTGGCGTCCAGATCCATTGATACACCATCGGTGCTGATGGGAGGCTGTGAATCAGACATTATGTACTCCTTCTATGAGAGCGACTACATTGCTCCGGAATCGGTGTGGCAATGATGGCACCGACCGCTCAAGAGGTTGTACTCGACTTGATGATTCTCACACACTGCAAGAGGTGGGGGAGTTTGTGAAGCCACTTCAACTAGGGCTCGGTGATTCGGATACTTCTCTAACGTGATTTCTCCTTGGGTGATTCTACCGGCAACTCCTTCACTGCCGAAGTCATGAGGCTCCTTCCAGTAGCAACCGAATCGGTCACTCTTTTGCCACTTAAGATATTCTTGAGGGCCTACTTCTTTCCATCCGCTGTACTGTACGAATAGCCAGTATCGCGTCTCTGCGCTCATTGGTAAGTTCCTTTCTGAGGAATATTATAATAGCACAGAATTTAGTTTTAACAATGCTCACAAGTTATTTTCAGAGGATGTAGGAATCGCCTTCGGTTCGCGAAGCTTCGTCGAGCATCGCGGCCTCAGGACCGGGCCTCGCGGTCGCAATTACTATCGCGACATCGCTCCGGCCGTTCGATTCCTACATGTCTCTCCTACGACAATAGTAAAGACCGCCACTCGGCGGTCTTTACTATTGATGCGGGGGATGTAGGAATCGAACCCACGTTAGCGGTTTTGGAGACCGCCGTC
>CAYZIF010000030.1:0-6904 GCA_964478355.1 uncultured Candidatus Saccharibacteria bacterium
ATGAACTACGCGGCATCACTCCATAGGTTGCTGGCAGCGGCAATACAGCAAGATGCCAGCGATTTGCATATTTCAGTAGGTCGACGACCGACGCTCCGCATCTATGGTGCGCTCGTCACTCTCGACGAAGAAGAGGTCGTGACGCCCGAAATCGCTCAAGGGCTTATTGAAGAGCTGCTGCTACCCGCTCAAAAAGAACGTTTTCTTCGTGAGCGTCAATTAGATTTTGCGTACGCACTTACTGATAACACTCGTTTCCGTGTAAATGCTTATTTCCAGCAAAACAGTTGGTCCGCCGCCCTTCGTCTCGTGCCTGCAAAAATACGCACCCTCGATGAATTGGGACTCCCTCCTATCCTTCATGAATTCGCGAAGCTTAGTCAGGGCTTTATCTTGATGGTTGGTCCTGCGGGTCATGGAAAATCAACCACGACAGCGGCTATCTTAGATGAAATCAATAAAACTCGAACCGCACACATTATTACCATTGAGGATCCAGTCGAATATCTTTTTGGACAGGGCAAAGGCATCGTTTCTCAGCGAGAAGTTGGCAGTGATACCCCATCATTCGCAGATGGACTTAAAACCGTTCTTCGCCAAGACCCCGACGTGCTCATGGTTGGTGAAATGCGTGACGTTGACTCCATCGCAGCCGCAATCACTGCGGCTGAAACGGGCCACCTAGTGTTTTCCACGCTCCACACCAACTCTGCATCTCAAACAATTGATCGTATTATCGATTCGTTCCCACCAGAACAGCAAGGACAAATCATCACTCAAATCGCCACAACACTTGTCGCTATTGTTTCTGAACGTCTCGTGCCTCGTATAGGTGGTGGTCGTGTGCCCGCTGTTGAAATCATGATTACGAATGCTGCCATTCGCAATCTTATTCGTGAGCGTAAGATATTCTCCATTGATTCTGTCATTCAAACCGGAATGAAGGAAAATATGATTCTCCTCAATCATTCTCTTGCGCAATTAGTGAAGAGCAAGCAAGTCACTATTGAAGATGCGGAGATTTACTCTTCGAATCCTGCGGAATTGCAAAAACTTCTCTAGCTCGCCGGTGCGATAGCTACCCCTCGAAGTTGTGCGCGCAGTTCTCGCATGTTGGGAACAAATGATGTCAGGAGCGCCCAGAATGCGGGCGAGTGATTTAAGTGAACAGTGTGACACAGTTCATGCACAATCACGTAATCGGCCAATTCGGATGGGAGTGAAATGATGCGCCAATTAAAATTCAAATTCTTCTTTGAACTACAGCTCCCCCATGCGCGACGATGGTTTTTAATGCGAACCTGTGCATGCTCAAAGGGATGAATATCTTTCCAGTAGAGAAGCCGAGCATGAACGAGCGCCCGAGCTTTCTCTTTATGTTCACGATACGCCATGATTTCATGCGCCGCTGCTCGTCGACGCCGTCGAAATACCGAAAAAATATTCATTCCAGATAGCTACAAACAGACTCCTCATGCGAGGAGTCTGTAATGATTATTTCTTCGACTTCTTTGGTTTACGAGTTTCCCGCTTCTGAGATTGATGTCCTTTTGCCATAGTGGGTGGATATTAGTATTACTGTACCTTCACAAGTTTACCGTCTTGAACTTTTAAGTAGGCGCTCATACCGACCGAAGGTTGCGTTGTATAGGGTTCGCCCTCGCGGCGAGTAGCGTAGTTGATGATAAGCATACCGTCACGAAACTCACTCGATTGTGGCGCGATGCGATCTCCTAGTAAATAGGGCTGTGTAGTATAGACGCCCGATTCGGATGACAGTGCGGCAACGACAATGTAGAAAATGCCTGAGCCCCCGTTGTTTTGCGTCATAATAAACGCTACATCCTCCTCTTCATCGCCATCAAAATCTCCCCGAACTTCATTTCCAAAATAACGCGTTATCGTAATATCGCTTGCTCCCATCATCCCTTGCATCATCGAGATCCCGTCCACGAGCTTTATGTCTTGTCCGCCAATACGGTAGGTTCCATTTCGATAATCCTCAACAACCGATGTTGCGGCAGGTCGAACATCGAGTACATATATCTTATAGGCACTCCCCAGCGCTACAACAATGAGTAGTCCAAGAAGTGTGAGAATATATTTTTTCATATACTTAGTGTACACCCTTGTTGTCGTTGGTGGAAGTTGAAGAACTCTTGGATTCAGGATATCAGTCCTATTGGAGCTTGAACGTGGAGAGCATTAAGTCCACCGTATTTCGAAAGCCAGCCATAGTAGGATCTGGGACGATAAAAGCAATCTCGATGAGGTGGCTGTCTCCCACGGGGACAAATATGAAGGTATAATCGCCAAGACCTGAGAATTCCATCCGCTGCACAGAGAGGCCGTTGAGCCTATCCTTAGATAGCGACGCCGTGATTGTTCCGTGTTGCGTCATTTGTTGGATCTGATCAGTAAGATACGCCTCCCCGCCTTGTGGTGTAGCCACTTTGCGAACTGAAAGCAAAATACCATCGTATAATTCCGTCTCTCCCTTTTGGGTCGGTCCCCATTTGTAGAGTCGCACACCATTTTGCCCATCATCTACGACAGTGAGCGTTGGGTCATGGCGCAGAGAGAATCCTTGCGTGGAGCTCGTATACGTTTCCCAATTTTCTGGAATTTGAGAGAACAAAGAATCGCGAAAAGCGAACCATGCTACGGCTGAGAGAGCGAGCACCGCGATACCGGCGATAATTGTTCGTTTCATACCTATATATTACCACAATCACCTCGCCAGAAGTGTGGCGAGGTGATTGAGAGGGTTAACGCTTTGCCCAACGGGGTCCTTTGCGAGATTTCTTGAGTCCTGGCATCTTGCGCTCAACACGGCGAGAATCGCGAGTGAGGAAGCCTGCTTTCTTGAGCTTCTTGCGGAAGTTCGCATCGAAGAGCTCTAGCGTGCGAGCAATACCATGGCGCACGGCATCGGCTTGTCCTGAGATACCTCCGCCATTGACGAGAACCGTTACTTTAAAGCGCGAGAGTGATTTGAGGCGACGAAGAGGTGTTTCGACGCGCATAATGAGATTCTTATCCAAAAAGTAATCGGTATAATCTTTGCCGTTGACTGTCATGAGTGCGGCATCTTCGGTAATCTTATCACCTGCCTTACGTGTCATAAGACGAACGCGAGCAACGGATCGTTTGCGACGACCAATAGACTCGTAATATTTTTCCTTGACGCCTTCGGCAAGCTCTTCGAGTACGATAGGGGCAACCTCGATATCATCGTCCTCACGAGATACCGTATCAACGAAGGTTGTTGGCATGACGAACTTAGGCTCCTCTGCGGGTTTATGTGAACTGCGAGATCCTGATTTTGATGCGGTCTTCGTTGCCATATTATTTGATGACGATATTGTTGAGTAAAATGTCGCGCTGTCGGTTTTCTGGAAGCATACCTCGAACTACCTTGCGAAGCACTTGATTCTTATCACGCGCCCATGCTTCTTCAAGGGTTCGCTCTTTTAAACCACCCGGAAAACCGGAGTGCCGATAGTAAACTTTCGATGCGGCCTTGGTACCCTTGAAAACAATCTTGTCGAGGTTGTGAACGACTACCTGAACGTCAGGGATGATGTTGGGTGTCCAAGCAGCAGTATCTTTGCCTCGAAGAGACATAGCAATCTTTGTTGCCATGCGTCCGAGGGATTGGTTCGTTGCGTCGATTTCGATGACTTTCATGGTATTAGGCTACAAATTCTACAATTGCCACTGGAGAACCATCAGACCCACGGCGGCCAAGCTTGATAACGCGAGTGTATCCACCAGCGCGATCAGTAAACTTTGGTGCGATTTCTTTTGAAAGCTTCGCAGCGGCATCAGCCCCGAGAGAGCGCAAGAGCAAGCGGCGAGAAGCAATCGTGCCGCGCTTTGCCTGAGTCACCGCCTTATCGGCGACTGACTTGAGAGTTTTTGCACGTGCAGTCGTAGTACGGATTTTACCGTGAGCGACCAATGCAGTCAGGAGGCCTTTCAAAAAGGCTTTTCGCTGCTGCTTCTCTCTTCCGAATGTTCGCTTATTGCCACGTTTCATAAGGGTCGAATAATATCACAATTAGGTGTTCTCGTCCAGATTACTCCTTCTTTGCTTTCTTAGCCTTTTTAGGAGCTTTGGCCTCAGCTTCAGGAACCGAGATTCCTGCGATGAGACTGAAATGATCTGCAAGGATTTGTCCCGCTTCTTTCATTGCTTGTTCTGGTTGAATTGATCCGTCAGTATCAACTTCCATGGTAACGCGGTTAAAATCGATGCGCTGACCAACACGGACATCCTCGATGGTGAAGTTCACCATACGAACGGGTGAGAATGCTGCATCAACTGCAATAACTCCAATAGGAAGTTTTTCCTTCTGGCGCGTTTCAACGGCAACATAGCCACGACCCTTCGATACCGTAAACTCAATTTCGAGCTCGGTTTTCTTGTCGGTAATCGTGCAAATAAATTGCTCAGGATTGACTAATTCAACATCAGAGGTGAGCTGGATATCCTCCCCGGTTACTTCGCGCTCTCCTTTGACCTTGAGCATCAAGACTACTGGCTCGGCCGAGAAACTACGGAAACGAAGACGCTTGAGATTCAAAAGCAGCTCTATGACATCTTGCTGAACACCCGCGATGGCTCCGAACTCGTGCTCAACGCCATGAATCTTGAGCGACGTAATGGCAGCACCCTCAAGAGACGAGAGGAGAACGCGACGAAGTGGGTTTGCGATTGTAGCGCCATACCCCGGCATCAAAGGACCGATTTCAAAAACGGCCTTATTCCCCTCTTTCTTTACTAACTTTATTTCTTCGGGCAGCTGAATCATACATTGAGCATTGCAGCGTTTGGGGTATACGAGGGTAGGAGGATTCGGGTCGGTGGCTCGTAGGCCGCATTCGATGCACTGCCGGTTAAGCTAACGTGAATAGTATTCGATAATTGCTTGCAAATCCCCTGTCTGTATTCCACTCTCTTCAACCGTGGGACTCGCTTTCACTGTTGCTGTAAGCTGCTTCTTATCCAACTCAAGCCATGCGGGAGGGGTAAATTCTGCCATCCAGCGAGGCATCAAAGTTGCAAAATAAGGAGAAAGCTTAGAGCTCTCGCGAATTCCAATAACATCCCCAACCTTTACGACAATTGATGGAGTCTTTGCGCGCTTACCATTGAGAGTAATGTGTCCGTGACCGACAATCTGCCGAGCTTGATCACGCGACTGAGCAAGACCCATGCGGAATGCAACATTGTCCAAGCGTGTCTCAAGGCTTCGGATGACGGCAATATAGGGAGACTCACGCTTTGCATTCTCAAGGGCATTCTTCACATAGGTCTTAAATGGCTTCTCGAGAAGACGATACACATTGCGAACTTTTTGCTTGGAGCGAAGCTGGGTGCCGTATTCAGAGAGCTTGCGAGGACGTCGGCCGGAACCATGCTGTCCAGGTGGAAATGGACGACGCAATACCGCTGACTTTGGAGAATTCGAACGCTCACCTTTAAGTCCAAGGCCTTCGCCCAGTCGTCGTTCGATTTTTCCGCGTGGTCCAGTATAGCGTGCCATAGAAGTAGTGTGGTGCGATTAGATGCGACGTGGCTTCGGAGACTTAACACCGTTATGAGGAACCGGGGTCTTATCCATGATGGATGAGACGTTCAATCCTGTGCCGGCGATGCCGCGAACAGCAGCTTCACGAGCTGGACCGACACCTTTTACCACGATTCGAACATTCATAAGGCCGAAACGCTTTGACTTCTCGACTGCATCCTTTGCAACAAGGTTCGCAGCGTACGGGGTCGACTTCTTGGAACCCTTAAATCCGAGAAGGCCGGCGCTTGAGAACGTAAGAACATTGCCTCCAAGGTCGCTAATGGCAATAAGCGTGTTGTTGTATGAAATATTGATATTCACAACGCCGTTTAAGACTTGCTTCTTGGCGCCTTTCTTGACTGCACCATCCGCGGATGCCTCAACAGGCGCAGAGATTGTCTCTTCGGTTGCTTCAACCTTTTCTTTAACAGCCTTGGGAGCCGTTACTTTCTTTTTCTTGATTTCATCGGTCATAGTGTGTATCAAGTCTTTCCTTCAGCTTTCGTACGACCTGAACCCATGGTTCGGCGAACGTTCCCGCGGGTGGTACGACTATTGGTCTTGCTGCGACCATGAACGGGCAATCGACGAGACAAGCGAGAGCCCTTCCAGGTACCCGTTTCTTTCTGGTGCTTCTGATTCGTGCCGACTTCCTTACGAAGATCTCCTTCGATTTTATAGGCACGCTCAATAATTTTTTGAATTTTACCAAGCTCTTCACCAGACAACTCTGATGCTTTCTTGTCAGGATCAATACCGGCGCTCTTTAAGATGATAGCAGCGGTCGTTGGTCCAATGCCGTAGAGGTACGGCAAAGAGAAGAGGATTTTCTTGTTATCAGGGATTGTGACACCGAAAATGCGTGGCATGGTTCTTGAGTGTGAAGTATTATCCCTGGCGCTGCTTGTGCTTGGCAATCTTGCAAACACAATAGAGGCGCTTCTTACGCCGTACGAGTTTGCAGTTCTTGCACATTGGTTTTACTGAAGCTTGTACTTTCATTTACAAAAAAAGATACTGACAACCGTTCTATAACGGCGTATTAATTGCGGTACACGATGCGGCCGCGACCTCGGTCGGGAGAAAGCTCGATTGAGACTTTGTCGCCTACCATAACTTTGATATGGCGAAGACGCATGCGTCCGGCCAAGTAAGCCAGCACACTGGTGCCGTCCTCAAGTTCAACTCGAAATGTGGTGTCTGGTAACGCCTCGGTGACGGTACCGACGACTTTTTGCTTTTTCTGGTCGATCAAGGGTGCTGTACTGAACTCTGCCGCTGGCCTTAGGGACAGCTCACAAAGCCCATATATACTAGCAGACGGG
>CAYZIF010000031.1:0-6644 GCA_964478355.1 uncultured Candidatus Saccharibacteria bacterium
GTTGGTAGAGCTGCTCCCTTTTAAGGAGAAGGTCGCTGGTTCGAATCCAGCAGGGCGGACAAAGAAAAGCCCCTTACGGGGCTTGAGGGACGGCGCAACGGACTTTGCGATATTCGGTATTGGCGCAGTAGTTGGTTGCAATGCGGTTGAGATCCGCCATGATCTCTCGGTACAGGGTCTTACTCGTTGGGACGTATCTTCTGCTGTACAACGACTTTCGCCATGCGGTGATTGCTTCGCGCACATACGATGCACGGATACCAATGGTTCTGCATCGGCCGCACATGAAATAGGGCGCGTTCAGAGCTCGATTGGCATATTTTGTAAGTCCGACGTACCACGTAGGGTCGACGATGCGTCTGCAGGATTTGCAGTAGAAGTAGAAAATTTTAATGGGCACAGGATCTCCTTGTGGGAGCGTAGCAGGTTGCGTGGTCCGTTTCAATAAAAAACGAGGTTCCGGAGAACCTCGTAGCGTGCGGACTAATACGTCTTCACTGCTGATGCCATGCCACGAGCGATGGATTCTATTGCGGCGTGGAGAGCATCGACGGTAGCTTCTGTCGTCGCTGCTTCATTCGCTGCTTCTTTCTCGAGCTCTTCACACCTCACAAGTAGCTCGTTTCGTTCGCCTTGGAGCTTCAGCGCGAATTCATGCTTTGCCTCGAGATCGAATGCAAGGCGTTCCGCTTCTTGCCTCGTGTTCTTGAGCTGCTCCCTGAGATCTTCGATAATCGCTTTGAGCGAGTCTCTCTCGGCAGAGACAATTACGTGCAGTTGTGCCAGTGGAAGTGTCTTTGTTTCTTTCGCCATGACTTTCTCCTTAGAAAGCTTTTTTCGAATTCGTTTTCAGCTGCAGCATCTGCAATCTTCTGCGCGCCCTCGCTCGAGCGTTCCGCATAGCTCGTCGCCATTCTCGATAGACAGACTCTGCGTTTGAGTATCGATCCACGCGGACCGTGACCAGACCCAGTCGGAATTCGAGAATCGCGTCAGGGTTCTGATAGGTTTGGACTGCTTTGATTGCTTCAGTGATAGCAGGCAGGGCCAGCGCTCCTTTGTGAGCCTGTATTCCCCAGATGTCTTCACTGAGACGCATTTTCTTCGGCAGCCCATCAGATGCCAGAATAAAAGAACTTATCTTTGCCATAGCTCCCTCCTCAGGAAGTGAACACATGATAAAACAGAAAGTAACTAGTGTCAATATGCACTTTAAATTTCAAACTCGCCGTGCTACGATGCCCGTACTCATGAAGCAGATTTCTATTCTCGAAACAAAGGATTTGGTGGGCAAAGAGGTTGAGCTTTTTGGTTGGGTTGCCAATCGCCGCGATCATGGCAAGCTCGTCTTTGTTGATCTTCGTGACCGCACAGGAGTAATTCAAGTCGTGTTTGGTCCGTTCACTCCCGATTCCTATGAGCTTGCACAAACGCTTCGTAATGAATGGGTAGTGCGTATCAAGGGGTTGGTTAAAGAGCGACCAGAAAAAATGCGCAACGCGGAAATTCCAACGGGTTCCGTGGAGTTTGAACCGCGTGAGCTTGAGGTGCTCAATGCGTCTGAAACACCACCGATGCCACTGGATACCGATGGCTATGAGATTGGCGAAGATACGCGACACGAGTGGCGGTATCTCGATCTGCGTCGTCCTCGCATGGCTCGTAACATGATGGCGCGGCACAAGGGACAACTCTTTATTCGCAATTGGCTCGATGGACAAGGATTTCTTGAAGTTGAGACTCCGATACTCACCAAGAGCACGCCCGAGGGTGCGCGAGACTATGTAGTTCCCAGCCGATTGTATGCGGGTTCTTTCTATGCACTTCCGCAGTCCCCCCAGCAATACAAACAGCTCTTGATGGTGGCAGGGATGGAACGATACTTCCAATTTGCTCGATGCTTCCGTGATGAAGATACACGCGGTGACCGCCAGCCTGAATTCACGCAGCTTGATATGGAGATGAGTTTTGTTGAGCGTGAGGACGTGATGGCGCTCAACGAAGCGTTGCTCATCGATTACATCACGAAGCTTTATCCTGAGAAGAAAATTCAACAAGTTCCTTTTCCACGTATGAGTCATGCCGATGCGGTGTCGCAGCATGGCACTGATCGTCCCGATTTGCGTGAAGACAAAAACGACCCGAACCTTCTGGCGTTCTGTTGGATCATTGATTTTCCGTTTTTTGAAAAAACTGACGAAGGATGGACGTTTACGCACAATCCATTTTCTGCACCTAAGCCAGAACACATGGCCGACCTTTTAGCTGGCGAACATATTGGCGATATTCTCACTACACAGTACGATATCGTACTCAACGGTTGGGAGATTGGCGGAGGTTCTATCCGGAATCACACCGCAGAGGGACTCCGCGCTGTATTTCGAATCATGGGATTTGAAGACAAGCGTATCGATGAAAACTTTGGACATATGCTCACCGCGTTATCACACGGTGCTCCACCGCATGGGGGAATCGCATGGGGATGGGATAGGCTTGTCGCGTTGCTCCACAATGAACCAAATATTCGCGAAGTACTCGCGTTTCCAAAAACAGGAGACGCTCGCGATCTTATGATGCACTCTCCTTCAACGATTTCACCGCACCAGCTGCGTGAGCTACATGTGAAGATTGAGAAAGAGTGATGTACGCATGCGGCAGTCATTGATACTCTCAGTACTCATATTGGTAGGGCTAGCTCTTTTTGGTTTTTTCACGCGTCCAGAATCTCCTGTCTCGCAGGCGTATATTTCGGAATCAACCCCAGCGCTTCAATCCGCTCAGGCATATCTCCTCCCTATTTCTGAGCCCGCATATGCTCCAACTCGCGACACAACGGTCGCCGCTCCCACTATCGACGCAAATGCCGCGCTGGTAGTGCATCTTGAGACGGGGCGAGTTCTCTTCGAGAAAAACTCAACGGTTCAGGTTCCCATTGCTTCGCTGACAAAGCTCATATCAGTGGTGGTGACGACTGAACTTTTTGATAAACAGGAGATTGTCACTATCGCATCAAATTCTATTCGCGTAGATGGCCAGAAGCAGACCCTTTATGAGGGCGAGCGTATGAGTGTGGGTGACCTAGTGACGATGATGCTCGTGGAGTCTAGTAATGATGCGGCATATGCAATCGCAGCATACGCACAAAGTCAGGGTATTGATTTTGTTGCTCACATGAATCGCGTTGCCCGTCAGCTGGGAATGGACGATTGTCGATTCACCAATCCGGCGGGCCTTGATGATACGGCATTTTGTAGCGCCTCGAGCGTATTCAAGCTTATCCGATTCATGATGCGGACGCCTTCGCAGGTTTGGCCAATCACTACATCCCCAGAGATAACCCTACAATCGGCGGATGGGCGCTTTCTCCACCAGCTCAAGAACACCAATGAATTACTGGGTGTTATTGATGGAATTCGTGGAGGAAAGACAGGGTATACTGATGGAGCTCTTGGGTGTCTAGCGCTCATAGTGGAATTGCCCGAGAAGAGTGATACACTGATATCGATAGTATTAGGGTCTCGGGGGCGCTTTGCAGACACGCAGACGCTACTTCAGTGGACTCAGCGTGCGTATCGTTGGAAATAATGTATGCCCGAAGCATTTACGATTTTTAATGTAATTCGTGTTCTCGCTGTTGCCACAGTCGCATTTTTTGTTGCGTTGCTTATCGAGCCATTGTGGATGTGGGTGCTGCGCACTTATTTCACGCGTGGCAAGCAGATTGCACGGGAAGACACTCCAGTTTTTAACGCACTCCATCAGAAAAAAGAAGGGACACCCACGATGGGGGGTTTTATTATTTGGTTTTCCGTCGCGTTGATTACCGGCGTTTTTTGGGTACTCCACGGAACGATTGATGGATTTTGGAGTAAGGTAAATTATTTGGTACGAAGCCAAACGTTCCTCCCTATGGCATTCCTGATCGTCGCGGGTCTTGTGGGTATGGCCGACGACCTCTTGGGTATCTATCGAAGAAAGGGCTTTAGCATCAAGATGCGACTATTGATGTACACCATCGTTGCTGCGATTGGAGGATGGTGGTTCGTTGAAAAATTAGGCCGAGAAGCAATCAATGTGCCATTCTTTGGGGATTTCGTTATTGGTCACGTTTGGTATTTTATTTTCTTCGTGGTCGTTATGGTTGCTACGTCATTCTCTGCTGATATTACCGATGGCTTAGACGGCCTCGTGGGTGGAACATTTCTCTCAATTTTTGCCGCTCTTGCCGCGATCGCTTTCGATCAGGGAAAGATGGAGCTCGTAACATTTCTTGCCGCGATACTTGGGGCGCTCATAGCGTTCCTGTGGTACAACATATATCCCGCTCGATTCTTTATGGGCGACACTGGTGTTATGGCTTTGGGTTTTGTGGCGGGCTCTACGGCCATGCTCCTTAATGTGCCTCTGTTGTTGCCAATTATCGCACTGGTATTTGTTCTTGAGTCGCTCTCAGATATTATCCAGATAGGTTCTAAAAAATTACGAGGAAAGAAGGTGTTTATTTCTGCTCCGATTCACCACCACTTCGAAGCGTTGGGGTGGCACGAAACCCAAATCACTATGCGATTTTGGGTTATCAATGCCATTGGTGCTACTATCGGTTTGACGATTTTCCTCGCTGATTCAAAGCTGCCACCGCTGACGCTGCAAATAATTCGTGACATCGTGCAGGCAGTCTTTCGCTAACCCACTCCGTGGTACACTAGGGGCATGGCAAAGCGTCTCTTCTGGCTCATACTCATCTTCTTGGGATTTGGGCTTATTGTGCTCTCGTCAGCAAGTGTCGTTGAAGCGACAAAGAAATTCGGAACATCAAGTTACTTTTGGCAGCACCAACTTTTTTACGGCATTATCCCTGGACTTATTCTCTTGGGGGTATTCTGGAGGGTTGATTATCGGCGGTTACGAAAAATCGCTCTCCCCATTCTCTTGTTCGCGTTTGTTCTGATGGTACTTGTTCTCATGCCTTCGCTTGGGATAAAAATCAACGGCTCGCGAAGTTGGCTCGATATCGGACCCATCTCATTTCAGCCCGCCGAAGCGCTCAAGCTTGCTCTGGTCGTGTATCTGGCGGCGTGGTTTAGCGAGCGTGGCGACCGTTTGAAAAAGATAAAATTCGGATTGCTTCCCTTCGCTGTTATCTTGGGCGTGGTGACTATTTTATTATTGCGACAACCAGATCTTGGTATGCTCGGTGTCATATCGATTATTGCAGGAGGTATGTTCTTTTTAGCTGGAGCACCCCTGCGCCAATCTGCGGGAGTGTTGCTCATTCTTGGCGTTCTTGTCTTGGGGTATGCCGCCACGTCACCGGTTCGCTGGAAGCGCGTCACAACACTTCTCAATCCCTTGGCTGATGCGCGTGGTTCGGGATGGCAAATTAATCAATCTTTGATAGCTATTGGCTCAGGGGGCGCGTGGGGTGTCGGCTTGGGTCAGAGTACGCAGAAGTTTGGATTTTTGCCTGAACCGATCGGTGATTCCATTTTTGCAATTTTAGTAGAAGAGCTTGGAATGGCGGGTGGGCTTTTCACGCTCAGTCTTTTTGCGGCCTTTACCGTTCTCATGCTTACCATTGCTCGTCACGCACATGATGGGTTTGGGTCGCTCCTGGTATCGGGCATGTGCTTATGGGTGATGACGCAAGCGCTCGTGAATATGGCTGCGGTAACCGGTCTGTTGCCGCTCACAGGAGTTCCTCTACCATTTATTAGCTATGGAGGCACCTCGATGACTGCAATGCTCGCAGGGCTTGGCATAGCATTGAATGTTGCCGAGCATCGTTCGTGAGCGTGGTATACTACTGTATATATGGATCGGCCCTTCCTCCAAACGTTAGAATGGTTAGCATTTCAGAAGCATCTCGGGCGTTCTGTGTGGCGTCTGGATGACGGATTCATAAAGGCCAATATCATTCGGCACGATGTTCGTTTTGGGCAAAACTATCTCTACGTGCCCTATGGTCCAGAATTGAATCTCGATATGGCAAAAGATGGGGTGAAGAATGAGATTGCTCATTTTTCACGTTATCTTCATGGGCTTGCTCGGCAACAGGGTAGTATGTTTGTAAAAATTGAGCCAACGCATGACATGGTCATTGAGCTTCTCATGCGTAATGGAGTACGGCTTAAGAAATCATCACACCATATCCAACCACAGAAGACCGTGGTAGCTGATCTTACGCTTTCTTCGGATGCGCTTCTTGATAATTTACATCACAAGCATCGCTACAACATCAATCTTGCTCAGCGTAAGGGGATTACTATCGAAGAGTCTGATAATGCCGATACCTTTTGGCGGCTTCTGCAGCGTACCGCTGAGCATGACGATTTTCGAACTCACGGAATGCTCTACTACAAAAAACTCCTCAATTTCTTTAGCGGTGAACGAGGAGCGTTGAAAACAAAGCTGTACCTTGCTCTCCAGGGCGGGCATCCTGTTGCAGGCGTTATCATGATGGAATACGGAACAACGGTTTCATATTTGCATGGTGCTATGGATCGAGACTATCGCGCGCTCATGGCGCCGCATCTGATGCACTGGGAGCTTATGCAACGATACAAAGAGCGCGATTTCCACTGGTATGATTTTTGGGGAGTCGATGCTGATAAGTGGCCAGGGGTTACACGATTTAAACTTGGCTT
>CAYZIF010000032.1:0-6433 GCA_964478355.1 uncultured Candidatus Saccharibacteria bacterium
TCCCTAGTGCCATGACACCTCCGGAACTCGACGATTCCTTCGCTCACATCCGAGGACAGTTCGCCGCGAAACGCGCACTCGTAATTGCGGCAGCGGGCGGTCATAACGTCCTTATGACCGGCACTCCTGGTTCAGGGAAAACACTATTAGCTCGTTCTATCGTTGGACTTCTCCCTCATTTGGGCATTCATGAAGCCATTGAAGTGGCCAAAATTCGAAGTGCGGCTGGAATCTTGCGCGGCAACATTCGCACTATTACTCGCCCATTCTGCTCCCCTCACCATACGTCATCTTCGGTCTCACTTATTGGTGGTGGCACACAAATTCGCCCCGGCCAGGTAAGTCTTTCCCATCGAGGAGTCTTATTCCTTGATGAAATGCCGGAGTTTGCACGAAACGTTCTTGAGGCACTACGCCAACCCCTTGAAGACGGTATCGTTACCGTTTCGCGCGCTTCAGGGACTCAGACACTCCCTGCAAAATTCATGCTCATTGGCGCTATGAATCCTTGTCCATGCGGGAACTCTGGCGACCCAACCGCTATCTGCGTCTGTACCTTTTCAGCGATTAATAAGTATAAGAAGAAAATCTCTGGCCCACTCTTAGATCGCATGGATCTCCATATCCAAGTTTCACGAGAACAGGTGACGAGTACTCACTCGGTAGATAGCTCGGGTTTGCACCAAGCACGTAAGGCCATAGCAAACGCTAGGGAAATCCAAGCGAAACGTTTCGAAGGAACGAAGCTTATTACCAATAGCGAGATTAACCATAAGACTATTGCCCGTTACTGCCAGCTATCCCCAGAAGCCGAAACGCTCCTCAATGAATTGGTCAATAAACGGAATCTATCTCTTCGGGCGTACCATAAGATTCAAAAAGTTGCCCGCACTATTGCTGATCTTGAGAACTCTGAAGCCATCGGTCCAAGCCACATAGCAGAAGCCGTAGCATTTCGCATGAATGAGATTTCATCATAAAGCGCCCGCGAGGGCGCTTTATGCTATCAGTATGAAGCTTCGTTACTTTATGAGGGGATTCTTTGCTCCGTGAACCTCAAAGTGCAGGTGATTACCAGTTGAGCGTCCCGTGGAACCCATAAGGGCTATTTTCATACCTCGTGTGACCTCTTCTCCAACGGCAACAAGGAGCTTAGATGCATGCGCATAGAGCGTTTCTGTGCCGTTTGGATGAATAATTTTGACGTATTTGCCGTACCCACCGTTATAACCATCGGAATCCGCGATAGCGACTACACCGCCTGCTGCTGCAAGAATCGGTGTTCCATAGAGGTTTGCAATATCAATACCGTTACGGCCGTGGATAGCGCCCCCGCGTGTAATCGTACCCGTAGTTGGCTTCAGGAAATAGTCTCCGAGATCAGGAAGGTGAGTAAATTGACTTGCCACGCTCACGGCGACGCCTTTTGCTACGCCAGCAACGTTTGGCGCGGAGGCCAATTTTCCATCAGGAACAATGATTTCATCGCCTGAAGACAGGCTTCCATCCTTCGGTAGGCGGTTATAGGCAATGATTCTATCGGCATCGGCGCCATACTTCTTTGCAAGAGATGTTGCCGTATCGCCACTCACTACCTTGTGTACCACTCCAGAGATTGGGGGGATTCGCAATGTCTGACCGGGCTTGAGGCTATTGGCATTCTTGAGGCTATTGGCCCAAATAATTGAAGCCTGCGAGACGCCGTAGTCGGATGCGATAAACGAGAGTAAGTCACCCTCTTGCACGATATACTCAATGACTCCGGAACGCTTTCCTGAAAGCTGTTCGAGGTAATCATCGTCAGGAGGGGATATAGCAAGGATTGCGCTTTCATGAACTGTTGCCGCATCTGTACTAGGCTGGGGAGATCCATCAACGCCACCACCAATACTCACCGCATAGATACTATTAATATCTGCCATCTGGGCATACGACGGCTGTTGCATCGCACTTCGCGCCAACGACTTATCTTCGATGTGTCGCTGAATCCATGAGCTAAAGAATGCGGCCTGGCCGTCGCTGCTAGATCCATAGAAGACAATAAAGGCCATCGCGGCAAATATCGCAGCATAGAGCTCCGTATAGCGGCTACTAAGAATACCCTGTATGATCGTCCCAACCCGACTTTTGGCAATATGCCTGCGGATCTCTGGACTGATTATCGGAGGTAAAATGCTAATAGGCTGTCATAGCGGTAACACTCAGAAAGACTGTTTTCCTTGCATTTCCGCCATAAAAAGCAAAAATTCTCTTGCGAGAATAACGCATTGAGGATAGCATTTTTCGAGGGTAAAGGTCAACACCCCCACCCGCCATTATCCACACAACCTCATGCCTTCATTTTGGAGCAAATTTGGGTCTTCGGCCGAGTCAGCAGCCGCATCATGGCTGGAATCTTCACGATTTCACATCCTTGATCGAAATTGGCGACGCCCGTGGGGCGAACTTGATATCGTTGCTCTCAAAGCTGGAGTAATTCACTTCGTAGAGGTCAAAGCATCAGTCGAACGACGCACTGGATTTGAACCATTCGTTCGAGCAGGAACAACAAAAATGCTCAAAGTACAACGCACCGCTCGAACGTGGCTCGTAGCTCACAACTATGACGACTCGACCGAATGGCAGATTGATGTAATCTCGGTTATCATGAATGACAGCGGACCTGAATTTGAACACTTCGAAAACATATGAAAAATCCTGACCACTCCCGTATCGGAGCACACGTAAGTATTGCTGGCGGTATCGACCAAGCTCCTTTGCGTGCCGCAGCCGAAGGCCTTGAGACATTTCAGTGCTTTAGCCGCTCACCCCAAGGCGGAGCCGCAGCTGCTCTCACCGATGAGCTCGTGGCGTCGTTCAAACGGAACATGACTAGCGGGGGATTTACCTCCTTTGTCATCCACGCCCCCTACTACATCAATACCGCCTCAACGGAACAACGAATCTTAAAATCGAGCATCCGCATCTTGCGAGAAGAACTCCAACGGGGGAGTACGCTGGGCGCCTCGTATGTGATGTACCATCCCGGCTCTCACAAAGGCCGTACGCGGGAAGAGGGGCTCGCGACAGCTCGCGACTCACTCACCGAGATACTGGATGGCTATGACGGCTCGTGCAAGCTCCTCGTCGAAATATCAGCGGGAGCAGGGGATGTGCTCGGAGACACCTTCGAAGAAGTCGAGGAGATTATCCGCGATGTACGCAAAGCTTCGGGATTTGGTGGCATCTGCTTTGATACCTGTCACGCTTTTGCTTCAGGTTATGATTTCTCAAACCCGGAAAAGGCCCGCGATGTTCTCGGGCGCTTTGACGATGCTATCGGCCTCTCATGGCTCAAGCTCTCTCACGTCAACGACAGTAAGACTCCGCTCGGTGGGCATAAGGACAGACACGAGCACCTCGGGGCAGGGCACATTGGAAAGGATGGGTTAGCGGCGCTCTTGGAAACTCCAGCGTTTCGCGAAATTAACTGGATTCTCGAAACAGAGCCTGAAGGACGCGCTGGCGATATCGCAACACTCGAAAAGATTAGGAAATAGGCCATTTTAGGCACTCTTGGGCAACTTGACTTTTTATTAGTATTCTGGTATACTTATTAGGTCAAGTGGAGGTGAGTAGCCCCTTCACAATAAAAGGAGAAATCAGTGAAAAAGCATGCATTCGTTGCCCTTGTGGCATTCGTTCTGCTCGCCCTGACCACACCGGTCAGCGCGCAAAGCGACTTCGACATCGCGTACCAAGGGACGCAGAATTCAGTAATCGGCCCCTTGATGCAAATGAATCGAAATCTCTGCGTCCTCAACCAGGGCACCGGCGGCGGCATGGAAGCATCGTACTGCCATGGCCTCGTACTCAACCCGATGACGGGCCGCGTTGAAGGGTTTAACCCCAACAGTGTCGCCGGCCAGTACGCCCGTGTCTATGGTTACAACAACTCTGGGCACGACGGACGCCAGCCTTCAGTCGGACGCCAAATCATCAACAGCCTGCTCCGGCCGAATCCGTATCCCAATCAGTATCCGTATGGATACGGTGGATACGGAGCGTACGGTGTGACCATCGTGCGCAACGACAACGAAACGCCAGGGAAATGCATTGAGCGCGCCACCAAGGCGCTCAAAAAGACCAAGGCAGTCTTCGACCGCGCACTCACAACACTCATCATGGCCGGATGCACGGGCAGCAATGTCCCGCCGCCGCCACAGTCACCGGAACAGGAGATGAAGCAGGAAAGCCAGCCAACGCTGACTTCTTGGCAAAATCAATCCGTTCCTCAGAGTAATTTCCCAAGAGGAATCTTCAAAGATACCTCTCGTGGACTACTCTGCAACAACACCGATAGAGCCGTCGCCATCCTCATCGATGGCACCATCGTCGGACAACTGGGGGCAGGCCTACAGGCGCCCCTCGCGAGCATTCCTTCCGGAAAGCTCGAATTCCAGCGAATCAACTAACCAGTACAAAAAGGAGAGATTCCGTGAAACTCCAAAATGTCGTTCTCGCAGCCGTGATTGCCGTTCTGACTGTTGGGTGCTCCCAAAAGACCCCCGCGGAGCTCGCCAAGATCGAAGCTGCGGAGCTGCGCAGTAAGCAGCAGGCCGCCGACATCATCAACTCGGTCGTGGCACAGGAGGTGTCCTGCGGCGATGTCGTCGCTGAGGAAAAGGCCTTCGACCGCAAGTCGGGTGATCCTCGTATCTATGTGTATGTGGACAAGCTCGCCAAGAAGATTGAGTGCTTCGATGGGCCCGGCTACCATCCCGTGTGGGGCGATACCCTCGTTGAAATCACCAAAGCACAGGTGAAGGTGATCCGGGCAAACGAAGGAAACTGTTACCCGGTCACCCCGCCCAAGTGCTGCGTGACTCCAGCGCCAGTCGCCGCGCCCGTTCCGCCGCCTCCGCCCCCCGTAGCACCCATCGTCTCCACTCCGCTTCCGGAGCTGGGGACCGGTCCATGCTGCGGCAGGCAGTAGGCAACCCCGTAGTTCGACTTCCTTCAAGGGAGCGAGCTACGGGGCTTTTTTATTGATATTCATCGCATATCCAGCTACCATAGAGTCATGCACTTGGTCTCACAGAACGCGGACGACACCCGCGCAATTGCCACACAATTCGCCGATACCGTTCGCTCCCACATGCCCAACCGCTCTACCGCGCTTGTCGTTGCGTTGCGAGGGGAGTTAGGCGCGGGCAAAACCACTTTCACCCAAGGTCTTGCACGTGCACTCGGAATACCCCAGATGCCCAAGAGTCCGACATTTCTTCTTGCTAAAGAATACAAAATTCCATCGACGCCTTACTCGCTATGGCACCTGGATTGCTATCGCCTCAAAGGACATGGCGATCTCGTAACGCTCGATATCCATCGCATCTTTGAAGAACCGACAAATATCGTGCTCGTTGAGTGGCCAGAACGCATACGCGATGGCCTTCCTCGTGATCACATCGAAATCCATTTCGAGCACGCAGGAGAAGATAAGCGATCAATCACCATTTCAGAATCATGAAGAAGCTCGTCCTTATCGACTCCAACGCGCTCGTCCATCGAGCATTCCACGCACTGCCAGGGCTTTCGTCTCCATCAGGAAAACCCACCAACGCTGTGTATGGCTTCACATCGGTCCTCCTGAAAATGATTGGCGACCTCAAGCCCGACTACATCGTGGCAACATTTGATTTGGCAGGTCCTACCTTTCGTCATGATGAGTATGATCAATACAAAGCGCATCGCGTTAAAGCGCCCGACGAACTCTACGAACAAATACCAGACGTAAAGCGTATGCTCACCGCGCTAGGAATTCCTATCCTTGAGCATGCAGGATTTGAAGCTGACGATGTCATCGGCACCGTGAGCGCTCAATCGCGAGAGATTGTTGATGTGCAAACAATTATTGTGACGGGGGATTTGGATACGCTCCAGCTTGTCGATGGAAATAAAGTCGTCGTGTTCACCCTCCGCAAGGGGATGACCGATACCGTCACCTACAACGAAGATGGGGTACGCGAACGCTATGGCATTGCACCAAATCAAGTTGCCGACCTCAAAGGTCTCAAGGGAGATCAGAGCGACAATATCCCAGGGGTAAGTGGCATTGGCGAGAAGACCGCGGGAGCGCTCATCCAGAAATACGAAACACTGGAGCACCTCTACGAAGAGCTCGAGAAACCAGAATTCGTTGTAGGAAAACCAAGTGGCGTATCAGAAAAATTAAAAGCAAAGCTCCTGGAACAGAAAGACATGGCATTCTTCAGTAAGAAACTGTCGACTATTATCCGAGACGTTCCTGTCACGTTCGACGTCACAACGGCTGACTGGCGCACGCACGTCGACATGAAAGCGGTTGAATCACTCTGCCAAGAACTGGGATTTTTCTCACTCATCAAACGAATTGGTACAACACTCAATCCGGCAATCAAAGCAGGAGCCACGC
>CAYZIF010000033.1:0-5941 GCA_964478355.1 uncultured Candidatus Saccharibacteria bacterium
CGGACCTCGATCATCGAGTAACTTCAGAGCCATCCGAAGTGAGTCGTAGAATTCATTTCGCTGGCGATGTTTAGCTCGCCAGCTATTGAACCACGACGCTCCGACGAGCGCCACGACAATCGCTACTACGACCATCACCTGGTCGTACCCACCGGATTCTATCGCAGTGAGAAGCGCGTTCATTACTTGCGTCCGCGCTTGTTCTTGTCGCCGTCCTTCTTCTTGCCGTTCTTGGACGGCGTGGGAACGAAGGACCGACTGGTCTTCGTCTCGGCGAGCCGGCGCCGCTCGGCGGCAGGCAGACGGTGATGTCGCTTGCGAGCCTCGAACTTCACCTGACGCTTGGCCGACTCGGCAATCGTGTCGAGCATGTCTTCGCCGAAACGACTGTGGCGCACGGGCTTCTTGCTCTTGCGTGCCTCGCGCTCCTGGAACGCCTTGAGCTTGTCGGCGGCCTCCAACTTGCGGAAGTTAGCCGACACACGACCGGCCATGACGCGAAGCGTCCCTTCGGTCGGGTAGGTCTTGCCGGCGACCTTCTTGCGGCAGGAGAAACAGATTTCCTGCGCCAGCACCTCCGAACGGGTGAGCGGGTACTCCGGCTGGTCGACCGTTCCTCGGATGACGATGTAGAGGTCCGAGATGGGAAGAACGAACCCATGACCTTCCAAGATCATGTTGCCACACCCGGCACCGCACTTCTTGGTGACGGACTGAGGCGTCGTATCGACGACCACGGGCTTCACGACAGGGGCGACGGGAATGGGGGCGATAGTCAGCATGACGGCATCTCTCCTGATTGGTTTTCAATGGATTAGGTGCGTTAGTGCACCCATCCGAACCTATTAATCATATCATTTTTAAGCTGTTTTGTCAATCTCCCCTTTTGCAACAAAAAAGCCCCTTTCGGGGCCGAAATCGCATCGCTCTGCTGGCATATCGCCTAGTCAGACGCGGTGATTTATTTGCTAACAAATCACCTCTGTTCTCGCTCCGTCGAGCTCGAAGAGGTCTTCCTATCGATATGCCAGCTCCGCTCGGCAAAAACAAATTCCGCCGCCCCGACGAGGTCCGAGCGAATATCCTGAGCGAGAGGCCGTAGGCCGGTGCATGAGGAGGGCTGGAGGAGGCAGGAACGAAAATAATCCCGCCGACGGCGGGATTATTTGAGTGACGCTGGAAGGGTGCGAGTGTACTCGCGAGGCCCCTCCAGAAATTAGTACTCGTAGAGCGAGAGCTGGGCCTGCACCTGCTTCATGATTTCGAGTGCAACAGAGACAACAATCAAGATAGAGGTACCTCCAACGGTAAATGCGGTGATGCCCGTGAAGCCCTGAACAACGTTGGGCAGTACTGCGATGGTGCCCAAGAAGATAGCACCGACGAGCGTGACGCGATTGAGAAGGTGATGCAAGAACTGTGTCGTCTGTGCGCCAGGACGAATACCCGGAATGTAGCCTCCCTGCTTCTGAATGTTTTCGGCGATGCTCTTGGGGTCAAACGTAATTGCGGTGTAGAAGTACGTGAACAACACGACGAGAACAAAGTAGAAGATTCCGTAGACGAGCTGGTTCTGGAGGAAGTTGCTCACCATCGTTGCAATCTTGGCTACAGAATCAATGGATGACGCTGCCAAGAAATTTGCGATGATACCAGGGAACAAGAGTAACGAGAGCGCGAAGATAATAGGAATAACACCTGCGTTGTTCACGCGCATCGGAAGGTAGGTGGAGACGCCACCGTATTGCTTCATACCACGAACACGGCGTGCGTAGTTGATAGGAATGTTGCGCTGTGCCTCAGAGATAAAGACGACACCTGCGATAACCGTTAGGCCCACCAGAATAAATGCGATGTAGGTAAACAGTTGATCAGGCGTGTAGGTGAACGCGGCCTGCTGAATACTCTGGGGAAGATTGGCAACGATACCCGCCAAGATGAGCAGTGATGTTCCGTTTCCGAGATTCTTTTCGGTGATGAGCTCACCCAACCACATCAAGAAGACACTACCTGCGGTAATAATAAGAAGTGATGTGGCCATGTGCCATCCCGTCAGACCAGAAACGACATCCTGCCTTTGAAGAATCGTGAGAAACCCATACCCCTGAATGAACGCCAAGGGAACGGTGAGGAGACGAGAAAATTGATTGAAACGCGTGCGACCTGCTTCTCCTTCGTATTTGTACATCTGCTCAAGCGAAGGGAAAATCATCGTCAACAACTGCATGATGATGCTTGCGGTGATGTAAGGACCAAGACCCAACATGGCCAGCGACAACGTCGAAAGTGAACCTCCGGTAAAGGTTCCGTAGAGACTAAAGAGTGCGTTCTGGCTCATGAATTCCTGAAGCTTCGTCGTGTCGACGGCAGGGATAGGAATGTTGTGCGCAAGCTGAGCAACGGCAAGAAGCGCAAGAATAAACAAAACTTTATTGCGAATCTCGGGGCGACGGAATATCTGAGAAATAATGTTCATAGAATGTGGCTATGATACCGGACCGACACCAGCAGGCAAGTTGACTGATTACTCCAGAATGGTGCCACCAGCTTTTTCAACCTTGGCGCGCGCTGCAACTGACATACCCACTCCAGAAAACGTGAGCTTACGCTTCACCTCACCGGTTGCCAGAAGCTTCACGACGTGTGCATTGACAGGGAGAATACCCTTTTCAATGAGTGTCGTAAGAGAGACCGTATCGCCATCTTTGAATGCATCGAGGGCGCGAAGGTTGAGCTCCCAAGGCTTGTAGCGCTTGATGGAGTAGTAGCGATGCTTACGGTGAGGGCTCTTGTTGCCGGGCTTGGAAGAAGCACCGCGCTGCTTCGGGAAGAGCTGCCAGATACGGTTGTCGCCACCACGAAATCCTGCGCGAGTACTCGCACCGGCGCGTGAGGACTGTCCCTTGGTTCCCTTACCGGAAGTGGTACCGCGCTTTCCACCGCGACCAATTCGCTTGGGGCTTTTGCGGACGTGTTTTGCTTTAAGATTAGAAAGCTGCATGGATGTAGATTATTTGTTCTTTGCTCGAATCTTCGAGAGCGCGAGCATCGTTGCACGTGCAATGTTGATCTTGTTGTTGGTGCGGCCTGTGAGCTTTCCGGTCAAACCACTGATGCCTGCCATCTGAGCAACGACACGCACGGCACCTCCAGCTTTAATACCAGACCTGGAAGGCTTGAGGATAACCGTAGCGCTGGAGTACTTACCATCAACCTGATACGGAATCGTTCCGTCCTTGATGATAATGGGAGTAAGATTCTTCTTTGCTTGGTGGTATGCCTTCTGAATGGACTGCTGCACATCGCGGCCCTTGGCTGTACCGATACCAACCTTGCCCTTGCCGTTACCAGCAACGACTGTTGCGCGGAAGCTAAAGCGCTTACCACCCTTGGTAACACGGGCAACGCGTGCGATTTCGAGAGTCTTCTGATCAAATTCTGGCTTCTCGACAGGACGATCGCGACGAGGACCACCACGGCCACCTTGGCGTCCGCCTGCACCGGTTCGGCCACCACGCGTACCAAAACGGCCACCACGCATCGGGCGCATGGGTTCAGGTGTCTGCGCAGGCGCTGCTGGTGCTACGGGCGCACTTTCTGGTGCGACGGGTTCTACGGGTACGTTGTTGGTGGTGTTCTCTTCCATGGTATTAGACGGTGATGCCGGCAGCGCGCAATGCTTCTGCGACTGCTTTGATACGTCCGTGATAGGTAAATCCGGCTTTGTCGAAAATAACGGTAGCAATCTTCTGTTCTTTGAGCATCTCAGCGAGCTTGGTTCCGGCGATAGCTGCACGCTCTGTCTTGGTTCCCTTCTTTGCAACGTGTGCGTCGTTGACTGCGGCAAGTGTTTTGCCCGTTACGTCATCGATGGCCTGCGCGTACACGTGTGTGTTGCTCTTGAACACCGTCACGCGAGGACGATCAGCGGTACCGGCAAGCTTCGCACGACCACGTGCGTGGCGGCGGCTTCGGTTATTGCGTTTTGAGATATTGATGTCGGTCATGGGTGCTAAATTATGCAGCGGTTGCAGCTTTCTTACCGGCCTTCTTCTTGATGACCTCGTCAGCATAGCGAATACCACTTCCCTTATAAGGCTCTGGCAAACGCTTGGAACGGATGAGCGAGGCAAGGTGACCAACCAATTCCTTGTCGATACCCACCACTTTGATGGAATTCTTTTCGACTTCAAACGTGATGCCCTCGGGTGCCTTGATTTCAATGGTGTGACTGTAGCCCAAGGAAAGCTCTAAGTCTTTGCCCTTCACTACGGCCTTGTATCCAACACCCTGGAAGATAAGTTCTGTGGACCAACCGGTGCTCACTCCCACAAGCATGTTGTTGATGAGCGCGCGCCAGAGACCCCACTGTGCACCATCATCGCGGCTTGGATTCTCTGCGGCAAGCGCAACGGTAACCGTGCTACCTTCGACAGCAACCTTAATACCCGCAGGTACCTGCCGTGTGAGTGTTCCCTTAGGACCTTTGACCGTAACGGTCGCGTCCTTAACTTCGACAGTGACGCCGGAGGGAAGTGCAATAGGTTTTTTTCCAATCTTAGACATAGCGGTTTACCAAATTTCAAATAATACCTCACCACCCAAGCCGGCCTTGCGTGCCGCCTGCGACGTCATGATGCCTTTGGATGTCGACACGATTGCGCAACCGTAGCCTGAACGAACTGGCTTGATGGCATCAGCTTTGATGTAGATGTGGCGGCTAGGACGACTGATAATACGAACACCCGAGATCGCACCAGCACCATCGGCGTACTTGAGCGCCAAATCCAAATACTCAAGTTCAGCACGCTTTGCTTTCTTCTTGGTGCGCTCGACGCCACCAACATAACCTGCGTCGTTGAGAATTTGTGCAATCTGAAGCTTCACCTTTGAAAAAGGAATCGTGACGCGCTCATGCCCCACTGCTTGAGCGTTCTTGATTCGGATGATCATGTCAGAAATAGGGTCCATAGGATTCAATAATAAAATTACCAGGATGACTTACGAATACCGGGAAGCAAACCATCATTGGCCAACTCGCGGAAACAAATACGGCACAACTGCACCTTGCCAATGTAGAAGCGTGAACGACCGCAACGGAAACAGCGGTTCACCTTGCGGGTGCTGAATTTTGGCTTCTTATTACTACGTGCAATGGATGATGTCTTGGCCATGGGATTATTTCTTTTCTTCTTTCTTTAATGGGAAACCGAATCCACGGAGGAGCGCGATACCTTGCTCGCGATTCTTCGCAGTCGTGGTGATGGTTACCTGTAAGCTGAAAATATCTTTTACATTTTCCAAGTTTACCTCTGGGAAAATACTGTGCTCGCGAATACCAATGTTCAAGTTGCCATCGCGATCAAAGTTCTTGGGGTCAATGCCGCGGAAGTCACGTGACAAGGGCAACGCCAATGACATGAAACGGTCCAAGAAGTCGTACATGCGCGTACCGCGAAGGGTCACCGTATAGCCAACAACTGTACCCTCACGAAGCTTGAAGCTTGCAATCGATTTCTTTGCCTTGCGAGCTGATGGCTTCTGGCCAGTGAGCATCGCGATGTCGCGCTCAATCTTTTCAACAACACCCGAATTCTTGGATGCCTTACCGACACCAACGTTGACCGTGATTTTGGAAATCTTCGGAATGGCCATCACATTGGCAATGCCAAATTCCTTCCGCAGAGCGGGAGCGACGGTCTTTCGGTAGTTGTCGAGTAAACGTGGCATGCGAGGGTATAGTATACTTGTTTTTTCGATTCTGTCTAGATTTCTCTAGAGAACGGACTTTGTTTTGCGGTCGATACGCGTCTTCGTGGAGCCATCTTTGGATACCTCCCAGCCGATGCGGGCTGCTTTGCCGGTGTCTTTGTTGACGACAGCAACGCTCGCTGCAGCGACCCAACGCTCAATGGAAACAATCTGGCCCTTCTGCCCCTGC
>CAYZIF010000034.1:0-5336 GCA_964478355.1 uncultured Candidatus Saccharibacteria bacterium
GATATAGAAATCAGAGATATCTATAGAGATAATTTGACTGAACTATTTCTAACGATGCGCTAGCTACGGAGTTTCATTTGAGTGGTATACTGTGGACATGGAGGATATTCTCGATACTTTCGGAGGAGTCGCAGGCGTCTTGGCGCTCGTATCGTCGCTTCTAATTCTTGCCTCATCATTTCTGGCGCTCGTACCGAGGTTACGAAAATTTCGCCTAGGCACGCGAACCTTCGCATGGCAGTCACTCAAAGCGTTTATTGGCTTCTTACCCCAGCGCAAAAATGTCTGGGGAACCGTCTATGATTCATACACAAAACGTCCGATTCCCTTTGCAAAAGTGCAACTTCTCGATCAGCAAAAACGCGTACTTGAGACTCGAATTTCCGATAGCCAAGGCCGCTACGGTTTCCTAGGTAATCTTGATGTATCATCTCTTGAGAAAGTAGAGTTTTTTATCGTGGCATCAGCAGATTCATATCGATTTCCATCTAAATCCGAACCCACTATCGACGCGTTTCTCTATAGTAATTTGTACTTTGGAACACCAATACTGCGAAATAGTTCGATATTGGTTAATTTTGATATCCCGCTCGATCCTCAGCAGTCTCCATCTTCGACTACGCAAAAAGCGCAATCTATTCCACTGGGCCTATCAATTGCGGCTCTTGCCGATATTGGTTTTTGGCTCGGTCTCATCGTAGTTCCGTTGAACTATTTTATTGCGCCGAACCCCTTTACGATGGCTATTTTGTTCGTATTTTTCGGTACCGTGAGTTTGAGAGTCTGGGGAGTCCGAGAACACCCCTTTGGCGTTGTGCTCGATGCGTCAACTGGTGCAGCTATGCCCTTTGCTTTGGTTGCGCTCAACGATACCGAGGGGCGACGCGTTGGATTTACGGTCAGTGACGAGCGGGGGCGTTATTTTCTCGTCGCTAAAAGAGGCGAGTATCAGCTCAATGTATCTACGTCGGCGATGATTCAGCCAACGCGACAATCAACCACCCGAATTTCTGTAAAAAATGGCTGGATTACGCAAGAGTTAAAGGTATAACATGGGCGCTCCAAAGAACTACAACAAGGTATTTCTCATTATTCTTGATGGATTTGGCTTAGCTGATGATGAGTCAGGAAATGCGATTCTTGAATCGGGGATGTCGTATATGAACTCGTTGATTGCTCACTATCCGGCCATGAGCATCGCCGCGTCCGGACTTGTGGTGGGGCTTCCGTGGGGTCAACCCGGAAATAGCGAGGTTGGCCACTCCGCAATAGGCACGGGGCGCATTGTAGTGCAGGATTTAGCTCATATAAATGGGGAGATTCGTTCGGGAGATTTCTACAAAAACCTAGCTCTTCTTGAAGCCATAGCCCACGCAAAAAAGCACGATTCCGCGTTACACCTGATGGGGTGCACGAGTCCGGGTGGAATCCACTCGCATACTGATCACCTTATTGCGCTCTTAGAGCTGGCACATCGGCACGGGCTGAAAAAGATTTTCGTTCATTTTATTGCTGATGGCCAAGATATGCCAGCCAAAGACGCCATGAATGTGCTTGCAATGCTCCAGCCGCACCTGAAGAAGGCAGGAGCGTCTGTCGCTTCGATCCAGGGACGCTCTTTTGCTATGGATAGAGTGCTGAACTGGAAACTGACCGAACGGGTGTGGCATGCGGTGGTGCTTGGAGACGGGCCAGCGATTGCTGATATTTCCGCATATATTCAGGATAATTACGCAAAAGACGTGACCGATTATGCGCTTGAGCCGGCCACGGTGACCAAAGATGGGTCACCCATTGGTCCGGTGCAAGATAATGACGCCATTATCTTTTTTGATTTTCGCAATGATCGGGTGCAACAGCTTGCTCGGCCATTTATATATGCCGATACCTTCAAAGAATTTGAGCTAGTACGACGGCCAAAGAATCTCAAAGTGATTACCATGACGCGGTATGCCGAGGATTTTACAGTTCACGTTGCGTATCCGCCTATTGATTTGCCTAACACGTTGGGCGAAGTAGTGAGTCAGGCGGGCATAGGACAGTGGCGTATTGCTGAAAAGGAGAAAGAGGCGCACGTCACCAACTTCTTTAATGGTGGGCGGATTCTGCCATTTGAGGGCGAGCAGCGCGATATTGTGCCCTCACGTCTGATGCGTGGTGACCAGTATTTAGTACATCCTGAAATGTCAGCAGTTCAAATTGTCGCGTCAGTGCTCGAAAAAATGAATGATTCCGCTCGATTATACGTTATTAATTTTGCTAATCCCGATATGATAGGGCATACGGGTAATCTCGAGGCAACCAAGCGAGCCCTTAAGATTACTGACGATGCACTGAAGAAGATTATTGAGGAAATAAGCCAAAGGAATGATTCTGCCATTGTTATTACCGCAGATCATGGGAATGCCGAGGAGCTCATTGATCCTCTAACGGGCGGGGAAGACACTCAGCATTCAACCCGCACGGTTCCTGTTATTTTTGTAGCCCCTGAGCTCAAAATAGCAGAAGATACGGGGAAAAACCTAGAAACTCTTGCTCAAGAGGCGCCATTAGGGACTCTGATTGATATTGCCCCTTCGGTTTTGAATCTTCTCGGCATAGAGAAGCCTCGTGAGATGACCGGCTCGCGTCTCGTCGTGATGGAGCAGTAGGAGTATTGCTCCTCAGCGAGCAGGGCCTCCTTATTATCGGGTAGTATGTGGCGTTGTTGGCATGTGGTATTCTTACAGCACCATTAACGTACTAACTATGAAAACTATTCAAGAATATATTGCTCAAGCGAAGCGGTCGTTCTTCGGCGATGAGATTCCGCTCGAATTTTTTGCACGAAGAAAAAATATTATCGTAGGTGCGGCCGCAGTATGGATTATTGCTTCGGGAGGACTCTATGCGTACGGTGCGCTTGGCGTAAGTCTCAAAAAAGATTCAGCAGAGAAAGAAGCTGCTACACTTGTTGCACAGGTCGGGAAGCTCATCCGATTGCCTGACAACGAAGAGCCCGTCATCGCTACCGTCAATGACCCCGAGCAACTCAAGAGTCAGCCATTCTTTGCTAATGCTAAAGAAGGGGATAAGGTGCTCATCTATAACATCTCACGCAAAGCGATTCTCTACAGTCCTGCTGAAAAGCGCATTATCGAAGTTGCACCACTCAACGCGGCCGCACCGGCGACGCAGTAATGTACACGAGCATACCAAGTGTGGAGAAGTGCTCTAGTAACCGCGGCGTGACGTGCTATGATTGGCCCGTTCATAATTATGCGTTCTCTGGAGGGCGGGCGCACACCTCATGAAAACAACCTACAAACTTCTTTTCGGGCTCGTCTTGGTAGCAGTGGTGAGCGTTGGTGGCTGGTGGGCATTTAGCTCACAGTCGAGCGATGACCTCGCGAATTTGAGTGCAAATGCAGGTGCGAAGCTCACCGACGCACAGGTTGATGCAGTGGTTGCCCGCATTAGCAAATTTATGGTTGTTCCTGAAACGGAGCGTCCATCAGTTGTGGTGCTTCAGGATACTGCATCGTTGGCGCAACAGCAGGTTTTCTATAAAGACGCAAAAGATGGTGATGTTCTTGTTGTGTACTCAACGCGCGCGATTATTTATGACCCTAAGGCAAACAAGCTCGTAAGCGTAAGTCCTATTCAGCAAAACACCGCAACGCCAGTGCCATCGTCGGACGTGACAGCATCAGGTAGTGCCCAGCTTACCCCAACGCCAAGTGCTTCTCCTGCAGCATCTCCTCTCGTTCCTGAAAAAGTAACCATCGAAGTTCGTAATGGCACAAGCACCGTAGGTCTTGCAGGAAAGACGGCAAGCGATCTCAAGAAGAACACGTGGGTGACGAGCACGAAGGCCGCTGATGCAAATGGTCTCTACACGAAGACGGTTATTGTTGATTTGTCCGGTGGTAAGAAACCCGGTGCCATTGCTGCACTCGAAAAAATCTTTGGAGTCACCGCCGTGACCGTATTGCCAGCAGGGGAGGCCAAGAGCACGCTTGATGTTCTGGTCATTGTTGGAAAGTAGTGCTAGCATAGAGAGGTCTGGTGAACGAAAAGAGCCGCCTCAAAGCCGGCTCTTTTCGCGCCTACGTTCTAGAGAAGCTTCGCAATAGGTTGAAATAACAGAGAATTCGCGCTACCCTCTGTACTATTGATGTCATCGTATAACCCGACCAAGATAGAGAAAAAGTGGCAAAAAGCATGGGCTACTAAAAAGCTTTCTGTCACTCGTGACCACGTGAAGGGGAAGGAGAATAAAATGATTCTCGTGGAGTTTCCATATCCATCAGGAAATCTGCACATGGGTCATTGGTATGCATTTGCACTTCCCGATATGTACGCGCGCTACTGGCGCATGCGTGGATACAACGTTATGTACCCCATTGGTTTTGATGCGTTCGGTCTCCCTGCTGAAAATGCAGCAATCCAACGCAACATTCATCCAGAAACATGGACGAAGCAGAACATCGCCTACATGACCAAGCAGTTGGTGAGTATGGGGACAATGTTTGATTTTTCGCGCGTCGTATCTACGATTGATCCAACGTATTACCGCTGGACGCAGTGGATGTTCTTGCAGATGCTTGAGCGCAAGCTTGCCTATCGCGCAAAGACAATGGTGAACTGGTGTCCGAAGGACAAGACGGTGCTAGCCAACGAGCAGGTGGTTGATGGCAGCTGTGAGCGGTGTGGCACCGCGGTACAGCAACGACTCCTTGAGCAGTGGATGATGCGCACTACAGCATTCGCCGATTCGCTCATCGACGATTTGAGTAACCTTGATTGGCCGCATGCAACGCGTGTTGCTCAGCAAAACTGGATTGGTCGCTCGGATGGTGCGCTGGTGCGTTGGAATCTTCGTGTTCCCGGCCAGTCCGACGACGTGCACCACGTGGAAACATTCACGACACGTCCCGATACCATTTTTGGAGTTACGTTTTTAGTCATCTCACCTGAACTCGCTAAGAAGTGGACTGATGTTGGATGGCAACCATCCGCAGAGGTAAAAAATTATGTTTCTCGCGCACTCGGACGTCGTGAGCTCGACCGCATGGAGACAAGCAAAGAGAAAACGGGTGTTGCAACTGGCATTCATGCGGTACATCCACTCACCGGCGAGCTCTTGCCCGTGTGGGTTTCTGATTATGTACTGGGTTCGTATGGCACGGGCGCTATCCGAGCTACATAGAGGATGGACGGGCGGCTTTTGGCGAAAAATACGGCATGGGCTATCTGGACATGTACAGGGAGAACTTCATGGCGCCAATCGTCCGGATGCATATTGATTACCACATCCCGCTCCGGTTTCATGAAGAATTCATCATCACTACCTC
>CAYZIF010000035.1:0-3355 GCA_964478355.1 uncultured Candidatus Saccharibacteria bacterium
CTTTTCGGTGCCGTCGGGCGCCGTGTACTTGCTTCGATAGAAGCCGGCCATCTTGTCGTTGAGAATTCCCGAGTATCTGATAGTGAGACACGCCTTTCCTTCAGGGATGTAATCTGAGAATTCGATGCAGACCGTTTCTTGTTCGGGATCCAAGCGCACGGATGCCGGCGACATGAAGCCAAAACTTCCAAGAGCGTCAGGATAGATGAGCTTAATCCCATCTTTTTCAATGGCGAGCTCAGCGGCGTGAAGGGTGATGCTTTGCGTTGAGCGACGGACATGACAGACGATCTGAGCATTTCCCTCAAATGTGAATTCTTTCAAATTCGGCGTGAGTCCGAGATTGTACTCCAGAAACGCGACGTCATCTGGCAGTAAACAGCTGGGTTTTTGGGACATAGTCCCTCCTGTGATGATAGGAATGACGAGGGTAAATTGTCAGAGAGCAACGCCGCACTGTACAAATATTACCTGTATTCGTCAAGGAGCTTGAATCAGACAAAAAACTGTGGTACTATCCGATGTCACCCGCATATTACCTAGTGATTATGGAGGAACACCAGCAACCACAGCCATCGTTCATTGAGTCGGCACCCAAGCCGACGCCCGTACCCGATCCAGCACATCCCGAACATCCAGTATCGACGGGTATTATGGCTGAGCTCTTCGCCTTCATCTTGGAGACGTTGCGTGTCGTGGTTGTGTCGTTGGTGATTATCCTTCCCATTCGGTACTTCGTCCTACAGCCGTTCTTTGTGAGTGGTAGCTCGATGGTTCCCAACTTTTACGATAAAGAATACGTTCTCATCGAGAAGTGGTCCTATCGCTTAGGCGTACCCGAGCGCGGCGATGTCATCGTGTTCCGATATCCCAACAATCCTAAAGAATACTTCATCAAGCGTATTCTCGGGTTGCCCGGTGAAACTGTTCTTGCGGGCTTGGACAACTCGGTGACAGTGTACAACACGAAGTATCCGGAGGGCTTCAAGGTATATGAGAAGGAGTATCTTCCGGATTCGCATCCTACCAATTGCTATTCAGGAACGAGTTCGAAGTATTGCGGAACGCGCGTGACGCTTGGTCCCGATGAGTACTACCTCATGGGAGACAATCGCGAGCACTCAAGCGACAGTCGTTCGTTCGGGCCAGTGAACAAGTCATTCTTTGCTGGTATGGCATGGTTGCGGTTATTCCCCTTTAATCAAATCGGTCTAATTGAACGTACTGATTATCCACCAATCGTGCAGTAGGGGGCTCACGAATTTTCACACAATGGCAGCAAAAGCAAAATCATCGGTGCCGGTATTGCCTGAGGGCTTTTTTGACATACCACCAGAAGATCAAAAGTATTGGCATTACGTATGGCGTCGCGCCAATGGTTTGCTTTCCGATTATAGTTTCAATCGTTGCGACCTCGCGCCTGTGGAGCAAGCAGAGACATATACGCGACCCGTTGCATCTAGCGATCCTGATATCGCGCGACGTCTCGTTACCGGCAAGAGCCATGGTATGGCGTTGGCGTTGCGCGCCTCTATGGCGCCATCACTCATGCGTGTCTATCTTCAGCACGGCATGCACGCACTTCCACATCCAGTGAAGATGTTCACCAACGCTCCTGTGCTCGAACCCGTTGAGCGCGGACATCGTATGCACTGGCAGCTTGCGGTGCAGACCATCGGTGATGATTCTGGTGCCGTTGATGCCGAGCTTCTCTTCTTGGGATGCCGTCTCATCGAGGCATTTTCTATGGGCTCGTTCACCGTACGGCTCAACACCATCGGGGACGCGGTTGGCCGTCCAGCATATCTGCGCGCACTTCGCGATTTCTTTAAGAACAATCAAAAGAAGATGAGCACATCCGCGTTCAATGCATCCAAGGAGCATCCATTCCGCGGTTTGACTCAGCTCGCTTCCGAGAATATCGAGCTGGCACGTGAGGCGCCACAGTCGGTGGATTTCTTGTCAGAAGAAGCGCGCGCTCACTTCAAGAGCCTCTTAGAGTTCCTCGATGAAGGAAAGGTTCCCTACGTCATCGATCATACGCTCGTCACCGAAGAGGATTTTGCATCGCATACGGTATGGCAATTCATCCTTGATTCCGTGCCTGCGTCTGAAACCCAAGTTGCCCTCGACGGCCTTGTCGTAATTCGTGGCTCTCGTATGGACAAGCTTTCCGAGCTGTTAGGCGGGCCAAAGACTCCATCGGCAGGATGGTATCTGGACGTCGACAGCATCGTCGCACGCTTGAAGGGCCGCAACGCACAGGTTCCTGAAGCAGGCCCACGACCCAAAGTGTTTCTTTCGCAGTTGGGTGAAGCTGCCAAGAAGCGCTCGCTCATGCTCTTTGAAGAGATTCGCAAATCGGGTATCGAGGTTCGCTACAGCTTGAGCCGCGATACCATCAAGGGGCAGTTGCGCATGGCAGCACGATTCGGGGTCCGATTCGCGCTCATCTTCGGACAGAAAGAGGCGCTAGAGGGAACGGTCATCCTTCGAGAGATGGATACCGGTATTCAGGAGACGATTCCGTTGGAGAAGATTATTGATGAATTAAAAAAGCGGTTGAAAGCAAAATAGGCACCATGGGCGACGATGTCTTTTGCAAAATCATCAGCGGTACGAAGCCAGAGGATTTCGTCTATCGTGACGAGCGAGTTGCAGTCATTCGTGATATCAAACCAGCAGCGCCCGTGCACCTTCTGGTGATGCCGGTGGAGCATTTCAATAGCATCGGAGAGTTCACTGAAGGTAACGAGGAGCTTGTAGGGCACATGGTGCGCGTTGCACATCAGGTAGCGCAGAAGGAGGGGCTTCAGAATGGATATCGCCTCATTATCAATGAAGGTGAGGATGGGGGAAAGATGGTGCCGCACTTCCACATACATGTGTTAGGCGGAGGACCCCTCGGACACAAGTTGGGGACAGAGTAGGACGCTGAGCGGTTGGTCCCCATGGGAACAACCCCCTAGCGCCGTACAGGCCTAGATATATGGAAAGGAGGTCACCACAATGGTAGAAGTCAAACGTAAACCGAACGAATCAACGGGCAGTATGTTGCGCCGTTTTTCGCGTTTCGTACAACAGTCCGGTGTTCTCATTCGTCGCAAGAGTCTCAAGTATCGCCCAAAGAAAGTCACCGAGCGCATGGAGAAGAATCGCGCAATTATGGGTATGCACTTAAGCAAGCTTCGTCTCAACCTCGAGAAACTTGGTAAGTATTCAGAAGAAAACTTCGACGAAGCAAAGCGTCGTCTGAAGCAGGAGATAGATCTGTAGTAGGTGGGCTTGTAATGGTTTTAGCGCTCCGTCCGCAGGACGGAGCCATACTCGATGTCACTCAAAGACACTATAAAAG
>CAYZIF010000035.1:3365-5244 GCA_964478355.1 uncultured Candidatus Saccharibacteria bacterium
CTATAAAAGAAGATATGAAGGTTGCCTTCAAGGCAGGAGATACGGCAATCCGCAGTACATTGGTGATGATGCTCGCTGTGATTCAGAATCGCGAGCTTGAAAAGCGTGCAAAGCTTATGAAAGGAGGCGCGACTTCTGAAGCAGATGTTGCTGCGCAATCGTTACTCTCTGATGAGGAAACGATTGATGCAATTTCTAGCGAGCTCAAGAAGCGTCGCGATTCGGCAACGCAGTATGAAGCGGCAGGTCGTCCCGAACTGGCAGCACAGGAGCGATCTGAAGCAGATATACTTATGAAGTATATGCCCGAACAGCTCTCCGAAGATGCGGTCAAAACGCTCATCACCGAGGCAATTGCAGCTACCGGTGCCGCGGGCATCAAAGATATGGGCCGCGTCATGGGCGCTGTCGCTCCAAAAACAAAGGGGAAATTTGACGGCGCACGTGTCAACGAGCTCGTAAAAGAAGCGTTGAGTGCCTAATCATGATTGACTTGGTGCTCCACAATCGCACCACAGGACGTGCGTTTGGACGAACGTTCTTTAAGCGCATCTGCGATGTGACGCTCCCGCATCTGAAGATTCCCAAGACCTACACCGTAGAGGTGGGCATCACGCTCGTGGGCGCAACAGCAATGCGTACGTTGAATCGAACCCGCCGCCGTATCGACAAGCCAACGGACGTGTTGTCTTTTCCACTCCACATGAAGCCAATAAGGGGCTATACTTCGGTATTGCTTGGTGACCTTTTTATCTGTCCCGATATTGTTCGCGCGCACGCTAAGGAATCGAACCTCACGATGCGCGAACAAATGGAATGGACGGTTGTGCACGGCCTTCTTCATTTGGCCGGGTACGACCATGAAAAGAGCGCAGGGGCTGAAAAGCTGATGCGCACGACTGAGCAAAAAATCCTCAAACGTCTTACCCGTGAGTAATCCCTACATCATCTGCGGCATCGATACCGGTAACACCAGCATTAAGGTCGTCGTTGCCAAGGTGGAGCAAAACGCACCGCAGGCCGACATCATTGGTGTCGGCTCTGTTCCGTCGACATCGGCTCTCCGCGCCGGTGAAATCGTTGATATGAAGGAAGCCACTGATGCGCTTCGATTAGCGCTCCAGCAGGCCGCCGCAATGGCAGGAGTACCGGTGCGTCGCGCCTATCTTTCGGTCAACGGACTCCACATCGCTACGCAGGTCTCCAAGGGCACCATTGCAATCGCTCGCGCTGATGGAGAGATTACCGCAAGCGATATCGATCGCGTGATTGCAACTGCGCAGGTGGTGTCGCTACCACCGAACCGAGAAATCATTCACGTTATTCCTCGAGATTTTGTGATTGACGGTAGCGAGCACGTGCGCGATCCCTTAGGTATGAAAGGTGTGCGACTTGAAGCCGATGTTCTTATCGTGCACGGACTCTCGCGTCACCTCAAGAATCTTGCAAAATGTGTGAACGAGTGTGGCGTAGAAGTCGCCGGATTTGTTTTCGCACCACTCGCGGCCTCGATGGCAGTGCTAGACAAGCATCAAAAAGAATTTGGTGTCGCGCATCTTGATTTTGGTGGTGGCACTGCATCGTTGACCGTGTGGGACCAAGCGGATCTGGTGCACAGCGCTATTATGCGTGTGGGCTCACGACACATAACCAATGATTTAGCCATCCTCCTGAAGACATCGTTGGATACGGCTGAACGCATCAAGATAGAACTCGGCGTCGTCAACGAGCGCTGGGATCGTCGCAAGAAACCCGAGCTTGTTGATCTGAGCTCGTATATGGACGAACCATTTCAAGTGCAACGCCGCGAACTTATGGAAGCCGTGGATGCGCGCGCTCGGGAGTTATTGGACATGGTGCAAAGCGAGCTCAAGAAAGC
>CAYZIF010000036.1:0-4927 GCA_964478355.1 uncultured Candidatus Saccharibacteria bacterium
GCTGTGGTATACTGAATGTACTATGTCCGAAGAACAACCACCCGCACTAGAGAGTCAGATTTTGAGATTAGAAGAAGAAATTGCGCAGAAGCGCGCCGAGCTTGGCGTTGATGTTGTTGCGCCTGTCGAGCGAGCAGAAGTGCAGGATGCAATCGGCCAGCAGATTCAAGAAATTGCACCCGAACACCCCCTCAAAGCTCCTGCAGAAGAAGGTGAGGCAGCGAGTTGGCAGGATCCCGCGCTTGCTCCGCAGGTGCAAGAGCTTGTGAATGTCGCGTTTTCCAAATCAATCCAAGAAGCTATCACGCAAGCAGTTGCCGCTGGTAATCCCGCGCTCGTAGACGCGCTCCACGATGTTCTTGTTGACCAGCTTCATCAAGAGTTAGTGAATCGAAAGAAACTTCAACCCACACCCTAACGCACAATGTCCGTTCTGGTCGTTATCGCTCTTCTCATCGTCCTACTGATGCTGTCAGTAGTGGCGCTTATTATGCTCAACTCCGTGCGAACGAAGGGAGCAGTCGCACGTTCGCTCGATCTGACCCTCCTTTCTTTTACGGTGCCGCGATTCTCTGGACAAGGTCAGCCCAGCGACGACAAAAAACTTATCGGTATCATGGAGCAGCTCTACTCATCGGTGGGCACGCTGTCCACGAAAGGTTGGAATAAATTTATTCATGGTGACCCCTACATTGCTCTTGAGATGGCGGTGCATCACGTAGGTGAGCAAATCCATTTTTATGCGGCAGTGCCCACAGCGTTTGCCGACAACTTCGAAAAACAGGTGCACGGTGTGTTCCCGACAGCAACGGTGGAGCGTTCCGATGATTACACTATCTTTAATCCCAACGGTGTTGCCGCAGGAGGTTATCTCACGCTCAAAGATGAGAGTATTTTGCCGTACCAGACGTATTCCGACCTTCCCGCAGACCCGCTGGGTTCGATTGCGGGCGCATTGGCGCGCTTAGAGGCCGATGGTGAAGGCGCGTCGTTGCAGGTGATTGTGCGACCGTCCAGCGATGGCGGACTTCGCAAGCTCGCAATGGATACGGCGCGTCACATGCAATCGGGTATCGATTTTCGTACGGCCTTTAAGATGGCTAAGCATCCACCCAAGAAAGAAAAGAAAGATGAGCCCGATACACTCGTGACTCCTCCAAAGATTGCCACCGAATTCGAAAACAAACTCATCAAAGCGCTCCAGAACAAAGCATCGCGTCCACTCTTTGATTGCAATGTGCGTATTCTCACCTCTGCTGACAATGAGCAGCGCGCAGGGCAGATGCTCGACGATATCGTGGGTGCGTTTGCGCAGTTTTCTGCGCCCGACATGAATGCGTTCAAGATGAATCGTGCCAAGGGACGCGAGCTCGAGAAGCTTACCTATTCGTATGCGTTTCGATTGTTTGATCAGAATCAATCCATCCCGCTCTCCAGCGAAGAGCTCACCAGTATCTGGCACTTCCCCGTATCATCGGCCGTGTTGCCTCGGGTGAAATTTGCAAACTTCAAGACCGCTGAGCCACCACCGAACATGCCAACCACGGGTGTCGCCTTTGGCGTCAACGAGTACCATGGCCAGCGTGTCGAGCTCCGCCTGACTCCCGAAGATCGCCGCCGCCACATGTACATCATCGGGCAGACCGGTACGGGTAAATCCGTCACCCTCAACAGTATGATTGTGCAGGATATGCAGGCAGGCGAGGGCCTCACAGTGTTAGACCCGCACGGTTCACTTGCCGAATGGGTGCTGGCCAACGTGCCCAAGCATCGCATCGACGATGTGGTGTATTTCAATCCCGCTGATGTTGAGTTTCCCATGGGGCTCAACATGTTTGAGTTTGACCCCACTAATCCGCAAGATAAATCCCTCATCATCGACGAAATCTTTGAGATTATGGATAAACTCTATAACCTCAAAGAAACAGGTGGGCCGATGTTCGAGCGATTATTCAAAAACGCCACGTTCCTTCTGTTGGACAACTACGACCGCAACATTCCCACACTGTCGGATATGTCGCGCGTCTTTGTTGATGAGGAGTACCGTATGAGCTTGTTAGCCAACGAGACCAATCAAATCGTCAAACAGTTCTGGGAGAAAGAAGTTCCCAAGATGACCGGCGATCAATCCATTGGCAACATGGCCGGCTATGTGACTTCCAAGGTGGATGCGTTTACCAGTAACGATTTCTTGCGTCCCATTATCAATCAACAGCAAAGCGTTATCAATTTTAAAGATGTTATCGAAAACAAAAAGATTCTCATCGTGAATCTCGCAAAGGGAAAGATTGGTGACCTCAACGCCAATTTGTTGGGTATGGTGATTGTCGGCAAATTGCGCCGCGCTGCAATGGCGCGCGACACCAAGCGCACTGATTTGCCCGACCATTTCTTGTACATGGATGAGTTTCAAAACTTCACCACGCAGAGCATCTCCGTTATCTTAGCCGAGGCGCGCAAGTATCGTCTCTGTCTGGTTATGGCGCACCAATTCATCAAACAGCTCGATGAGGGGATTCGCAATTCGGTATTCGGGAATGTGGGTACCATGCTGGCATTTCGAGTGAGTCCTGAAGATGCAGAATCGCCACTATTGAAGACCAAGTTCGAGCCCACCTTCTCTCCAGGTGATGTGGCCAACATCGACAATCTCAATGCGTACGTCTCCATGCTGGTTAACGGTGAAGTCGGGCGACCCACCAACATGCGTGCGCTCACCGAGTTGGGATTTGGCGAGGGTAGTTCGAAGGTACGGGATGGGCTGATCGAGATTAGCCGATTGCGCTACGGACGAGCTAGAGCAGAAGTGGAAGCAGAGATACAGCAGCGCTACGGTACTAATTAATCATCACATTCATTCATGAGAATTGTTAATCAGAAAGATATCGTTTCAGGAGTCATCACCGGTGTAACAACGGGAATTATTGCGTGGCGCGTGCTCGCATTCTTAGGGAAAATGTTGCCGATGGGCATTGACCCTGCAATTTTGCCGTTGGTGGTACCTATCCTGTGGGTTGCAGGTGTTCAGCTGGGGTATTTCTTAGGAACATTCATGCGGCCATTCACGCAGTTCGGTCGCTTCGCTTGCATTGGGTTTGCTAATGCCGCTGTCGACTTCGGAGTGCTCTATATTCTCATCGCCGCAAGCGGATTGGCAGAGGGAAGCGCGTACGCCACGTTCAAGGCCGCATCATTTGCGGTAGCCACGGTGCACAGCTATCTATGGAATAAGTATTGGACGTTTGAGGCCGCAACCACCGCAGGAGGTAGAAGCGAGGTGCTCTCGTTTGTGAGCGTCGCGCTGGCGAGTCTGGTGGTCAATGTTGGCGCCGCATCGTTAGTGGTTGCTCTACGACCCGAAACCGTTGCCGTGGCCTCGTGGGCGGGTGTAGGTGCTATCGTAGGCTCGGCAACGGCACTCGTCTTTAGCTTCATCGGATTTCGAGTTTTCGTTTTCAAGAAAAAAGTGTAGAGTTCGGCCATGTTGTATCGCACGTATCGACCCACCACGTGGGATGAGGTTGTCGGGCAAGAGCCCGTCGTCCGCACCCTCCAAGGCGCACTTGCCAGTGGGCGCTTAGGTCATGCGTATCTTTTTGCGGGGCCACGAGGCACCGGCAAGACCACTATTGCTCGTATTTTTGCGCGAGCCATCAACTGCACCGCAAAATCCAATCGTCCCTGCGGGAAGTGTGACTCCTGTGTGAGTATCGGCGAGGGTCGCTCTATGGACCTCATCGAAATCGATGCGGCATCCAACCGCACCATCGATGATATGCGCACGCTCAAGGAGACCATCGGTGTTTCTCCTACTGCATCGGCCTACAAGGTGTACCTCATTGACGAGGCGCACATGATTACCAAAGAGGCCTCCAACGCATTTCTCAAGATGCTCGAAGAGCCACCCGCGCATGTTATTTTCGTCTTAGCCACCACGGAGGCGCACAAACTCATCCCGACCATTCTCTCTCGCGTTCAACGCTTTGATTTCAAGAAGCTCACCCAGCAAGAAATTGCTACCAAGCTCGTCTCAATTGCAAAGAGTGAAAAGATTTCCATCACCGAGGGTGCGCTAGGCGCGCTTGCCGCCGCATCTGACGGCGCGCTTCGTGATGCCGAGGTGATGCTCACCAAACTCGCTGGTCACGGTGGCGCTATCGATGAGAGCGCCGTGCAGGCAGTGCTTGGACTGGTGCCGTTGGCGTGGCACGCAAATTTCTTGAGTCATCTGACCGCCAAAGATCGCGGTGGTGCGCTACGATTCTTGCACGAAGTGCAGTCACAAGGCGCTGACATGGATCAGCTCTCCAAAGGATTTCTCGAGTATCTCCGACAGATTATGATTTCAAAAATTGACCCTAATATTATTGCGCAGGCGCGCTTGGCGATGGCCGATGTGCAGGCCAAGAATCTTGCGGAGTATGCGCGCACCATGGATGGCGCGTACCTCGTGCGCATGATTCAGGTGTTCACGCATGCGCGAGCACAGCTTCGTACCAGTCCGATTGCACTCCTCCCGCTTGAGCTCGCAGTGCTTGAACTCACCGAACCTGCGTAGCTCTCCGCTCTCCAGCACCAGACATCGCTCCTCTCCCTCCCACCACCTCCCTCGCCAGTTGGCATCGGTACTGCAGTCTGTCCGCATCGAAAGAAGCATCCGAATCTCCGCATTCCAACGGCTAAGACGATGTCTTAGCCGTTGTCGGTGCTCCGGTCATGCGGATGCTCTCTGATGCGGACGACGCCTGCTATTTGTGTATGCCAACCCGCGTGCTATGGCTCGGGAGGTGGTAGGCGGGCTCGGAGCTCACTCATATCGAAGCGACACCAGCGCTACACCCGGCGAACCCTAGTGTGCGGATCGCGCATATAAATATCGCTCGTTGCGAATTCTAAAAGACGCATCATCTTCGTTTTGATGCGTCGT
>CAYZIF010000037.1:0-4819 GCA_964478355.1 uncultured Candidatus Saccharibacteria bacterium
ACTCTTATCTATTTAAATGTAGGCAAGGACTCCTACCCAACCATCATCAAGGACGTCGCACGAGATAACCTCTCGGGTGAAATCTTGCACGCTGATTTCTACAAAGTATCACTTACGGAGAAGATTAAAGCGATGGTTCCTGTCGTCTTTGCTGGAGAGAGCCCTGCAGTGAAAGACCTTAAAGCAATCTTTGTGCGTAATGCCAATGAGCTTGAAGTAGAAGCATTGCCACAGAACTTGCCTCACGAGATTACGGTTGATATTGGTTCGCTCAAAGCATTTGGTGACCAGATTACCTTGGGCGACATCAAGCTTGCCGATGTTTTCTTTACGGGAGATGCTGGGGATATCATCGCAACAGTCCAAGAGCCGAAGTCTGAAGAAGAGCTTGAGGCAGAATTGGCCGCACCAACCACGGATGTGACCGCTGTCGAGGAAATCAAGAAGGAGAAGCCTCTTGAAGAGGGCGAAGAAGGTGCAGAGGCGCCTGCCGCTCCTGCTGTTGAAGAGAAGTAATTGCATGTCATGTGCACGAAGAAACCCCCTCGCTTGGCGAGGGGGTTTTGGGTTGAGACTAGGTGCGCTTGACGAAGAACGTATCCTGCATTGAGGGGTAGTAGTTGCACTCGGCGCAATATGAGCCGTCTCCTTCAGTGGCAGAGAGCGGCTTATCGCACTCGGCGCAACAAAGGGTGCTGTGTGGCCGCTCGACACGTGGCGGAGTCCATGTGTCGCATCGCGGGCAAAAAACAACTCGATGTGTGCCTACATGGAGCTGAGTGTGACAAAAATCACACTTCAAAAATACGGGAACTTCCTTGGTTGCCATAGAGCCTCCTGAAAAGAACAGAACTATCTGCGAAGGAACTTTGCCCACGCTGATTTCTGATGGGCGGTGAGCTGTTGAGCGGTTGCAATCACTGATTGGATAGCGGCAGAAGTAAATGAAACTTCCTGCTCAATTTCAAGTGCGCGAATTCCCGTTGCGGTTGCGAGTGTTGTCACTGCGAAAAGATGCTCTGTTGCATCGAGGCGGGGAGCATCGGTATTGGTGGCGATATACATATCAAGGGCGCGTGCCGCTAAATCGGTTATGCCGTCACCTTTGGTTGCGATTAAGGTGAGTCGCGCAGAGTCTTCGGAAGAGGAGATGTCCGGTGTATTGAGATTTTCGGTGCGTGCAGGAAGACGAACCCAGAATGCGCGCCCGATGAGGATGAGCGCAAAGAAGAGAACGAGTCGGAAGACAAGCATTGATGCATGCTTGGAGAGCCAATTCTGCAACCGACCTCCCCATCCGGGACGAGGGGTGAAGTGTGGACTGGGCAGAGATGCGCCCGTCTGATCAAGAAGTGGCGGCTGGCGTTTCATACTTTAGGTGTATCATCCTTGAGACCCTCTCGCAAGGCAGAGACAATTTTATCCATATCGCCCGCAAGAATCTTCGGGATATTACTCCAGCTCTCCTTGATGCGGTGGTCGGTGATGCGGTCTTGAGGGAAGTTGTAGGTACGAATCTTTTCGCTACGGTCGCCCGTACCAACCTGTTTGCGTCGTTCTTCGGATACGTTGCCAGTTTGTTCGAGGCGATTGAGCTCAGCGAGCTTTGCGCGCAGGAGCGTCATCGCTTGTTCACGATTGGCAAGCTGGGAGCGTTCAGCGCGGGCCGAGATGACAATGCCAGATGGCTTGTGGAGGACGCGGACGGCGGTCTCAACCTTGTTGACGTTCTGTCCTCCGGGGCCGCCAGCGCGTGAAAATGAAACTTCGATGTCGCTTGGATTGATAAATACCTCTTGCTCGGTTGCTTTCTTGAGTACCGCGACCGTTACAGTGCTGGTGTGGACACGACCTGACTTTTCGGTCGCAGGAACGCGCTGGACACGGTGTGCACCCGATTCATTTTTCATGGAATCATATGCTCCCGCACCAGAAATTTCGAATGAGCCATACTTGAGCCCTCCTAGGGGAGTCTCATTGGTGTCGATGGTAGAAAACTTCCACCCCTTTGCGATGGCGTACTTTTTGTACATCTGGAAGAGTTCAGACGCAAAGAGCGCGGACTCATCGCCGCCTGCTCCGGGCCGAATTTCGACGATAGCCTCATTGCCGGGAGCCGAGGGGCCACCGGATTTTTGCTTCTTGGCTTGCTCTGCCCAGTATCGCCAGTCCTGCTGAAGGTTTGGATCAATGTCTTCCATCATGCAATGCAAAAACCGCCCAAGGCGGTCATTGCCGTTACTTCTTTTTTGGGGAGGATACGCTCTTTGCTAAGCGCTTCTTGAAGCGGTCAACGCGACCACGAGTATCAACGATTTTCTCGGTGCCGGTGTAGAACGGGTGACAGTCGGAGCAGATGCTTGCATCCAGAGTTTCCTTAGTGCTACCCACGGAAAAAGAGTTCCCGCATGCGCAGGTTGCCTTGGCTTTCGGGTAGTAGGTTGGATGCGTGTCAGCTTTCATAGTTCTAAGAGTATAGCAGGTCTTTTGAGTTGTGTCTAGATAGTTTGGGAGGGGATTGACTTGAGCACGATTTCATGATAATAAAATGTTTCCGAACTCGATGGTTCGGGCAGGTCGTTTCCAATCTATATTTAAGTCACCGGAGAAAAAGCTATGCCACCAGAAGATAGTGGAAAACAGCGCGATTTCGTACTCGCGCCTAATGAGTTCATGTTTGTGCAAGACCGCGGGAAGGGGCAACTGCAAGTGCAGGTTGGCCCGATAACGGGAACGCTGCAGGCAGGAAATGAGCCGATCAGCTACGATTCTCGAACCAGACGATTCGTGCAAGCCGGGAATGTCTTAGCGGCAACGCAAGCGTTTCCTTCAGCAAGCGAAGGCTCCTACATCGTTCTGGAAAATCCGTCCATCGATGACAAGAAACTCCATCCCGAACTGGGCAATGTGAGCAACTTTCTCACTCAGCTGGACATGGGCCGCAAGATCAACATCCCTGGGCCGAAGACATTTCCGTTGTGGCCCGGACAGGTTGCCGCGGTAATTCCCGGACATCAGCTGCGAACCAACGAATATCTCGTTGTTCGTGTATACAACGAGGATGCGGCCCGAACTAACTGGAAGAGCGCCATCGTCAAGTCTGTGGGTGCGCCTGTACCGGTACCACCGGGACAAGGCGGCGGAGAGGCGGGACAAGCTTCTCCTGCGCCCGCAGCGCCTGCTGTCGCGCCGGAGAGTGTTGTACATCAATCGGACATGACGATGGGCAAGCTCATCGTCATTCGGGGCGATGAAGTCTCGTTCTACATTCCGCCGACCGGACTCGAAGTCGTTCAAGACGAGAACGGCTCGTACATTCGAGAGGCGCTGACACTCGAACGTTTGGAGCATTGCATCCTGTTGTCCGAAAGTGGCGAGAAGCGCTATGAGCGCGGACCGCAGGTTGTGTTCCCGGGGCCGACCGAAACATTTATCGGTGCCGCAAACGGAACCCGAAAATTCCGCGCCATCGAACTCAATGATGACATGGGGTTGTACGTGAAAGTCACCGCCGATTACACGGAAGAAGATGGGACGACTCGGAAAGTTGGTGAAGAGCTGTTTATCACCGGCAAAGAGCAGCGTCTCTACTTCCCGCGTGCGGAGCACAAGCTCATCAAGTATGGGGATAAGGAAATCCACTTCGGAATCGCAATCCCCAAGGGCGAGGCGCGATACGTTCTCAACAAGCTGACGGGTTCGGTGGAGTTGGTGAAGGGTCCGCAGATCTTTCTTCCAGACCCACGCAATCAAGTCATCGCACGTCGCGGACTGTCCGATGAGCAAGTCCGGCTCCTGTACCCTGGCAACAAGGCAGCGCTGGAGTATAACGAGAAGCTTCGCACCATGCAGCAGCAAAGAGGTGCGGTGGCGGAGCAACCACTCGATGACGCAACGGTGCGTGCATACCTGGGACGTACTCAGGCACGAGGCACTCGACAGGCCGTTGCCGAGAGTGCTGTGGAGGCGTACGGCGGAGGCAGTATCGATCGCGGTTCCACGTACACACCACCTCGCACAATCACGTTGGATACCAAGTTTGATGGGGCAGTGTCCATCAATATTTGGAACGGATACGCGGTGATGATCGCCGACAAGGCGGGGCGGCAGCGCGTTGAAGTGGGCCCTAAGACCATACTTCTGGAATACGACGAGTATCCGGTGGTGTTAACGCTCAGCACGGGAAAGCCCAAATCAACGGACACGCTCGTTCAGACCGTCTATCTGCGTGTACTGTACAACCATGTCACCGATATCGTGGATGTTATCACGAACGACGACGTACATGCTTCGGTGAAAGTGGTGTGGCGTGTGAACTTCGAAGGAGAACCGGCCAACTGGTTCGCCGTCGAAAACTACGTGAAATTCCTGTGTGATCGAACGCGTTCGATTCTGCGGGGCGTGGCAAAGAGGCTCTCCATTCAGGAGCTCAGCCAGGGCTATATTCCGGTCATTCGGAATGCTGTTCTCGGTGAAAAGCCTGACGGTAAGGAGCGCTCGGGATTACGCTTCGCTGAAAACGGCGTACGTATCTACGACGTGGAAATCTCTGAACTCGTGATCGGGGACAGGGCCATCGCAGAGATGTTGCTTCGGGTGCAAACCGAATCAGTCACACGCGCTATCAGTCTCGCCAAACAGGATCGAGAGTACAAAGACACGCTTCTTGCTGAAGATCTGAAAAGAAAAACAGCAGAAGCCGTAGCCGAGACGGATGCGCACGTTGCATCGCTTGCTACGAACATGACGGAAGTCATTGAAGACAATCGCCGTAACGCGGCTGTCGCAGATGCCTTTACCAGAGAGCACGCAGTCAGGC
>CAYZIF010000038.1:0-4685 GCA_964478355.1 uncultured Candidatus Saccharibacteria bacterium
CGGGATAGATGGGCTCATGACGGGTATTCCGCTCGTGGTGCTCATAGGATTGATTTTCCTACTCTACAGTTTCATCGAGTTCAATATCTTCCGAAACCCTGTGCCGCCGATACCCGCATCAGCGCCACCACCGCCCGACCCCTCCTAGGAGGGGTCGTTCTTGTATGCTAGCGTTGCCGGCATGCATCCCTCGCGGATATTTCTGGTTGCCTTGTGCGCCTTTCTCGGAGGTGTGGCGTTGGCGTCATGGTTGATTGTCGATGATTTCATAGTGTGGGCGCTGGTTGCTCTTGGAGGTCTGGCGCTTCTCCGTCAGCGTCAGTGGGCGCTGATACTCGGTGTGGTATTTCTGTTGAGCGCGCTGGGAATTTGGAGAACCCAGAGCGTTGTGTCGCGCACCTCTCTGCTGTGGACTACGGCAGAATCAAAGCCGGTCGTTACCCTTAGCGGCTACGTTGATGGAGATTTTGAGACAACCGCTACCGGTGGGCGGTTTACCTTTCGCGTGCTTGAGATTGCCATGGACGGTGCGCTCATCGCGACCAACGACCGCATTCTCGTTTCAGGACCGGATTGGATTCGTCCTCGTCTCGGACAATGGTTGCTCGTGCACGGGAAAATCCAACAGCCAAAAAACTTTGCCGACTTTGATTACATTGGATATCTGGCCAAAGAGGGAATTCACGCGACTATGTATTTCCCAACGTACGACGTGCCGCAACGCGATGAAGCATCGCGCGCCACGCGAGCTATGCTCTGGGTCCAGTCACGCCTGGCGGCGTTGCGCTTGGCGCTCAAAGATTCCATCGCATCCGCGGTTCCTCAACCCGAGGCGGGATATCTTGCCGGTATTCTCGTGGGGGCAAAGGGAAATGTCAGCGCTGAGCTTAAAGATGCGTTTGCACGCACAGGCACGAGTCACATCGTTGCGATTTCGGGATACAACATCACGATTATTGCCACACTTCTCATGATGATGCTGGCACCTTTGGGTGTGCGGCGCGCGTATTGGGCTTCGGTGCTCGTGATTGTGCTCTTCACTATTCTTGTGGGCGCGGGAGCGTCGGTGGTTCGCGCGGCCATCATGGGTGTAATGGCTATGACCGCACAGCGACTAGGGCGTCTCAACGATGCTTCCATTGCGCTGGTGTTTACCGCAGGAGTTATGTGTTTCTATAATCCCTTAGTGCTTCGCTGGGATGTTGGATTCCAGCTTTCATTTTTAGCATTTGCAGGAATTGTCTATGTGCAACCGTTGCTTGAGCCGCTTGTGTTACGACTTGTGCGATTCTCATCACTGGCGTCACTCATTGCAACAACGCTTGCCGCACAGATTATGGTACTACCATTGCTCTTGAATGTATTTGGTACGCTCGCGGTTTATACACTTCCCGTGAACATTCTCGTTTTGCCATTGGTGCCCGTGGCGATGGCGCTCGGATTTGTCACAGCAGTCGCTGGACTGCTCTGGTCGTGGGCGGGTCTCTTTGTGGGGCAGGTTGCGTGGCTCGTGGCAGCGCTCCAGCTCACGATTGTGCAGGTGTTCGCACGGTTACCGCATGCATCAGTGAGTGTGCATCTCTCAGCGGCCGCTATGGTCGCCATCTACATCGCGCTTGCGATATGGCTCATTTCGCTGTATCGTGGACAGGCAAATCTAACATTACATCACGATGCTCGAACGAACACTCGTACTTCTGAAGCCGGACGCAGTCGACAGGGGAATTCTCGGGGAAATAATCTCCCGTTTTGAGCGCATGGGCGCCAAGCTTGTCGGTATGAAATTATTGGCCTCATCCGAGGATACTGCAAAGCTCCACTACACCGAAGATTTGGCAAAGCGCCGTGGAGAACACGTGCGCACCCTTATGATTGAAATGTTGACCATGGGACCCATTGTGGCGATGGCGTGGGAGGGTGTCGATATTGTCGAAGTGGTCCGCAAGCTCATCGGTGCCACGGAACCCAAAGCAGCAGCCCCCGGTACCATTCGTGGCGATTTTGCACACGTGAGCTATCGCTACTCAGATGAACAAAAAATTGGTGTGTTCAATCTTGTCCATGCGAGCGACTCACCAGAAAATGCTGCCACCGAAATTGCAGTGTGGTTTAAACCCGAAGAACTCGTAGCGCACAAACCGGGCTACACCAAGCTTACCCTTCGCGAGCAGGAGTAAGGCAAGAAAAAACCTCCGAAGTCCTAAGACTTCGGAGGTGTACTACTCGATGGCCAGAATGCTACCCAGCACCGTGAGGGGATGCTGCTGCATGTTCTGAAACATCTCTGCGGTGGGCTTTTGATTGAGCGCGTCGCGTCCCTTCACTTCTTTGACGCGCATACCAATCAACAGCGAATCAGGAGCCAACACCGGCGACATCCATCGAATCGCTGTCTCCCAAGGGATTTCGATGAGTCCGGAATCTCCGAACTTTACAGTCGGGTATCCATGAACACTCGAAGGGAGTTTCACCGATCCGAAGATGCGATAGTGACTCGACTTTCCTCCGGTCCTCATGTGAAGGATTCCATCCGGAGTCATTGCCGAGGTTCGCATCCCGCACGCCGCCTCATCAGTGTGAACGCGGGTTCGCTGATTGCTTTTGAGACGGATTGATTCGCAGAGGTCTTTGAGCTTCAACAGTGAAGCTGGATAGGCCTCGGTGAGTGCGTGCGCCGCGTCCCCGGAGACAGCGTGCGTTCCGAAGACGCGACCGTAGATGGCTCGTGGTTTGTTCTCACCAACCAATCCCCACGGGAACCCACCCTCTTTGAGCGCTCGTTCGTGAAGCTCGGTGAGGAGATTCTCGATGGAGACCGCGTTGCGTGCGGCCGACGTCGTGGAGTGACCCCACAGGTAGGTGTAGGTGACCTTGGTGATTAAGCTCGGAGGAGCCCAATCTTCGGGTCGCGTGCGAACTACCTGCAGAGCTTGTACTCGCATGAGAGATTTGAGAAATCTCTCGAGCGGGTCGATGCGAGCTTTGAGCTTCACGCTTTCCTGCGAGACGAGTTCGGCCTGTTTGAGCGCCGCCTCTTGTGTCTCGCGGAGGTGCCGTGCTTCGCGTTTGATGCGAACGACTTCTCGTTCCTCAGTGGCCGCGATTCTGCGGAGCTCGTAGAGCGCTAGATCAAACGAAGTGCGATCTTTCAAAAACCCGAAGGCAGTTGAGAAGATGCGTTGTTCTTCGTTTTCCTCGTTCGTTCGGTCAGGATGTGCTTCGACGAGTTGTTTGCGCGCCTGCTTTTGGCAGATGGCAAACAAATCGTCGTCGGAAAATCCTGCGCGAAGGATGCAGGGCGTCAGCCCGATGGCAAGGAGGGGATTTTGGTCCCATCGCTTGACCTCGATGCTCGCCATTGCCGCCGAACTTAGGATGGACATGTATTAGATGAGCTCCTTGAAGTTCGGGGTCTTGTGCATCATGCGCTTCATCGCTGTCAGCAATTTCTCCGAGGAGCGGTGCTTTTGGCTCAGCTCCTCGAGCTTCGACAGAGCACCTTCTCGGTTGTGACAGGTGATGACCAGCCACGCCGCTTGCAGGTGGTTGATCTTGATGCTGCCGTCCTTGGCTTCCACCAAGAGGTACAGGACATCTTCGAGGTACTCGTCCAGAAGTCGCGTCGCTCCCGATGTGGAAACGTTGCGATGCTTCGGGTCGGGCATGCTCGAGATGTCTTGCGGACCGGGCTCGCGACCCAGGTAGACGACCATGAGCTCACGGAATTGCTTCGGCGTGAGTTCGGCCTCGCCGATGTCCAGGGCGATGAACAGTCCGCGGCTGACGGGGGATTCCAGTCGCCCATTGATATGAGAGACTAAGAGCCCCGGCGTCCAGTTGAGCGTTTTGGCCGCGGCGACAATCTTGGGATTGCTGATCGCGATGTCGGTGCTCTGTTGTCGCAGAGCAACCACGCCAGTGTGTAGATTCATGGAAAAGAACTCCTTTGGTAGGAAGTCGAGGAAATTCTCGACAATGGTTATTTTAGCATAAATATTGATATTGTCAACTTGCGACAGACCCCCTCAAGACTATGATGAAGACAGCTCGGTCAGTCTTCAGAAGCCTTAGGACAACTCTTTGCATTTCGGGAGACCTATATCAGTCACGATGCCTTGCTGTGTCGTGAGTGCGGTCACCCACTATAGCCTCGTCTTTATTGATGTTGCTACGTAAAGTGCTAAGTGCTTCTGCGGATACTGACCGGGCCACCAAAAAATCCCGTGAGGGATTTTTTGATTGAGTTATTCAGTCGTTTGTCCGTCGAAGTGCTCCTCGACTGCATCAGCTTTGGTGGCGTGCACCGTCCCATCTTTATGTTCAGGTGGTGAGTAGATGCTGTAGAGCTTCAATTCATCGGTGCCCGTGTTTACAATATTGTGCTTGGTTCCTGCGGGAACAACAACGGCCCACTCGGCCTCAAGATCGTGCTCGACATCATCGAGGATTGCCTTGGCAGTTCCCTGCTCGATGCGAAGAAACTGATCGAGGTGGTGTGTCTCTTCTCCAATTTCTTGACCCGCCGGAATCGACATGAGCACGAGCTGACTGTTCTTGCCCGTGTAGAGCACGCGACGAAAATCTGAATTATTGAGCGTTTCCTTTTCTATATTGGCGACGTATCCTTTCATGGGGGTAAACGTAAAAATGATACAGCTCTAGTATACTCCTCTGGTGGACGAGGT
>CAYZIF010000039.1:0-4464 GCA_964478355.1 uncultured Candidatus Saccharibacteria bacterium
GCTTAAGGGCGATCTCAGAGTCGTTCTTCACGTATTCGTAGGTGTGCGCGCCATCGATGAATATCAGGTCGACAGAATTGAAATAGGGGGAAAAATCGAAAGTCGCTGTGTCGCCATACAACTGGGTTATTTTTCCTCGGGATTCCTCGTTACTTCGCAAGAAGCGAGAACCGGTCACGTTCGTATCGATCAGATTCTGGTCGCCTCTTGATACGGTAAGAGTCGCCATATTGACCTCATCTTTCGGAAGGTCGAGAGTATATATTTTCGTTTCGGAAGGCGCGTTCATCGCCATATTAAGAGTAGTCCTGCCGTCGAAAGTGCCGATTTCGAAGATTGCACGCGGTTTGAACGTTCTAACGAATAGATTCAATGTAAGAAGTTCATAAAGTGTTACATTTCCTTGCGTGTACGAAGGCTCGGTCAATGCGACTGATTTAGTAGTATCGACGACGATATCAAGTGCTTTTGTTTTTAGAAGTCTTGGCCTTGGCGGAGCTTTGAAAAAGCTGAACTGATTTCGCAATTGATGAGCTAAGATGCGGTTTTTTTGATAGAGGTATCCAATCGTGCCCATGTAGGTAAACAGGAGGAGGGTCGAGAGATAATTGCGGACAAAAGGAATCTTCCCGTTCAATTTCTGCGACATGCGATGCAGTATATGCTACTCCAAGAGAGAAGTATATATGTCCTTGATATCGTCGTGTGGTAATATGGATACATGGAGGAGGCTGTCGAGGGGCCAGTTGTCGTGCTTGGTTCAAAACCTGGTACAGAGCTTCCTGAAATTCGCGCATCATTCGTTATAACCGCAAATAGCGCCGTCGAGCTGGGTCTCCTGTATCGTGAACGATACGGGTCAAAAATCATTGCAATGATGAACGGTCGTGCGCTTGGGGATACGACCTATCTGCAAGACTCGCTGAAAAAAAGCAGGCCAGATAAGATTATTCTATCGGGTGGTGACAAAGACACCCTTACTTCTCTTATCGAGCATGATTTGGCATGCAGTGGCGTTCCTGTCGAAATGCTCAGTCCTCGAGACAGTTACCAATTGATGAAAGACACTCTCGGATGGAGGATTGTCCTCGTAGTACTCGAGCACTTGCGGTTACGTGGAGTCATATACGTCGCTCGCTATGTACTGCGGGACTTGCTGGGGAAGAGGTATATGCAATGGATGTCTCGGTCTACCGGCATGAATGCCATATTTTATGCATTGAAACAATTTCCGCAGACCGAGGTCATCGCCGCGGGAATCGGACTGAAGAGCGGAGAGCACTTCACCAAGAAGGGAAATTTCACCGAAAAAACCGCTGCTGGTGATCGCATAACGATGCGGCATTGGTTGCCCGACAAAAGACCGCGGCTTTTCACGACTGAACCCACGCTCGTACGGATTGGTAATGTGCCAAAATGGAATGGGAGTCTCTTTTATGAGAATACGTACCATGAGCGCTAAGCCCTATACGGGGGCGTGTCATTGGCGTATACTATCTCTATAGTATCGCCAGTTATGCCTGAAAGCAATCTATCAAAATCCGATGTTTTCCTTGATTTGTTTGTCCTTGAGCTTGCAAACAATCACTGGGGAAGTCTCGAGAGGGGAAAAGAGATTATACGGCAACACGGCCGTGTCATGCAAGAAGAAGGAGTCAAGGCGGCAATCAAATTCCAATTTCGCGACGTGGACACTTTTGTACACGATACGTTTAAGGTGCCAGATAAGGTAGATCGGAAAGGCGAAGTCATTGCCGCACCTGGGAGCAGTTCTCGCTACATAAAGAAAACTATAGCCACGAAACTCACCCCCTCTGAATTCGACGAACTTTTGACAGAAGTACGACGGCATCGTCTGGGGACTATGGCTACTCCGTTCGACGAGCGTTCGGTCGAGTGGTGTAAGGATATGGACATTGATATTGTGAAAATCGCAAGTCAAGATGCAAAATCGTGGACCCTTATCGAACGGATTGTAGGAATCGGCAAGCCAACTATCATATCCAACGGAGGTACCGATATCACGGATCTGGATCGCGTAGTTGAATTATTTGATAAGGAAGGGGTCCCTCTGGCCATTAATCATTGCGTCTCACTCTATCCGTCAGAAGATTATCATTTGGAATTGAATCAAATTGATTTTCTGCGTGAGCGATATCCAGGTCATGTGATTGGATTCTCAACACATGAATATAATGATTGGTCGTCTTCAATGCATATCGCCGCCGCCAAAGCGGCGCGTACCTTTGAGCGGCATGTCGACATCCAGGACGCCGAAGGAACTCCGGTATCTACGTACTGCTCGCTTCCGCACCAGATTCAAGAATGGATCCGCACATACAAAAAAGGTCAGGAAATGATGGGGGGCAGTTCTGCCGTGCCCCGCGTTCCTTCAGAAAAAGAACTTAAGTATGTGCAAAGCGTTTCGCGCGGTCTCTATGCCCTTCGTGACTTGCCCGTGGGTTCTGTCATCAGTAAGGATGGACTCGGTACCGACTTCAGTTTCGCTATTCCGTTGCAAGAAAATCAAATTTCCTCTCGCGACCTTGCGGAAGAACTCGTGCTCAAGAAAGGGATAAAGAAAGGCGAGCCAATCTTTTTTGAGTAATGACTTGTGTCATGCAAAAGGAATGGGTATGCATTATTCCCGCGCGCCTCGCGTCAAAACGGTTCCCGCGTAAACCGCTCGCTCTTATTAACGGCATCGCGATGCTTGTTCGGGTGTGCAACCACGCGGCCAAGTCGCATCATGTTAAGAGAGTTGTCGTAGCCGCCTACGACCAAGAGATTGCAGATTTCTGCGGTACGAATGGCATTGAAGCGATTCTCGTTGATCCAAAATGCAAAAATGGTTCAGAGGCAGTCGCTGATGCGGCGCGGTTGATTGATGACGAATGGATTTTCGAGATGCAAGGAGATCAGCCGTTGGTTACTCCAGACGTCATTGATTCTTTTTTGCAGAGGGCGATGAAGCTAATATCGACGAATGCAAACATAGACGTGGTGATTCCATACGCGTCCGCAACAGATGAGCAGATACAAGCTCTTGAAGTATTAAAAGTGGTTAAAACGGCATCAGACCGCTTGATCTTTCAAACGCGCCAGCCAATCAGGACCGGTTACCGCACGCTCGGTTTGTATGTGTGGAAGCGTGACGCGCTCATGCGATTTGCGAACTTGCCGGTTTCAGATATTGAGCAGGCCGAGGACAGCCATCCGATCCGACTGTACGTGAACGATTTCTACGTGCAAGGATTGCCGATACAATCTGATAACTGGGTAGAGGTCGATAGGGAATATCAGATTCATGAGGTCGAACAGATTGTGAAAGAGAAAGGCATGATATGAGCGAGCGTTTGCCGGTTTTACTATTTGATTGGGACGGCGTGATCGTTGATTCGAATGACTGGAAGTGGGGCGGTGCATGGAAGGAGGTTTTAGCCAATGAAGATGCTCTCATGGATATCATGAAGGAAATTCTTTCCGAAGACGTCGAGAAACGTTTATCGCGCAATCAGTTAGTTGACGAGATGTGTGTTCGAGCACAACGGCGCGATGTCAGGTGCCAATCGACAAAGGAACAGTATCTCGCTCGGTTCAAAGACGCTGTCCGCGTAGGTACGGTGCGCCTAGGACTGTTCCAAGGGGTTCGTGAGGTTTTGTCATCACTGGACCGTATGGGCTTTCATATGTATGTCATCTCCATGACTGCTCAACAAGACTTGGAATACACGGCTCAACAGCTTGATGTAGCACAATACTTTGTCGGATTATACGGAGTCCCGGGATCTAAAGAAGAGCATGCAAAAGTCGTCGCGGGACAAGAGCCGCCTCATATGTCTTTTGTGGTCATCGGTGACGGGACTGGGGATAGAGATCTAGCTGAACATATCGGTTGTCCCTTTGTCGGCGTGATAAATAGCTGGAATAAATGGAAAAATGACGCGACGCTCAAATTTTCAATTGAGAACTTTACGGAACTTCCCGCACTACTGCCGCGACTCTATAGTGACAATAGCTGATTATTTTCGACCGGCATCTGTCGGTTGTCTATTGAAGGCGGAAGAAGAGTATAATTTTGATGATGTTGATAATGAACGCCGATATCAAAAGAGCCGCTGCCGCGCCCCACACGCCATACAGCGGGGTAAGGACGAGGAGCAAATCGATGCGTACAATCGCATAGGTCGTCGACGAGAGATACAGTTTTTTCCTCTCGCCAAGAGCGATGAATGCGGTAGAGAACATGCCGATGGGGAAGAAGAGCAACTGCAACATGAAAAGGCTGGAAAGAGACGCATACGAGACATACGCAGGATAGAGGAGTGAAAAGAGCGTCGGTGCCGCAACCAGGTAGATCAGGACGATGGGGAGGATTACGGCAAACGAGCGCGCGGCCTTGCGCGGCAGCGTGTGGACGAGGCTTGCCGTGGTCTGTAAAGAGAGTTTCGGCAACGCTATGAT
>CAYZIF010000040.1:0-4266 GCA_964478355.1 uncultured Candidatus Saccharibacteria bacterium
GAGCTACCGGTGGATGAAGCACCGGTATCAGCAATCGCGACAGTTGGCCCTTGAAGTGTGAGTCCGATTAGTCGTAGGCTACCCCCCGATTCAGTTACGAACATTGGGAATCCGCCAGCAGTCGATAGCGTTGTCTGAAGGCTCCTAATCGTTGCCCCGTAACCAATCATTACCGTACCATCGGGGACCGTAATCTCTCTAGTGATATCAATAAAGTACTCGCCCTCTGGGAAGAAGAGCACACTACCGGCGCTTAACGCTCTGATAATCGCATCGGTGTCGTCAGTTGCCCCGTCGCCCTTTGCGCCGTGGTTCTTGACATTGACGATATAATCGCCCAAACTCAGCCAGCTACCGCCAGGAGCAAGACTTCGAAGTTCCAGATCCTCTTGTGGATCGAGGTACCTATTGCCCAGAAACCAGTATCCATTTTCTTCATAGATACTCCATTCGTCGCCCTCGATAGGCCAACGAAAAGCATTGGGAATATCAGCAACGACGAGCCTCTTGACTGACCCATCTGCCGTAAGAGCCTCAATCATCTTTTGGGCGGGGTCCACTGTGACGATCCTCGCCCTCATCTTTGCTACGCGGGTTATATGATCACTTAGAGCCATCTTAACCTCGTCCCGTGCGTCCTAGTCCTGCGCCTACTGTTATTGTGCTACTGGTTGATTCGCCATCCGCGCCACCCGAACCAACATCTGCATCTAGACTTCCGTCTTGAACAATCATCGCTCGAACCATATTCGGAGGAAGCTTACTATTCCTACCTAAAGCGCTTGGTGCCGAAAGATTGGCTTGCGTCGTGAATCCACTGGTGTAATCCCATGTGTGCGTAACCTCGTCAATGTACATCTGAAGACCATGACCGGGGAACCCAACCTTACCACCGGGGAACAGTTCGGGCATAAATGTAAAGGTAAATGTGGTCAAGAACTGCTTACTCCAATTCAACAAGAACCGCTGATAAGCGAGCATCATTTCGAAAGCAGGGTGACGAATCATCGGCATGTCTTCGCGCAGAGGTCTAGCTCCATAACGCTTTAGGAATGCATTGGCCTCCTGCTTTTTCAAAAGGATATCCATTCCCTTGGGTGGCGTGGTGTCCTTCTGAGTATTCTTCTTCCTTGACCTCTCGTCCTTGGCGTATGAAGACGGCCTATTCAGAACCGAATCAGCCATGAAGGCGTTGAAGATTGTAACCACTCCACGAGAGAACGCAGACCTTAGCGCGTTAGGTGAAGTACCGAGAGGATTCAGCGTATCTCCAACAACATACATATGGGTAACGAGGGAGTCATCGCTAAGCTCGATCTTTCCATCGAGGATTTCAATGTCATCAATGTACCAATAAGGATTATGTTGATACATCTCACCAAAGTAGTCAGGATAAAATGCAAAGAACTTGCCATCGGGGGTTGACTGGAAATGACGCAGGGACGCCTCGCATAATTGCTGAATAAACGGCATCAGTGGTTTATCATTCATCAATGATTTGTCGCCCTGAAGCTGAGTTGCCTCGTAAAGTTCAAAAATTCCCGGCATTTCGATAGCTCCGAATAGCGCTCCTGCGGCTCCCTCTGATCCTCCTCCTCCTCCTACGCCTCCTCCGATACCGACGTTAATCTCGGGGATATCTTCGATTTCACGACCCGCAAGGGCGTCAACAACTGCGTCAAGAGTCTTCTCGTGATTTACGGCGTACTCAGGAAGTAGGGCGATGTGAACGTGGTTCTGATGTCCCCCGACCGTTCCACCCAGTCCGTTTCCAGCGATGATCTTGTCGCGCCAGATCAACTGCTTAATCATCGGCCCGAGCTTGTCCTTAGCGAATGCCGCGAAATCGTCTTCCTCCTTAGTGAGCACTCCGTTAGAGAGATCTAGCGCCCATCCCTCAAAATGATCAGAAACGTTACCAGACGAGGTAAACTTATCGTGGTCGTTCTTCCCCGCCGTAATACTGAGACCCATCGACATGGCAAGCCTAAGAATTACCATCATTCCAGCACCAGCGCCACGCACATCGACTTCTGGCGAAAGCCTTTCTCTATTGGTTTTATCGGAACCACTACTCGAACTTCTCTTGTCAATGATTTTATCATGCGGGGTAACCCCCGTTCGCCCTAGGCTAGCGTTTCCAGGCTGATCGTCAGACGCACCCGTATCGGCGTTGTCTCGGCTTTGACTGACGTTGAGAAACTTTCTATAACTTCCGTTCGTGTAAGCCTCCCAGGGCTGGAATCCACCAGCGTTGTACTTACGAACAGCCTGCTTTGCGTTTTCCAACGGTATTTCGCTTCCGGGCTCAGGCGGATGAATCTGCCAAAGTCCCTTTGCCTTAAATCCATAACTTGTAAGCGGACCCTCAATGTTAGGATCTCCACCCGATTCGGCCATAGCGACCGCAGCCATGATTCGGGCTACGGTAGGATCTCCACCAGCTTCGATCCATAAAGCGGCTAGAGACTCTGTATCGAACTCTGCGCCTGCGGCAGCGACCTCGGCATCTGTGATTAAAGCCCCACCATAGTCAGAGCTTCCGATGATTGTTCTCATCATCGATTCGAACTCTTCCTTGGCTTCTGTATTGGCTTCCTCGAACTGCTGTGCAAGGTTGGCTAATCTTTCAAATAGGTCTTGAGGTAGGGATTCTATGTAAATCTGCCTCTCATCCCAAAACCCGATGTGCTTCAGCGTAGCGAACAAAAGCTGACCAAGAGATCCATCTCCCTCGGGGGGTAGCGTAGCTCCGGTATTGTTCTCAAATACCTTACCGTCAACCTCCATCTCACGACGGAAGTCGTTGTAAGCGGTGGGGGAGACCCACTGACTGAGGTCACCATCGACGGGGTACCATCCGTAAGCGGATAGAAAACTCATTGTGTATGGCAGAGCCGGATCGAAATGAGTGTATAGCAGCTTCTTTAGAGTACAGGAAGCTCGCAGCGAAATTGTGCCGGGGAATAGTTGCAAATAAACGGTCTTGTCGAGAAACCCCGTAAAGACTCTGACGGGGCGTCCAGGCGCTCGCTTGAGAAAAATGGTGATAGGGTCCATAGGACTGAAGTAGGGCGACCCATCAGGCTTAGGGGTCGTGAAAATCTTGTTGGGATTACGCAGTGTGATCTCGGCGCTCGATACAGCGTCGATGCGACGATTGACAGAGCCGCTCGTCACATAGCGTGAAACGTCATGAATCTGTCCGCGAGAATCCTTGATAAAGGCATACACCCTCGGCGTGTAGACTAAACGACGCATTAGATCGCTGGTCCACCGATGGTGTCGGTAAGCTTTTTGTTTTCTATGCGTCGATCAGCGACAGCACCAGAATCGTCATCCTGTTGCCACAAGATATTCTTGTCCTTTGTAAGGATATTGTCGAACACCTGCTTCCATGACCTGAGAACCCTGATACTAGTCTCGCTATCGGCCCATGAGGTTGGGCTCTCCCATCTGTAGATAGTGAATTCGAACTGCATTTCGGGAGCGTAGTTAAACCGAGTATGCTCTCTACGGATGCGCGTGACGTAACCCCATGCTGAGATTGGCTGGTGCATGTGGTTCGGCTTGCCATGAACGATCCTGTGTCCAAAGCCGTACTTGTTGTTACTGTGTGTAGAGCTTCCCTCCGGTCTTCCGGCTATGATTTCTAGCTTGGGAAGAACTCCTTGAGCCATCTGACGATGTGAAAACCTGACCAACTCTGCGACCCTGGCGTATGCAGCTTGATTCGGGAATTGCACTGCAACGATTAGCGCAGGTTGAACTGCGTTACGAGGGAAGAACGAACGAGTGCGAGCAGACTGAGCCGTTTCTCCTGCAAGCTCAAATTGAGGAATCTGTATATCGTGAACCCACATGGGAACCTCTTTGGAACTAAAGGATAGCCAGCCGTTGGGACGAGGGGTGTCGCGATGATTTATGGCAGCGGTATCGTACCCAGTGTCTACCGGGACATGCGCTCCCTCTGTAACTACATGTGACCAAGATGGCTGGTTCTTCATCTCTTTGCGTCCTTGATTTTATCCTGTTGGGTCCTAGTGCCACCCGAGTTTGGATCTTCATCTGTATCTACGGTTGCGTCCTGATTGTCGAATCCAAACGAAGGAGTCGATCCTAGACCGGCTGTGATAGAGTCAAAATCCCCTCCCAGATATGCAGGGATAAACTTAGAATAGATGTCGGCCAAGACTTCAGAGGGCTTACCTCTCTCGTTGGCGAAATCATCTCCAAACTTGGTGTTGGGGTCAGAGAATGGATTCT
>CAYZIF010000041.1:0-4237 GCA_964478355.1 uncultured Candidatus Saccharibacteria bacterium
GTGTCATACGGAAACTGTAGGAAATGAGGTTATCTCGGCTACTCGATGCCAACAGGATTGAGTCTAGTTCAGTGGCAACGTTTGCATTGTACTGGGTGAATATTTCGTCGACGAGCGCGTCGATGGAGGCTTCATAGGTGGGGCTGCCTTGCTGTAAGTCCCCTGTGGCAAGCCCACCTAGTAAGAGCGTGCCAGCGCGTTCGGTGAGATTGCGCTTATCGTTGAGAAAATCATCGGGACCGGCTTTCATGGGATTGTGTCCTGAGAGAACCTCTTCCCCGTCTTTGTACCCGTCACCATCAGAGTCGGGATTATTGTACTGACTGCCCCAGTACGTTTCGTCGTAGTCGCATAGACCATCGGAATCTTGGTCTCTGCAAGATTCTTTTGCGGCGATTTGATCAGCGAAATTTGCGGCGAGTTGATTGCTGGGTTCACCTTGGAAGGCGTAGTTTGTGGTGTACCAGAAAGACAGGCCGGCACCCACGGCCAAAACGGCGAGAAGGAATTTCAGTCTTCCGCTCATATACTCACTATTCTAGCACGCTTATGGCGCAGAAAATCTAGATTTTGTGTGTATATCTAAATGAAGGTCATCGAATGACGTCCAGTATCAAATTCTTCGTAGAAACTGATAGTTCTAAGGACGCATCCGTTGAGCTAGAGTTGAGCATCTGGAGTGAAAGGATGCCCATTAAGGGGTCTTCGGTAGTATTACTTAAAGCTAGGTAGCGTTGCTGTAATCTTCGGAGATACAGCAGGAGCGTGCGGTGGAGCGGAATCATTTGAGGCGGCACTGCTATCGTTGTGGCGGTTTGAATCCGTTGCTCGAGTAAAGCTATTTCTATAGCGGTGTTTGAAATGAATTTCTGAAATTCAGGCGGATTTTTTTTATTGAGAAGTGGCAGATCTGATAGTGGGATATGATCTATGCTGGTTAAGAAGATACGATGACGTTCAGTAATTTGCTCAAACAGAGGCCCTAGAAATATTGAGACGTTAATACTGTACTCGACAAGGGCGTCAAAACTCGAAGACGTGAGTCGTATGAGATCCATTGGGCGCGCCTCGTTGGCAATATATTGTTTAAAAATTTCCGCTACCAGCACCTCCTCATGCTGGCGGTTTCCCGCGCCGATGCTTTCCAATAAGAGTGTACCTACTCGTCGAGTAAGATTTTCTTTCGAGGCTAGAAAATCGTCTGGGCCTGCTTTTGTAGGGTTGTGTCCGGCGAGCACCTCTCCTCCATCTTCGAATCCATCACTATCTGTGTCGGCTTTGTTCGGATCCGTTTTCCAGAGTGATTCATCATGAGTGCAAAGTCCGTCCGAGTCGGCGTCCAAACATGAAACTTTCTGAGGAGGTGGAGTGGTAAGATTTGGTCGCGTCCAAAATTTTGAGAACCCTATGAATACAATAATTCCAACAGGTAAGCTAATCAGAACGTATTTCCAACCCTTCCTCATAGTTCAATTTCTTTTGCTAGACACCGCCAATTCTCAATAGAGAGCTCTTGAGGGCGTGCGGAGGGCTTGATGTCAGCGTTTCTGAGCGCCTCTGAATCAACACTCGACTTAAGCTGTTTTCGTTTTTGAGCAAATGCTGGCTTCGCAATCGCTAATACACGAAGAGCGAGTGCGCGCTCTGTATCAGTATGGCGTTCGATATCTAATTTGATAACTGCAGAATCCACCTCGGGCACCGGTCGGAAACTACCCGGAGAAACTCGCATAACCAATGAAGGGCGTGCAAATAATTGCACCGAGAGCGCAAGAAGATTCATATCCGATGGGCGTGCCATCATGCGCTTTGCCACTTCGTGCTGCACCATGAGGATGGCACGCGAGGGCGAGGGCCACGCTTCGAGCATGAGACGCAAGAGGTGTGATGTCAGATAGTACGGAATATTAGCCACAACTTTGTAGGACCCCGCTGGGTAGGGTGGTCGCCACCGAAGAATGTCAGCTTCGATGATAGAAACGTTTGATGCGCCTGCAAAATGTTCTTCAAGCGGCTCGATGAGTCGTCGATCTTTTTCCAGCGCGACGATTGTTGCTCCTGTGGCGGCAAGGCGCTTCGTGAGCGCTCCTGTGCCAGGGCCAACTTCGACAATGATGTCAGAGGGAGAAATATCAGCGGCCGCTACGATGCGATCCAGAACTCCCTCATTGACAAGGAAGTTTTGCCCAAGCGATTTTTTTGCGGTGACACGAATATTAGTCGTCATAGAGAATTCGCTCTTCGCGGTCGGGCATGTCGTCGAGTTCGAGCTTCTGCCATGCGAGGAGGCGCGCAGGAATCTCGTCGAGGAATCGTGATGGAATGTTTGCGTGACGAGATCCATAAATCGTACGCCATTTTGCAAGACTGACATAGAGCCGTTCTTTGGCTCGCGTGATAGCGACATAGCAGAGACGGCGCTCTTCTTCAAGTTCATGAGGCGCGTAGATGGTGCGGCTATGCGGGAAGAGCCCCTCTTCCATGCCGCATACGAATACGATAGGAAATTCCAATCCCTTGGCGGCATGCATCGTCATGAGCGTGACTGCTGTGTCCCCCGCGGCGAGCGTATCGGTATCTTGGAGGAGTGCGACCTCTTCGAGGAGTTGCCCGAGGCCCGAGGGGCCGGCATCGTCATACTTTTTTGCAACCGTGAGTAATTCGCGAACGTTTTCGATACGCTCCTCTGCGTGTTCTGCGTCGCCACTCTTGGGTGCCCGCAGATACTCTTCATAGTTGGTTTGCTTGAGTACCTCCTTGAGGAGTTCGCTGGGCTTTTTTTCTTGCGCCAGTCGTTGGAGGCGCACGAGCATTGTGTGAAGTCCGGAGAGCGCCTTACCCGCGCGACTCGTGGGTGGATACTCTTGCGCAAGAATACCAATCGCAGAGATTCGATCGGGCGCTGAAACAGAAGCGACACGCTCAATGGTTGCTTTCCCAATGCCACGAGTGGGTACGTTGGCGATACGCTCCATGCTTACGATATCGGCGCTGTTGTTGAGGAGTCGTGCGTAGGCAAGCAAGTCTTTGACTTCGCGTCGCTCGTAGAATCTGATGCCTCCGACGATACGATACGGAACGCCTTCGCGCACGAGTTGCTCTTCAAGTGCGCGACTTTGAGCGTGGGTTCGATAGAGCACCGCCACATCCGAGAGCGTGTAGCGTTGTTTCTGGAGCTTCCGAATAGTCTCGATGAGGTGTTGAGCTTCATGGCGCTCGTTGATCGTTTCAGTGATTGCAATAGCGTCTCCCTCGACATTCTGCGTCCACAAGTCTTTGGGTATCTGTGCTTTATTGTTGGAAATTACCGCTTGTGCTGCTGCAAGAATTGTTTTGGTCGATCGATAGTTTTGCTCAAGGAGAATAATCTTTCCCTTGGGCCAATCGCGTTGAAAATTCAAAATGTTGCGTATATCTGCTTGGCGAAATAAATAAATTGATTGCGCATCATCACCGATGCAAAATAAATTTCCGTGCTGTGCCGCCAACATTCCGATGAGGGTGTATTGGTCATGACTAGTGTCTTGGTATTCGTCTACGAGAAGATAGCGCCACTGGTTTTGGTACTGAGCTAGTAATTCGGGATGTGATTTGAAGAGTCGGACCGGTAACATAATGAGATCACCAAAGTCGACCGAGTTCATCGATTCTAGTCGCGATTGGTATGCACGATAGAGTCGCGCGACAAGCTGTTCTGTGTACCCTACCCCCGTGGCGTCGCTGTAGTGCACTAGCTCCGTTTTGAGTTTCTGAATTTTGCTCAGCATGCCGCTGGGCGTGTGGCGTTTGGGATCGAGTTCGAGTTCAGTGAGTATGCGACGCATCAGTGCGATTTGATCTCCCGAATCGAGAATCGTGAAGTTGGTCCCGTACCCCAAGAGCTCCGCATGACGTCGAAGAATACGAAGTCCCACCGAATGAAACGTTCCGAGAGTTGGTTGCGAAGTTCGGGTGCCTAACAGTTTGTGGACGCGTTCGCGAATTTCCGCGGCGGCTTTATTGGTGAAGGTAACCGCGAGGATAGATGATGCAGGAACACCAGAGGTAATCAGGTGTGCGATGCGATGCGTGAGCGCGCGCGTTTTCCCTGAGCCGGGCCCCGAAATTACCAAGACCGGTCCTTCCGTCGTAGTGACGGCCTCGACCTGCTTCTCATTAAGACCCTCAAGGATAGAATTCACGGTGTGGACCTGGGGAGAATCGAACTCCCGCCTCAGCAATGCGAATGCCGTGTAAT
>CAYZIF010000042.1:0-3962 GCA_964478355.1 uncultured Candidatus Saccharibacteria bacterium
GCTACGGGTGTTTTTGAAAGCTATGAAAAAGCTCGTGTGCATATTGATGCAGGCGCAAAGCGAGTTGTCCTCACGGCGCCGGCCAAAGACGATGATGGTCCCGATGCGGCCACAGCGCTCATGGGCGTCAACGAAGATGCGCTCAAGACGTGTACGCTTTCATCGAATGGTTCTTGCACTACCAACTCCGTTTCTCCGGTCATTCAAATTCTTCAAGAAGAGTTGGGGATTAAGAAAGCATTTCTCAATACGGTACACGGCTATACGGCGACGCAAAGCCTCATTGATGGACCCACCAAAGGTTCTGACTATCGTCGTGGGCGCGCTGCTGCAGCAAACATTACCCCCTCATCTACCGGTGCTGCAATTTCTGTCGGCCGTGTCGTTGAAGGTATGGAGGGGAAGTTTGATGGCACGGCATTACGTGTCCCCGTCCTTACGGGTTCAATATCCACTATCGTGTTCTTGGCGAAGAAGAAAACAACCGCAGAAGAAATCAATGCAATTCTCGAAAAGGCAGCAAGCGAACCTCGTTGGCAGGGAGTATTCGCAGTGACTCGCGATCAACTCGTTTCGTCGGACATCATCGGAGACTCCCATGCCTCTATCGCCGATCTCTCGCTCACCAAGGTTGTCGATGGCGACCTGTGCTGTGTCTATGCGTGGTATGACAATGAGTTTGGGTACACGAACTCATTGGTGATGCATGTTCTTGGGGTTGTGAATGCACTCTAATGTCAGATTACATTTCAGAAGCAAAAGTAACTGAGCTGGAACTCAAGGCAAACGAGATTCGCCAGAGTCTTATTGAGATGCTCGTTGCTGCGGGTTCTGGGCACACTGCGGGACCACTGGGCATGGCCGATATTTTTACGGCGATGTACTTTCATATACTCAAGCATGACCCCAAGAATCCCGACATGCCCGACCGTGACCGTCTCGTGCTTTCCAACGGCCACATTACACCCGTACGCTATGCGACCATGGCGCATGCGGGGTACTTCCCTGTTGCTGAGCTGCTCACACTTCGTAAGTTCGGTACGCGCCTTCAGGGTCACCCCGAGCGTGAGCGACTACCAGGGCTTGAGACTACTTCAGGGCCTTTGGGTTCTGGACTCGGGCAAGCCATCGGCATGGCACTGGTGGCTCGTATGGATGGGCACAAGTGGCGTACATTCTGCCTTATGGGCGATGGAGAGCTCGACGAGGGTATTGTATGGGAATCAGCAATGCTTGCAGGGAAGTATCACCTCTCCAATCTGACGGTTGTAGTTGATCGCAACAATATTCAGATTGATGGTATGACTGAAGACGTTATGCCGCTAGAGTCGCTACGCGCAAAGTGGCAGGCGTTCAACTGGCACGTTCTTGAAGTGGATGGGCATAATATCGAAGCATTCGTAGATGCAGTTCAGGAGGCAAAAGCAATCTATGAAAAACCAACCGTCATTCTGGCGCACACCATTCCTGGAAAGGGAATTGCAGAGATTGAATTTGATTATAAGTGGCATGGTATTCCACCAAAACCCGAAGAGGCGAAAAAGTTCTTGCATGAACTTCGTACACTTCGTGGTAAAATAGAAAGCGAACATCAATAACTATGGCGCGTGATATTACCATGATATTCTCGGTGCTGGTCTCAATCCTCTCGCTCATTTTTGGGATTTACAAAAATGTTGAAGCGGGGAATGCAAAGGCGTTTGCTCTACGGCAAGCGTACCAGATCATGGGAGTGGTGCAGCAATCGAATATTGGCACCTCTGCGAAGATGCAGATAGTCGACATAGCTCTCGGTAAGCTTGCAACGCCTCCGCCCGTGCTAGATTTATCAAGCTCCAATGCTGATGCCCCTGCTCCTGTGGGCGCGTGCTCAGAAGCTACCAAGAAGATGTGTCTTGATGTGGCTGGACGTATTGCTGGTTTGAATGCCACATGCGCTCAAAGTAAGACTCCAACAGATGCATGCGTACAAGCAGATGCTCTCAAGGAGGAAATCGAGACACTCGAATGTGTTACCTGCTTTAATGACTAACCATGGATAAACGAGAAATATTTCCAACAATTATGTTTGTATTGGCAGGAGCAGCATTCTTGTTTGGTGGATTGCAGTATTTTCAAGCAAGTGCAGTACAATCTGCTTCACAAAAGCGGATGGCATTTATTATGACATCTATCGAGAAGAGCCCCATAGGGAAATCGCAGAAGAAGGAGCTCTACGCAAGCATCGCAGAAGGACTCCCCTCATCTCCAGGATTATTTAGCATTGATTTTAGCGGCTCGTTCGCAAGCCCTGTAGATGAAGATGCCTGTGTAAATGAGGGGCAACGCGCATTGTGTCGGGCGCTTATTTCAGAACAGTCGGATGCATCGGTGATAACTGCTGTGTGCGGAGCATGCAGTCCGCGATAACCTATGCCACGAAAGAAAATATCACAAGCATCCGTGCTTGATGTCTCACGCCCTGAAGCGCTCGAGCTGGTGCCAATTCGAGACGGCTACGGACAGGGCGTGGTAGAGGCAGGCCAACGCGATGAGCGTGTGGTGGTGCTGTGCGCGGATCTTACCGAGAGCACGCGAAGCCATTGGTTTGCCGAGAAGTTTCCTCATCGATTTTTTCAGGTGGGGATTGCAGAACAAAACCTTGCCGTGATTGGTTCGGGTATGGCCGCAGGTGGGAAAATCCCATTCATTTCAAGTTACGCCACGTTTAGTCCTGGGCGTAACAATGAGCAAATTCGAACGAATATTTGTCTCAATAATATGCCCGTGAAAGTTGTTGGCGCGCACGCGGGGATTAGCGTGGGGCCTGATGGAGCAACGCACCAAGCTCTCGAAGATATTGCTTTGATGAGAGTTCTTCCACGCATGGTTGTTGTGGTGCCTTGCGATGCGGTTGAGGCACAGAAAGCGACTCTAGCGATTGCATCGAATAATCAACCATCCTATTTGCGATTAGGGCGCGAAAAAACACCGGTCATCACAACGCCGGAAACTCCATTCGAAATCGGACAGGCACTCCTTGTTCGTGAAGGAACTGATGTACTTATTGTCGCCTGTGGCGTGATGGTCTACGAAGCTCTTCGGGCCGCAGATGCTCTTGCCCAGCTTGGCATTCATGCCGCGGTGCTCAATAACCACACCATCAAGCCCCTAGATGAAAAAACGATTCTCCAGATTGCAAAAAAATGTGGAGCCGTGGTAACCGCCGAAGAGCATCAAGTCGCTGGAGGTATGGGTTCGGCTGTTGCGGAATTGCTGGCACGACACACTCCTTTGCCGATGGAATTTGTGGGCGTCCACAATCGATTCGGAGAGTCGGGAGCACCAGCCGAGCTCATGAAAGCGTTTGGCCTTGATGCGACTGCAATTACGGAAGCGGCGCAACGAGTGATAGCTCGAAAGTCTACAAACTAAAACCCCTCCAGATGGAGAGGTATTAGTTTGCTTCGAGCTTGGGGAGTTTGAAGAGTTCTTTGAGTTTAGCGAAATCTGCTTCCAGAAGCGACTTTGCATCGGGGTCTCGGAGTGCTCGCTCTGGGTGAAACGTTGGCAGTAAGCGGTAGCCACCAAGAGGAAATGTGCGACCATGCACATTTTCGACGGGGATTCTCAATCCAACGCCGTTAAGTGCGAGGTTGCCAAGCGTTACGACAATCTCAGGATTGACGGTGCGAATTTCTTCTTTAAGGAATGTGGCGTGACTCTTTATCTCTTTGGGAGTTGGAGGTTTGTCTTCTTCGGGGCGATATTTGACCACATTGGTGACGTATACTTTCTTGCGATCAATACCCGCATCGCGCAGGAGTTTATTGAGGAGTTTGAGGTGAGGACCACCAACGGGTGCTCCATCTTTTTCGCCGTGAGCACCAAGCATCTCGCTCACAACAACAACCTTAGCGCCGACGAGGCCCTGTCCAAAGACGAGCTTTCTGCCCTTGAACTTCTCCTTGAGGGCATTATTG
>CAYZIF010000043.1:0-3786 GCA_964478355.1 uncultured Candidatus Saccharibacteria bacterium
GCAATATACTGACGACCAGCGGCGCCAAGTCGCTTACGAAGCGCCAAATCTGTCCCTAGTTGCGTCATAGCCTCTCCGAGCGCATGAGCATCATCGGGAGGCACGAGAATTCCGGTTTCGCCATCAATCACGACATCTGCGATAGAACCGGTACGAGTTGCGATTACCGGAAGCTCCATAAGGGACGCCTCTGCCATGGAGTACCCGAACTGCTCCTCCCAACCGCCATGAGGAATGCTGGGATATAAGAAGACGTCAGACAGTGAAAGGAGGCCTACGAGTTCTTTTTGCTCTACCCATGAGAATCGCGTAACACGATCACGAAGACCGAGCTCTTCAATGAGAGCGTCAATCTGTTGCTCATACTCACCGGACCCCGCGATAATCAAATGCGCATTGGGAATTCTCTGAACAACTTCTGGAAATGCTTGGAGAATATTTTGAACGCCCTTCCTGTACCCCAACGCCCCTACAAATGTGTAGACGGTAGCGCTCATCAGGTGCGAAGGCCGAAGAGTTGCCAGGTCTTTCACGAAAGCATCTGCATCAAGCCCATTCATTGGAATTACCTCGATTGGTTTTTTCGTGTACTGCCGATGAATTTCTGCGCCTGCACTATTGCCGCATACGAGACCATCAGAGAGTGCAAGGTTCATCCGCAAGATCCACAGATGAGCCGCGCGAGAAAGTCCTCGAAATTTTTTCGTATAGGGTATGTTTTCCCATGTAAACATCATGTGTTTTTTCCCAAGTAATTTTGACCACAGCGCCTGAAGAAATGTCGTCAGAAGTATTGGCTCGCTACAGCTATACACCAACTTCACGCTACGGCGATGTCGCCACAGATGCGCGAAGAATCCGGGCATGAACCCCTTGAGTAGCCCTCCGATGATTGGGTAGTGCGAGTGATAGAAATACGCTTTCGCAGTAGTGATAGTAGAATCTGTGGGTGGAGAAAATACTACTTTGCCCTCCTTAGCAATCCATGTGCGCGGTAACAAAAATGAAATCTGCTCTGGTATTGGCCAGTGGCGAAAGGTAGCGAAGTATCGCTCACGAACATAGGGAAATCCGACGATTAAGATTTCTGACATAGTGGAGTGATTTTTGCGAGCAATTCTCTTCCGATACTCTCTTCAGTCAGATAATTCCTAAAAAATTGATACCCTCTCTCCGCAAGAGAAGTCCGAAGAGCCTCATCATCTCGCAACAAGATAATTTTCTTTGCAAGATCTTCAGGATTTGCCTTCTCACACAAGAGGCACTGCTCTGTATCGGTCAACAACTCTCCTATCGCCATGGTACGCATCGTAATAAGTGGTTTTCGTGATGCGAGCGTTTCAAAAATTTTATTCTGAATGGTAATGTCTGCTTTCTGCCCTTCGCTAAACGCTCCCAGACAAACATCGGCATTACGGATGTAATCAATGAGAGCCTCGTCACTTACCTTACCAGGAAACCGGATATTCGTGATCTGAAGTCGCTGAACTTCTTGCATATCTCGCGCGCGCTTCTGTCCATCACCAATGAGAACGAATCGAATGTGCTCATCACGAAGTAATCGAGCTGCCTCCAGAATATACTCGGTGCCTTGCAAAGGAATAAAACTTCCCCAAAAGAGAACTGTGAATTCTTGAGAGTTCTTTTCTTGGACGCGAGGAAAATGCAGGTCGGTATTGGCGCCGAGGAAAATCCTCTGGAATTTATCTCGTGGTAGCTTAAATTCGTGTACAAAAAAATCGATATGGGCATTCGTATCGAGAATAATCATGTCAGCAAAACGACACGACCAATAATCAAGAAAGCGATATATCTTCGCACGGAAACTGTCTGGTTTAAAATATGCTCGGTCGAGAATATATCCCATATAGTGAGATGTAAAGACATCAAAAACTATGGGGGCCGAGGCAAAAAGTCGAGCAATAAACATTACCTCTTGCCCTGGAAACCCTACGAGCATGACGTCGTAGGTTCCTCGTAATCGAAGAAGACGAACTGCCAGTCGAATATACTTCAAGAAGCCACTACTACGCTCATTGCACTCGGTCACCAGAGCACCGTTTTTACGTAATCCATCAATAACTATTTTATTTCGTGGATACGATGGCTTGTAAGAACCGACGTAAAGGATTCGAAGTGGCGTACTCATAGTAATGGGAGAATTCTATGAACGGCCGTGGAAAGATTGTGATCGTGAACAACAATCCGACGCATCTCTTCGCCAATACGGGAAAAATCCTTCAACACTAGCTGTTCTAATGTACGTGCGAGATTCTTAAAATCTCCGTGGCGAAATATATATTCACTGGCATGCTCTTGAGTAAGATATTTCTTCATAACAGCATTCGAAGTAACCATCGCACATCCTGACGCCATACCCTCGAGAATCACCTTGTCGATACCCCCTGAGGGTGTGCATCCGACTATGATATCGGCCCAACGATACTGCGCTGGCATCTCGGTGTAGGGCACAAATCCAACCATATGGACCATATCATCGACTTTCAGTTCTCGCGCAAGAGAATTAAGATTCTGAGCGTATTGAGTATCCCCACGCATGACCGGAGCTCCCACAATACGTATTTCGTATGATATATCGCGACCACGGATAAGCTGGGCAGCCCGAATAAGAGTTTCAAACCCTTTAATCGGAGAAAGGCGGCCCACAGAGAGTATGCGGATAGGGCGGCCCACAGGAGGCAGACGCTCTGGGAAAGAAAATCGCTCCACATCGATACCGTGGCCCACCTCAACAATCTTATGACTCTGGAGCGTTAAACTTTGCTTATCTGCAGTCACTATTGTGTCCACAAGCTTTTCGGCAAGTCGCAATCGTATCGTACGAGACCGATGAAGGTACCAGAGTATGAGTTTTTTGTGCCATAGCTTTGTAAACGGTGCTGCAGCGATAGCGAATATAGGAGACATGTGCGCAAAAACGGCATCATGAACACGAACTTCACGCCAAAGAAATTGGAATAATCGAAGTGCCTGTTTGATTTTTGATGTGCCCACTTCTTTCCCGAGAGAAAGAATTCGAACATTGCTCGGCAATGAATACGAACCCTTTCCTAGTGTAATAACGGTTACCTGATCTTGGTGCGTAGCGAACTCACGAATCCAAGAAACAAAAAATCCGAGCAAATCATCAGTCTCATCAACTTTCTGCGTAATAATAAGAAGTCGACTGCCGCTGCTATGCGCGGCACTTCCTTCGGTCGCATGTATATTGAGAAAACCACTCACGGTTTTAAATTTATAAGACGTTGAAGGGCTGTTGCCAGATGAGCAATAGCGGATGAGCGTTCAAATCGTTGCGCTGTCGCAATGCCCTGCTCTCGGAGTCGTCCGTACAGTGCGGTATCGTTAAGAATATTTATTACTTTATCGGCAAGATCTTGAGCATTCCACTCCTCAATACATTCAGGGGGTAACACATCTGGCACAATTCCAACGGGTGTGGCGACTACCGGAACCCCGCATGCCATAGCCTCAAGAACAACACGTGGCCCACCCTCATTGAGAGAGGGCATGAGCAGTATTCGAGACTCATTGAGGTACGCTGCAACCTCGCTACTATCCTTCGCGTATCCCGGAAAGTGAATCTTAAGACCACGCCTCTTAGCTTCGTTGCGAGCCCAATCCAGCATCGGACCGTCGCCGACAGCGACTCCGACAAGACTCGTTTGCTCCATCACATCGAGAAAAATGTCCAAGCCCTTATTGATAGCCATTCTCCCCACAAACACGATATCGTACTTTTTCTCTAACGACTCTGGCTTGTAC
>CAYZIF010000044.1:0-905 GCA_964478355.1 uncultured Candidatus Saccharibacteria bacterium
TCCAGATAGCGTGGTGGGGTAACCGTTGACAACTACTCTCAGCAAGAGTAAAGTCCCGTCAACCTAAGGCAGTGCCAGACTATTTCTGCTCGGGAGCCGGACGATGGACAAAGAACAACGAAAAAAGAAAGTTGCACATTGCCTTGTTGACCTGGGAGAGACGATAGCTTCGTGGTCCGCAAAGAACGGTCTGCATCAGAAGATCGTGACAGATCTGATCGACGGCAAGCTCAAGGGTACTCGTGGTGTTTCCTTGGAAACAAAGCGGAAGATGGAAGCGAGTTTTGGGGAGATTTTCGGTTCGTAAGAGCAGGCAATTCCGCAAGACATATTCTGTCACAGGAATATGCTAGGATGGCATGATGGAGATTCCTTCACAATACAAAGGGCGTGAGCAAGCATACTTTAAACACCAGCTCCTTGAGGCTTACTTGGAACGCCTGTTCATGATCGTCGGCCACCACCAGCGTACCATCTGCTACGTGGACTGCTTCGCGGGACCATGGAAATCGCAGGATGATGACTTAGAGGATACGTCCATCGTCATCTCCCTGAACCTCATTAACAAGTGTCGTGAGGGATTGCAGAGGCTGAACCCGCAGATCCAATTCAGGGCGCTATATATTGAGGAAAAACCCAAACGCTTCAAGAACCTGCAAGCGTATTTAGCGGCACGCCCCGATGACGGAACAGTCACCCACGCTCTACAAGGCAAGTTCCATGATCTCCGTCAGGAGATTCTCTCCTGGTGTGGTGCCGACAGCTTTGTCTTCTTTTTCATCGACCCCACTGGATGGAAGAACGTTGTGGAACTGCCAACACTAGAACCGCTTCTCAAACGACCCAACTCTGAGTTCCTGATCAATTTCATGTACGACTTCATCAATCGATTCATCGAAGTGGAA
>CAYZIF010000044.1:915-3782 GCA_964478355.1 uncultured Candidatus Saccharibacteria bacterium
GCCAGAGTTTCAAGCGGACATGGAAAGCATCTTCGGTGTTGTGCCGGATACAAACGGGATGTTGCCGGAAGAGCGGGAAGCGTACCTAGTGTCACTCTACCGCAACAACATCAAACAAGTCACTCCAGGAGGGAAGGAACTGCCACGGACAGCATGTGTCAAGGTACTGAAACCTACCCACAACCGTACCCTCTACCACTTGGTGTACCTGACCCGACATCCCAAGGGGATTGTCGAGTTCATGGAGGCATCCGAGAAGCTTGATATTGTCCAGAAGAAGGTTCGTGCGCTGGCGAAACAGGATGAACGTATTGCAAAGAAGAAGCAAATGGAGCTGTTTTCCGCCGATGAGCACGTCACAGATGAGCGGGCTGACATGGATCTGTCCGAAGTCAAAGCGTACTGGATGAACCTTCTGACCACCGAACCCAAGTATTTCGGCATCCGGGAGCTTGCCGACATGCTGGAAGACACCGAGTGGTTCCCTGGTGACTTCCAGAAGGCGTTTGCAGCGCTTGAAAAAGAGGGGAAGGCGAAGAACCTGAACGCGAAGCGGATAAGACCGGTCAACGCGGTCAACTTCGAGAAGAACGAAGCACTGGTGAGGATATAAACATGAGCACACAAACAAGCATAGAATGGACCGAACAGACTTGGAATCCTGCCGTAGGATGTAGCAAGGTATCTCCCGGCTGTGCCCACTGCTACGCCGAGGCGATGGCCAAGCGCCTGCAAGCCATGAAAGTCAATGGGTACGAGAATGGCTTTGCCCTGACACTGCTGCCGCACCGGCTGGTAGAACCACTCAAGAGGACGAAGCCGACCATTTATTTCGTCAACTCAATGAGCGACATGTTCCATGAGGACATTCCCGATGACTACATCCGGCAGGTGTTCGACGTGATTCGGCAGGCCCCGCAACATACCTTCCAGGTACTCACCAAGCGGGCCGAAAGGATGGCAACCTTCTTCAAGAGCTACGAGCCGCCACACAACGCTTGGCTGGGAGTGACGGTCGAGAACCAGCAGCACGGTATCCCCCGGCTCGACTGGCTAAGGCAGATTCCGGCACACATCCGCTTTGCTTCTGTAGAGCCCCTGCTGGAAGACCTGGGCAAGTTGAATCTGGATGGCATCCACTGGGTCATCGTCGGTGGAGAGTCCGGCCCCAAGGCCCGGCCCATGCAGCAAGAGTGGGTACTGAACATCAAGCGCCAGTGCGAAGAGCAACACTCTGCCTTTTTCTTCAAGCAGTGGGGAGGATGGGGAGTAGACGGCAAGAAGCGGGCGAAGAAAGAGAACGGACGCCTACTGCAGGGTAGAACGTGGGACGCGGTGCCTGCCCCTGCGGCAGTTATTCCGACTGCATTTTGCCCATGAGCCTAATCAAGTCAAAACAACGTGTCGCCGACCACGGAGAGGTGTTCACGCCCGCCTGGATGGTCGAGGCGATGCTCGACCTCGTCAAGGGTGAGACGGAGCGCATTGACTCGCGTTTTTTGGAGTCGGCGTGCGGGAGCGGGAACTTCCTCATCCGGATTCTGCAACGCAAACTCGCTGCGGTCGAACTCAAGTTCGGAAAGTCCGATTTTGAAAAGCGGCACTACGCTCTTCTCGCTCTGATGTGCTCTTACGGAATTGAGCTTTTGGCGGATAATATCGCCGAGTGCCGAGCTAATATGCTGGAGATCTTCGCCGAATACCTGGACCTCGACGAGTCGGATGACTTCTATAAAGCCGCTTTCTACGTTCTTTCGCAGAACCTCATTCACGGTGACGCCCTGAAAATGCGTACCAGCGATGACCAGGCGATCACTTTTGCCGAGTGGGGCTATCTCGGCAAGGGAAAGTTTCAGCGCCGCGATTTTCGCTTGGACACCCTCTCCCAGATGTCGGCTCTTAGTGAGGAGGGTTCGCTCTTCGCCCATCTCGGCAAACACGAAATTTTCAAGCCGACCAAGAGCTACCCGCCGATGTCGGTGAGTGAGATTGCCTCCGTTGCACAGAAGGAGTGCGTATGAATAGTCAGGTGAGCTTTTCGATCCGGGGCCGCAATCCTGATGTGCTGACGTGCATTGCCAACCTCTCAAACGATGAGGTATTCACGCCCCCCGAGTTTGCCAACAGGATGCTGGATACCCTCGCCGAAGCATGGGCAATCGCCCACAACGGCGCGAATGTCTGGGCAGATAGTTCGGTGCGCTTTCTCGACCCGTTCACAAAGTCGGGCGTTTTTCTTCGTGAGATCACCAGTCGTCTCACTAGAGGTCTGGCGACCGAAATACCGAACCTTGCCGACCGAGTCAATCACATCCTGACCCAGCAGGTATTCGGTATCGGCATCACGCACCTTACCAGTCTGCTGGCACGGCGGAGCCTGTATTGCTCGAAGCACGCAAAAAGCGAGCACTCCATCGCCAAATCCTTCGCCAGCGACCAGGGCAACATCTGGTTTGAGCGAACCGAACACTCGTGGATTGGTTCTAAATGCACGTATTGCGGCGCAAGTCAGACTACCCTTGACCGGGGCGAAGGCCTTGAGACCCATGCCTACGCGTTCATTCACACCGACGACATCAAGTCTCGTGTGGCCGAGTTCTTTGGAGGAAATATGCAGTTTGATGTGATCATCGGCAATCCGCCGTACCAGTTGGATGATGGCGGATACGGCACGAGCGCCGCGCCCATCTATCACCGCTTCGTAGAGCAAGCAAAGACTTTGGAGCCACGCTACCTTGCGATGGTCATCCCTGCCCGTTGGTTTGCCGGTGGCAAGGGGCTGGATGAGTTTCGAGAGTCTATGCTCACCGATGATCGCCTGCGCTCAATTGACGACTACCTCAGCGCAGCGGACGTCTTTCCAGGGG
>CAYZIF010000045.1:0-3759 GCA_964478355.1 uncultured Candidatus Saccharibacteria bacterium
CTCCTGATCCCCTATATTTTCTGGGTTGGTTTTGCGAGTGTGCTCAACTACACTATTTGGAGTCTCAACTAGCGAGCTCCTTGCTTGAGTGAGGCGATTTGCGTCTCGGTGAGCGGGCGAAAAGCTCCGGGTTTAAGATCACCTAGCGTGAGAGAGCCGATGCGGAGACGTCGAAGTTGGACCACGGTGAGGTGGAGGAATTCACACATGCGTCGAATCTGGTGTTTACGGCCTTCACGAATAATAATGCGAAAGCGATGAGGGCCGATAAGTTTCGTCTGGCAAGGAAGTGTGGGGCCGTCTTCGAGGGTAATTCCCGGTTCAAGCTTTTTGAGACGTCCTGCGTTTGTTTCTTCTCGAATGGTAACCTCATACTCTTTCTCGATGGCATGAGCTTCACCCGTTACCGCTTTTGCAAGAACCCCGTCGTCTGAGAGTAAGAGGAGCCCTTCGCTGGCTTTGTCGAGACGGCCAATAATGTCGAGGTTTTCAAATTGAGGAAAGAGATCATAGACATTTTGTCCCTCGGCTTTGATACGCGAAGATGCGATACCACGAGGCTTGTAGAGGGCGATGGTCTTTTTTTGTGCAATTTCACGTTGCCCATAGGGGAGCACGGTGACTTTGTCTTTGGTGGGGTCGATTTGTACGCCCATCTCGCGCACGACAACACCATTGAGAGCGACGAGGCCGCGCTTGATGAGGTCTTCTGCTTCACGGCGTGAGCAAATGCCTTGTTCGGAGAGATACTTCTGAATACGCATAGATTAATAATAGTACAAAAATTGGAATTAGTCAACTTACGTTTGAGTAATCGACAGTTTTTCTTGCGGATATGTGGCGGAGGGTATAGGGTTGAGCGTATGGATTACATCTCTTCGCTGGCGACACCGTACGAATGGCAGGTATTATTGCGACTGGGCGCGGCAACGTTGCTCGGAGTAGTCATTGGGTTGGAGCGTGAGCGATGGGGAAAGATTGCCGGATTGCGTACGCATGCATTGGTGACGTTGGGCGCGGCACTGTTTACGGTTATTTCACTAAAGCTCTACCAGGAATTTCCATCACTGGGAGGAGTGCAGGGTTTTGATTACCACATTATTGCCAATATCATCGTTGGAATCGGTTTCATCGGTGCCGGTACTATCCTGCGCCTTGAAGACCGCATCGTGGGCACCACAACTGCCGCATCGCTGTGGGTCGTGGCCGCTATTGGCATTGCATGTGGTCTCGGATTCTTCCGTGAGGCTGTTGCGACAACTGTGCTTGCCTACCTCGTTCTTGCAGTGTTAGGAGCGTTTGAGAAGCGTGCCAGTCGTGCTAATCGAGCACAGTAGCCACTTCTGCTGGAGGGGAAAACGAGGCTTGCATAAAGCCCCGTTTTGTAGTATAACTAACTCCTATGAATACGGATCTCGCTCGCTATCTCGCCGAAGCCCATGCTTCCGGGCTCACACTTTCTGAGGCAGCTACTGCATTGGAGCAGGCCGGGTGGACAGCACAGCTCGTTGCTTCAGAATTGCGAAGCACGCTCGTAGCACCCGCTCCCTCGAGCGTGGTAGCACCTGACACTATGGTTATTCGCGTCGAGGGCCTCGTGAAGCGCTACGGCGCTTTTACGGCCGTAGACGGCATCTCATTTGAGGTGCGCCGTGGTGAGGTGTTCGGTATCCTCGGTCCTAATGGTGCCGGGAAAACGACAACGCTCGAAATGATTGAAGGTCTTCGTATTCCTACCCAAGGCACGGCGGTTATCAATGGCATCGATGTTGTTCAGCGCCCCCACGACGTCAAAGCTATTATTGGTGTCCAACCTCAAGCTTCGTCATTTTTTGAGGGGCTGACACTTCGTGAAACACTCGAACTTTTTGGAGCACTCTATGATCGCAAGGTTGACGCCGGCGCTCTCCTCGAAGAGGTCCAGCTGACCGAGAAGGCACATGCTCAAGTAGTGGAATTATCAGGAGGGCAGAAGCAACGCTTCTCGATTGCCGTCGGACTGGTCAATGACCCCGTGGTGCTCTTCCTCGATGAGCCAACGACAGGATTGGACCCTCAAGCACGAAGAAATCTTTGGGATTTGGTGCGTCAGATTAATGCTCGAGGCACAACCGTGGTTTTGACCACGCACTACATGGATGAAGCTGAGGCGCTCTGTGATCGTATCGCGGTCATGGATAACGCACATATTGTCGCCCTCGATACTACCGAGCGATTACTCGCGCATCATGGTGGTGATGCGGCGATTGAGTTCTCTGCGCAGCATCCTATTCACGCCGATACGCTCTCGTCACTGGGAGGCGTTACCAATGTTGCCAGTGACGGTTCGCAGTATACGCTTCGCACTGCAGATCCAAAGCAAACCCTCGATCAATTATTTGGAGCGGGCCGAACGCATGGCTTCAGCATTGATGGCCTGGCATTTAAACGAGCGACCCTTGAGGATGTATTTATCAAGCTCACGGGTCACGCACTTCGCGATTAATCCTATGAATACTTTTCTCGCACTTCTCAAAGCTTCGACTCAGATGTTTGTACGCAATAAGCAGGCGTTATTTTTCAGTTTCTTCATGCCCATGGTTATTATGGGTATCTTCGGTCTTGTAGGATTCGATAAGCCTCAGCAGTATGACGTTGGCCTTGTAGTGAGCTCGCCCGCTCCACAGACAGCCGCATACATCGAACAGCTCAAGGCATTCGGTCTCTTTAAGTTTCACGAAGGAGCCCTCGAAGACGAGCAGGCCGCTCTTCAGGAGGGGGACCGCAGCGTTGTTATCGTCATGCCCAGTGACTTCATTGATGCTGCGCGCACCAATCCTCAGTCGCTTACCGTGTACGTCAACGAATCTCAACAGGCTCAATCTCAGGCAATTATTTCCATTCTCAACCAGACACTCGACAAGACAAGCATTCAACTTGCGGGAGGTCATCAGTATTTTTCAGTGATTCAGGAGAGCGTTGATGCTCGGAACCTTCGCTATATTGATTTCTTGCTTCCGGGTTTGATTGGTATGTCGGTGATGCAGATGTCGGTGTTCTCGGTTGCATTCGTGTTCGTGCAGTATAAGGAAAAGGGTGTTCTGCGACGTCTGGCCGCGACTCCAATGCGTCCGATGCAGTTTGTGGCCGCCAACACCATCACGCGTCTTGTGGTTTCGGTGCTTCAGGCGATTATCTTCATCGTGATGGGCGTACTGATTATGGACGCTGTCGTTGTGGGGTCGTACTGGCTCATCCTCATCTGTATTCTCTTGGGCGCCCTGATGTTCTTGGGTCTTGGATTTACGATTTCCGGCATCGCAAAAACGGTAGAATCGATTCCGGCATTGGCAAACCTCATCGTATTTCCGATGCTCTTCTTAGGCGGTACGTTTTTCCCTATTTCGGGTATGCCAGACTGGTTGCAATCGATTGCTAAGTTCTTACCACTGTCATTCTTCTCCACGTCACTCCGTGAAGTGATGACCAAAGACGCAAGCTTTGGCGCTATCAAATATGATCTTCTCGGTATGGTGGTTTGGGGCGTTGTTCTCATTGTCGCCGCCACGTATACCTTTGGTTTTCAGGAGCGTGAGAACGCGTAAGATTGTAATCCTGCCGTCTGCTGCTCTAGGATACTTTCAGACGGGTACTGAAATTAAAAGGGGAGCCATGGGGCTCCCCTTTGGGTTCCGGCTACATCGAGTAGCCGGACTTCGAGTGCTTCTTGCGACGACCCTTGCGGCGGGCGGCTTGCTTGCGGGCCCAGCCATCGCCGAG
>CAYZIF010000046.1:0-3523 GCA_964478355.1 uncultured Candidatus Saccharibacteria bacterium
CCATCTTGTTGAGACGGTGAACCTCATCGATGAAGAGCACGTCACCTTCAGAGAGCCCAGTGAGGATAGAGCCGACATCACCGGCCTTCTCCAGAGCTGTTCCAGACGTCATACGGAGGTTACTATTGAGCTCTTTGGCTACCAAGTAGGCAAGGGTAGTCTTTCCGAGACCGGAAGGTCCGTGAAAGAGGATGTGCTCAGGGGTTTCGTTGCGCTTGCGTGCCGCACCCAATACAATCCTCAGGTTTTCCTTGGTTTTTTCTTGTCCGACATACTCGCCGAAGTCGCGTGGACGTAGCGTAAGATCCAAGACTTGGTCGTCAGGGGTGATCTGAGGGGCTGTTTTTGGGTCCTTGACATTCATGGAAAAATAGAATAGAATAGTAGTAGCAGCCCTAGGAAAGGGTCAGTGCTTTTTTCTTGTCTCGTAGTCTCAAGGACCTCTATAATCTGTAGGCAACTGAGTCCAATGCTCCACGCACGACGACTCAGTCGGGATACTCTCTTAGCTCGGAAGATTTGGTTTCGACTGGATCTCTCCTCGGAATTATCCTGTCCCGCGGCCCTATGGTTGCGGATTTTGCCTACAGGTTATAAAGGTCCTTGCTCGTACTTACCCCAACACTCGATGAATCTCTTCGAGCGACGTGACGCCCTCGATGAGTTTCATATATCCATCCTGCGCCATCGTGACCATCCCTTCTTTGATTGCTAGGTCGCGAATATCAGTAACAGATGCTTTTTCAAGGATAAGCCGTTCCATCGCGCGCGAGACTTCAAGCACTTCGTATACTCCGATACGGCCCTTGTACCCGATACCATTGCAGTCGGTGCAGCTACCAGGTTCATACACAGGAGTATCGGTAAGAGGGGGGAGCTCGAATTGCTTACTGATTGGCTCAAGAATTTCCACAAGCTTCTTTTGATCTTCGCCGGTGAGTGTTGTTTTCTTTTTGCAGGAGGAGCAGAGGCGACGCAAGAGACGCTGTGCCATCGCCATGGTGAGAGCGGGGGCAACCGTATCGGCGCGCACGCCGATATCAATGAGGCGAGGAATGGTTCCCGCGGCGTCATTGGCGTGGATAGTGGAGAGTACAAGGTGACCGGTGAGTGCCGCCTCCAGCGCGATGCTTGCGGTTTCCATATCGCGAATTTCACCGATGAGAATAATATCGGGGTCTTGGCGTACAATCGCACGAAGTCCTCCCGCAAACGTGTAGCCCTTAGCAGGGTCAACCTGCGTTTGGTTCACACCCTTGATGTGGTACTCGATAGGGTCTTCAACGGTGATGATTTTGGTGTCGGCGGTGTTGAGTTCATTAAGGAATGCGTAGAGTGTGGTTGTTTTTCCTGAACCGGTGGGACCCGTGGTGAGGAGCGCTCCTTGGGGTTGCGAGAGGAGTTGGCGCACTTTCTTGAGCACATCGGGACGCATACCAAGATCGGGTAGCTTTGCCTGGATGCCACGAGGGTCAAGGAGTCGCATGACAATTGATTCTCCGTACTCACTGGGAAGTACCGAGACGCGTACTTCGATGGCCACTGAGCTTTGGCGGATGGTAAACCTGCCGTCTTGAGGTGCTTTGGTGATATTGAGCTTCATCTTTGAGAGCACTTTGACGCGATTGAGGATGCGCTGGTAGCGAGCCTTATCAATAGTGGTGACGTCGTGCAAGAGACCATCAAGGCGATAGCGAAGGCGTACGATGTCGGATTCTGGCTCAAAGTGAATATCAGATGAGCTTGTTGAGAGTGCGCCAGCGATAAGTATCTCAAAGAGCTCCGTGACGGGGACAACACTCACTTTTTCTTTGAGGTCGTTGATGCTTTTAATCGACTCACTTGCGTTGGCGAGCGCGGCATCATCGACATCAATGGCACCAATCTCAAATGTGGGGGTAGTTTTGAGGGTTGCGTAGCGTTTCCAAACGGAATCCATCGTTTCAGCGGAGACGATAGCCAGTTTGAGATTTGGGAAGCGCTCCTCAAGCTTTTTTAGGAGTGCCAGCGCTTCAGGAGTTCGTGGATCGAGCGCAACTGCTACGCCAATAGCGTCACTCATCTGTACGAGCGCGATACCTGACGAGCGCGAGTCGTCTTCGGAGATGATCTTGAGTGCAGAAGGGTCTACTTGCAGGCCTTGAAGGTCGAGATAGGGGAGGTTGAGTTGGTCGGCGAGGGTCTTGGCATCATGGGCACGCTCATGCTCACCAATATGTGAGAGCTTCTCCTCAAGCTCTGCGGCGACATCGCGTTTTTTGGGGTCTGGTGGAGGCGTTACCATATCTGCTGGTACCATACGCGAGAGCTTTGTTTTGTAAACGAATTTTTGTGGATATGTGGTAATATTGAATCACTATGGAACCACTCCCACCACTCACACAGCAAGTACCTCCAGTATCTCCTCCTTCCGTCATACCTGCAAAGCATCATTCTCTCGTCGGTGGTATCGCAATTGCACTTGGCGCAGGACTTGCTATCACCGCAGGGTTCCTTCTCTTCAATAACTATTTCCCCACAGGGGAGGAAGCGGTGCCGACAGTATCAGCAACGCCCGACCCGACTGCTGGGTGGAAGACGTATCGGGAGGGAAGTTTTGAAATAAAATATCCAGAAAATTTTAGCGTCTCATTTGGCGGGATGGATTCTCTCAGCGGAGAGATAAAAGATTTCGAATGGAATAAGAATGGTTACTCGTATCCCTACATTAAATATCCTCAAGAGACTAGATTTTACATGCAAGTTCAAAGTATAACAACGGCTGGCTCATCTATTGAAGAATGGCTAATAAAAAATACCGAGAAAGTTCAGATACTGAATGAATATAAACCATTAGACGGAGTTTTAATTTCCGAAAGATCCATAACTATAAGCGGTCTACTGGGGACTCAAAGAGTCATGCGGTATCAGGGGAATAGCGGAACAATAGACATAATACTTTCTTACGTTAGTCGCGGTAGTCAAGGGTATCGAATTGTAGGACATTCCATCACACCCAAAAACATAGATCTCTATACTCAAATCCTCTCCACCTTCAAATTCATCGAGCCGACAACTGTGGTGCCCGCAGATTGGAAGACGTATACAAATGCGCAGTACGGGTTTGAGGTGAAATATCCACCTACGTGGAGATGGGCAGTCGAAGGCATACAAAGTGGCGGGACCTTACTCGGTTTTGACACAGGAGTCTATGGAGATGACGCGTCTATAGCTATTGAACTTTCGGGTAAGAACACAGGATTGTCTGCAAACCAGATTCAACACAATGGTTATTTATTTACCTTTAATGGCAATCGAATAGACCAGATTCGCCCCACTTTCAAATTCACTGTGGAGTCCACTGTTTGCACTGCCGATGCCATGCGCTGCCCCGATGGCTCCTATGTTGGCCGTACCGGCCCAAACTGTCAGTTTGTTTGCCCATAAGCCACGCGGGTAGCCGCTATTGACTACAGGGCGGCAGTTTGATATCATGTCTATAACGCTCGAGGTCCACTGATAAAGTGGGCCTCGAATTGTAGAG
>CAYZIF010000047.1:0-3495 GCA_964478355.1 uncultured Candidatus Saccharibacteria bacterium
ATCCTTTTCTTTTTTCGCGGGGGGAATCCAAAAATCCGGCAAGGAGCGGCAGGGCGAGGGATTTTTTGGCTACATTATTTCTTGCTCCGTGGGTTAAATGACTTCTCCGCGCTTCTCAAGCATCACGTGATGAATGGTAGCAATCTGAAGCCAGATTGCTACGAGAAAGACAATTATGGAACAAAAGAGTAAATGCTCCCGAGTAAATCCAAACACTAAATTACTTTGTCCGGCAATAGTTGCCGCAATTAATGTGCCAATCCCTACAAGCCCAACTATGACACTGATAACATGCATCGGTTTTGATAGTTTCATATTTTTGAATTAATTGTTTATTTTTCTAATTCACTCAATTTTGCTTTCATCCAATCTACCTCTGATTGTTGCCCAGAGAGAATACCGCTACATAGTTCCTTGATATCTGGGTCATGAATCGAGGCGTTTTCACACATAAGGATTGCTCCAGCATGGTGAGGGATCATTGATTTTAGGAATTCCTCGTCCGATACGCCTACTTGGTAGCGAATCGCGAAAAAGAAGCCAATGAGCGCGAGTAGCGCGACAGCAACAATCGCGAGGTTGAGTTTCTTCTTCTGGTACATAGCGCCCATGAGAAACATCTCAAACAGCACCATGGGCGCCGTCATAAGCCCTGCCATGTAGAGTTGATTGAAGCTCGGATACACATTCGCAAACACGTTCGCCATTGAAAACATAAGGATATACATCGCGACGAACGAAAGCAGAACCATCAAGGCAAAGCGTGGATAGGGGTTGTGATTCATATCCTAAGTATAATCCTAGTTAAGAAGGCCTGAGGTACGCATGAGGGGTATAATTCCGCACCCTTGACTCGCGCGGTATAATGGATACATGGCTCTCGGGAAAGGATTAATCTCCATAGGACTTACCACCGCCATCTTCGTGATGGTCGTGCTTGGGCCGCTCTCGATTCTCTCAATGTCCGAGAATCACGAAATCGGCTGTCCGTTCATGCAGGGGCAGATGTCCATCTGCGCGATGAGCGTGTTTGACCATATAGAACATTGGCAAAGCGCATTCACGACCACGCTCGTTGATTCGCTCCCCTACATTGCCGTCGTTGCCGCAATTGGCTTCGCGTACCTTCTTTCTCGCCGGAACGAATGGTCGCCCCCGCCACCTACATACGCGGCTCGGCCGACGCTCTTTCAAGAATTGTTCGCGCAAGGACTCCTAAATTCAAAAACGTACTAAACGCCTTGTTCTCGTGCGTTTATTCGTTTTGACTCACAACCTATGCAAAATAATATTGTTCTCGTCGCACTCGTATCTCTTGTGATTGGAATCGGAGGAACTTATGTCGTCATGAATAAACCTGTTCCGCTACCGGCGACAAGTCATCTGATGCCGAGCGGAGAAATGATGAGTGATGATCTGACCGGAATGCACAGCGCCATGAGTAGCATGATGGCTGGGCTTGAAGGGAAAACTGGAGACGCGTTCGATAAAGCATTTCTCTCGGGGATGATCATGCATCACGAAGGAGCGGTCTTGATGGCTGAAGCAGCGAAGATGAATGCAAAACACGCGGAAATCAAGACGATGGCTGATGCCATAATTTCCGCGCAGACCGCAGAAATCGCCCAGATGAAAGAGTGGCAGAAGGAGTGGTACGGCATTGAATAGCAAACTGACCATGAACCCAACTCTTGAAAAATATCTCACTCCGCTCTCGGTAGTGCTTGGGGCGCTCCTTATCGCCGGAGCCATATATTCGGGCGGCGGTGCGCCAACGGCAGGTAGTCAGCCACAGGGGCAAGGACAGGATCAGGCCGCACTTCAGAAAGCACTAGATTCCATCGCACCCATAACCGCGAACGACCATATTCGCGGGAGCGTGGATGCGGAAGTGATTATCGTGGAGTACTCGGATACGGAATGTCCGTTCTGCAAACGCTTCCACGAGACCATGACGCAAGTGATGGACGAGTATGGCGCAGGCGGCAAAGTTGCGTGGGTCTATCGGCATTTCCCCTTGGACTCGCTTCACAAGAAAGCGCGAAGCGAAGCGGTTGCGCTTGAGTGTGCGAACGAACTTGGTGGGAACGATGCGTTCTGGAAGTATGCCGATCGTTTGTTTGAGATTACTCCCTCAAACGACGGTCTTGAGGCTGCGGAGCTGCCAAGAATCGCGGCATTCGTGGGACTTGATACTGCGGCGTTCAGTGCCTGCGCGGCAAGCAACCGCTACGACGCTCATATCCAATCCGACCTAGACAATGCAACTGCAACCGGCGGAAATGGAACTCCGTGGAGTGTCATCATCACGAAAAGCGGGAAGAAGTATCCGCTCTCGGGAGCGCAGCCGTATGAATCGGTAAAGCAGGCCATAGAGCAGGCTTTGCGTGGCGGATAGTATGAAGACGAACATCGCAATCGTCTTCGGCATATCGGCACTCATCTTGTTCTTCGTTTTCTTCGCGCGGGGAGAACAGGAATCCATAAAGGCCGAACGCACGAATAGGGAGGTCGCGCTGGATTGCACGACGGATATGGCGACTGAGTTCCACATTCACCCGACGCTCGAGATAGTCGTGAACGGGAAGATGCTGGAGATACCCCCGAACATCGGTGTGCTTCCTAACTGTATGAATGCTCTTCATACGCACGATGCAATAGGAACGATTCATGTGGAATCGCCGGAACGGCGCGACTTCACCCTCGCCGACTTCTTCGCGGTATGGGGAAAGCCGTTCACAAACGAAGAAATCCTCGGGTACAAAACGGACGAGACTCACCGGATTAAGGTACTGGTGGATGGCAAGGAAGTGGACACCTACGAGAACACAGTGCTCAAAGACAAAGAAAAAATTATTATCAGTTATGAAGCGATATAGTCATGTATACCTGTCCGATGCATCCTGAAGTGCGACAAGAAGGCCCCGGTCGCTGCCCGAAGTGCCACATGGCGCTCGTGCCGGAAGCGGAAGTACACGCAAAACCGAAAGGGCATAGTGAAGACCGAGGTCTCGGGCCGACAACTTGGAAGAGTTATGTCCCGCTTATGGTCATCTTCGGGCTTCTCGTAGCGAGCACGCTTGTGGCTTCGTGGGGAGATTATGCGAACGGAGAATTCGCGCTCCCGAGCACCATCGGGTACTTCATGGCGGGATTCTTCCTCGTCTTCGCTGGATTCAAGTTCCTAGATCTGAAGGGATTTGCGGGAGGATATTCAACCTATGACCTCCTTGCAAGCCGCTGGCCTTCCTACGGGTATATCTATCCGTTCATAGAACTTGCGTTTGGTCTCCTGATGCTCGCAGGGATTCATGACACATGGCTCCTATGGACGGAACTCGTCGTCATGCTCTTCAGCGGTATCGGAGTCGCGATCAAGATAGCGAAGAAGGAAGAATTCATGTGCGCATGCCTCGGAACTTTCCTCAAAGTACCGCTAACGAAAATCACTCTCATCGAGGACTTCGGCATGGCGGCGTTAGCAGGATTACTCCT
>CAYZIF010000048.1:0-3422 GCA_964478355.1 uncultured Candidatus Saccharibacteria bacterium
AGCCGGTACCGCCACAAATAATAGGAAGCTTGCCGCGTCGCAGGATATCTCGAATAGCTTTTTGTGCGTCGCGCTTAAAATGTGCCACCGTGTACTGGCGCGTGGGGGAGGCGATATCCAGAAGCCAGTGACGTGCGAGCTTTTGCTCGCGCTTGGTGACCTTGCCGGTGCCAATATCCATACCGCGATAGACTTGGCGAGAATCGGCCGAAATAATTTCGCCGTCGTATTTTCGCGCCAATGCGATAGCGATATCAGATTTTCCTGATGCGGTTGGGCCAGCGATAATGACGATGCGGGGGCGATTGATTTTCATCAAATAACGTGGTATAATATACCTTAGTGTTCGTTTAAAAACAAGGAGATTCTATGCAGCGTTGGTGGGTCGCATGGCCTATGGCCATTGCCGCAGTCATCTCGTTGCTCAATGTTGAGCTTGTCGTAATTCCAATCTTGGTTGCCTATGGCATACAGGGCCTCCTCTTGTTTATCAGTACCGCAGCTGCCGCTTCAGCGGAGGTGTGCTACTGGTACTGGTTTGCGGGGTGGCTTGCAAAGCAGTCGCCACTCATTCCTGCTGTTGAGCGGACCGTCAGCGAGTTCCAAGGGCAAGGATACCTCGGGCTCGTCCGTACGTATCTTGACCGAGGCGTAGTCCTCGTGAGTCAAGTGTGGGCATGGTTTGGAGAACATGTTCACGCGCAAATGAAGGCGAGTAGTCCAATTCCTCGCTGGCTCCTCTCGCGAGCACTTGGGCTCATCCGTACCAGCCCACAGTGGATGGTTTATCCCATGATGATTGGACTCGGACTCTGTCCGCTGGGGTGGATTCCCGGCATTCTCATCTGCCGTAAGCACTACGTTCGAGGTGCGTTTACCGTCTTGCTCGTCTTTAATTCCATTAAGACGTACGGCATTGGACTTGGGTGGACAGCACTTCTAGCGTTGGTCGTGGAGTAATCACGCAACAGCTACTCTTGAGGGAGTAGCTGTTTTTTTGTTGACCGCTATTATTTCTTGAGGTGGACTTCGGTTGCCAGTTGCTCGATGAATTCTTCGAGTTTCAGTTGTCCGAGATCCTCTCCGCCACGTTTTCGAACAGAGATAACTCCAGCATCGATATCTTTGTCGCCCAAAATGACTGCATAGGGGATTTTGGAAGTTTCAGATGCTCGGATTTTTTTGCCGATAGTTTCGTTGTCGGAATTCAGCTCGACACGTAGTCCAGCGGCGCGGAGCTGTTCAACTATGCTCGACGCGTGTTCGATGTGCTTCTCGCTGATAGGGAGTACTGAAATCTGGACAGGTGAGAGCCAGAGCGGGAACGCGCCAGCATAATGTTCGATAGCGATTGAGAGGAAGCGTTCGATGGAACCCATGATTGCTGCGTGAATCATGACAATACGCTCTTTCTCTCCTTTTTCGTTTATACAGGTGAGATCAAATCGTTCGGGCATATTCATATCCAATTGAATAGTTGCGACTTGCCACTCGCGACCCAGTGAATCCTTGGCGAGAAAGTCGAGTTTTGGTCCGTAGAATGCTGCTTCACCTAATCCGTCTATAGCGTCTACGCTTTTTTCTTTGAGGATGTCGCTGAGCATCGCTTCAGCGGCGTTCCACTGCGCAGGCTCTCCGAGATATTTTTCCATGTGCTCGGGGTCATGGCGGGAGAATCGTGCTTGAAGCTCAAATCCGAATGCGCCATAAAATTGGTGAATGACATCCCAAATTTTGAGGAACTCTTCCTTTACTTGATCCATGCGGCAGAAGACGTGTGCATCATCTTGCGCGAATGCGCGAACGCGTGAGAGACCCGAAAGTTCACCAGTCTGTTCGTCGCGATAGCACGTAGTGGTATTGGCATAACGCTGGGGGAGTTCACGGTAGCTGTGCTGTCGTCGAGCGTAGATTTGCGTGTGGTGGGGGCAGTTCATGGGCTTCATGGCGAATTCATGCCCTTCACGTGTGGTGATGTGGAAGAGGTCATTCTGGTATTTTTCCCAGTGCCCAGACTTCTCGTAGAGCGCCTTTTTCGTGATATGAGGGATTTCTACCTTTACATAGCCGTGCTTAGCGCGCAGCGACCAGACGAAATCGTCTAATAGATTGCGGACTAATGTGCCACGAGGAGTCCAGAGTGGGAGGCCGGGACCAACGAGATCCGAGAATGTAAATAAGTCGAGCGCAGGACCAAGGATTTTGTGGTCGCGCTTTTTTGCCTCTTCGCGCATGACAATGAACGCATCAAGTTCTTTTTTGGATGGAAATGCTAATGCGTAGATTCGTGTGAGTTGGTTGTTTTTTTCATCACCACGCCAGTATGCGCCGGCGAGTTTATCGAGTTTAAATGAGTTTGAATCGATGCGTGAAGGATGTTCGACGTGGCCACCACGGCATAGGTCGGTGAAATCTCCTGAGGTGTAGAGGGTTATTTTCTCTCCCTTGGCAACAATCTCTTCGATGAGTTCAAGCTTGTAGGCGTTGTCGTGAAAGAACTCTCGAGCTTCGGCGGCCGTAACTTCCTTATGAGAGAATTCCGACCAGCTGGGTAGAATTTTTTTCATCTCCTTCTCGATTGCAGGAAGATCTTCATCTGAAAGAGGGGAGGAGAACTCAAAATCGTAGTAGAACCCCGTGTCGATTGCGGGTCCGATAGTACGTTTTGCATCCGGGTACAACTTCATAACGGCCGCAGCTAAGAGGTGTGCGAGTGAATGTCGGACGTGTTCGATGTTCTGTGCCATATGCGTCACTCTAGCAGAAGTGGAGAAGAACGAAAAGTCATGCTATAACTGTTCTCGCACGGAGGAAGTATGAATCCAATGATACGGGTGGCGTTGGCGGGGCAGTTGCAAGATGCGCTCTTTGCTCAGATAGCGCTCTCTGAGAGGCTGGCACTTCTCATTACGGGTAAGCCCATTGAACCGAGGAAGCTTGCAGAACGTTTTCAGAGGGATTTGGACGAGCAGATTGCTTTTCTAGATTCTACTGCATCAATCTACGGCGTCGAAGACCTGAGAGATCGAATTGAGATAGCAAAATCGGTAGTGAGGGATATTGTTCGTGAGATTCGAAAGGCATGAGCGTATGAGCTCCGCATTCGCGGAGCTTTTTTATGCCACGATTGCAATTGGCTTTGCCGTATCGCAGAGAAACTTCATACTCCCATCGCGGTTGTCGATTTTTCCCGAAAGAACAACCACCGTATTTGGCGCCCAAGCATTCTGAGTCTGTTCGAGCACCGAAGGGAATACCACAACCTCTATCTTACTGGTGAGGTCTTCGATGATAGAGAAGAGCATTTGCTTGCCCGTCTTTGTAATAATTTTGTGATTTGATACCACAAGACCTGCGATGCGGGCAGTTTGTCCAGGGGTTGGCTTTAAGTCGCGGATAGCAGTCGGTTTTTCGAGCGCAAG
>CAYZIF010000049.1:0-3378 GCA_964478355.1 uncultured Candidatus Saccharibacteria bacterium
GTACGTATATACATTTTCTCAATACTAAACGCAGCCACCGTGTGCCGACCATTGGCTACCATCTGCTCACGAAGCTCTCCTTGCTTCCAAAGAGATTTCATCGCCTCAACGAGGTTGAATTCATCGTTATAGCGAACCAAAAGACCGTTAGCGCCTTGAACTACCACTTCAGTATTCCCTCCCGATGTAGTAGTAATTACCGGAACACCGGCTTGCATTGCTTCAAGTACTTGGTGAGAGAAACCCTCGTATCCTGTATTTAATACGAACATATCAGCGGCAGCAAAAAAGAGTGCAAGCTCATCTGAACTTTTGCGACCTACGAGAAACACTTTTCGCTCAAGCCCTAGGTTACGCACCACTGACTGCAGCATGCTCATGTCAGGACCGTCGCCGACAATCACTAATCGGAAAAATTGATTTACCTGAAGGAGCTGGGGCATGAGCTTAATGAGCATGCGAAATCCTTTCCAAGGAACCAAGCGTCCTGCTGAAATAATAATATTCCCGGAAATTCCAATATGACGACGAGCGTCTTCTTTGGAGATATCTGTTCGAGGCAGATCAACACCATTATAGATAATGTGAATCTTATCAGGAGAAACGCCCCACCCAGTTACAATGGCCGCCAAATACTTCGAAGGCACGATAAGTGCTGTGGCTTTGCGCGCAACGGAGCGCTGCAGTGAATCTAGGCGTCGAATACGACGAGATTTTGGAGATTTTTGAAATTCATCGAGCAACAGATACGTAGCCCCTGTTTGCACTGCAATCTCCCACGCGTAGTCACCAGCGATGCGTACAATGAATGGCTTTCTCAAAAATCGCGCTGCCCATGATGCTGGGAGGCCAGCGGAAACTGCATTGAGTGACAGTATCGCCTCAACACGTCGCGCCACAAGAAACGTTCGGAGAAAAAAAATAATATGCCGCACCCCCCACGGCCATCGCATCCAGACTCGATGCACACGAAACGGAAGCTCGGCATCATTAGCATGCCGTCGCACCGAAGAATAGCACACCACCGAAACGGCGACTCCGTCATGCCCCAATCGAGTTGCGAGGGATTTTGCGTATGACGCCGGACCACCGATATCTGGAGAAAAAACTCCTGTTGTGATGAGTAGAGATTTCATAGAATCGTGTCTAGCGAGGAGAGATATAAGAATCGTAAACTGCTGCCATATCTTTTGCTATTACTGTCCAATCATACCGCTGAACAAATTGATAGGCAGTGCCAATAATATGATTGCGAAGCTCCATATCGGTTAACAATCGAGTTATGGCACGCGCTATGTCATCAGGATTTTCCGGATTACAGAGAAGCCCCGTGCTACCCTCGTGCACGATATCAGGTATGCCTCCGACCGCAGATGCAACCACGGGTAATCGAGCGGCCATAGCTTCTAAGAAGGCAGAGCCAAGACCCTCACTCAATGACGGTCGCGCAAATACACTTGCAGAACCAAGGAACTCTCCAAGTCGGTGATGCGGTACCGAACCAATAAAATCAATGGCATTGGAAATTCCCAAGTCAGATACACAACGCTCCAGTTCGCCACGAAGCCGCCCACTCCCAATAATACTAAGATGTACGTCGGGGAGAGTGTCTCGAACAATAGCGATAGCTCGAATAAGATTTCCTACGTTATTTTTCTCAACAAGACGCGATACCGTCACCACTGCGTGTGGTTTTCGTGTAGTTTCTGGAAACTTCATAGCGTTGATATCGACGCCATTGGGAATAATCTTAATAGGAACCGACGTATACTCGCGAGCAATATCAGCTAAGTAGCGACTAATGGCGGTGACGGTATCAGCACGACGTATAATGAATTTTCGAATACGTCGCGTCAGCCATGACTGTCGCTTGAGGTCTTTTCCTTCTTGGAGCGTCACAATCAAAGGAAGTGACGGGCGAACTATCTTCACAATACTTGCTGCCACAGCGGCTTGCGACGCCTGATATGCATGCATAAGTGCATACGAATGCCGACGCGTTAAGCGGAGAGCTGTGACCGCCATGGCAAGCGGCATGAGTAATTTGGGTAAAACAAGTGTCAGTCGCGACCAGCGCCCGCCAGCGCGAAAAACTCGAATGCGACCCATTTGCTCCATGGTGGCGTCCGAACCATCGAGTTTGCCCGTGACAAGGTCAATATCGAACTGTGGTATGTGATCGGCAATATGCTGAATCGCAAGCTCGCTCCCACCAATGTGAGGAAGATAGGCGGTAGAGAACATGAGGATGCGAGGACGTGGATGACTCTGTATCATTTTCGACGATGTGCTATTGTAGCATCACATTCAGTACTTCGCCATGCCTAGAGACACTGAAAATTACAAGGAAAAACGTCGTATTTTTTGTGTCATCACTCAGGGTCACGAGGGAGGTGCTCAGCGTTTTGTATCGCAGCTTGCTCAAAATCTCGATCCGGAGAAGTTTTTACTTCACATAGTATGGGGCGCATCTTCAGGAGCGGGATTGGCCTATGCCCTCCCTACTGGTGTCACCCATGCAACCCTCAACCATCTTCGTCGAGCCATCTCACCATGGCACGATGTGAAGGCCATCTACGAGCTCCGCAGCCATATGCGCGAGTTCCGTCCCGATGTTGTTCTGTGTGTTTCAAGCAAGGCAGGGTTTATTGGATCTCGAGCAGCTCACGGGCTCCGGTCGGAATTCCCCGACATGAAAGTTATCTACCGTATCGGTGGATGGACCTTCAATGACCCGTGGCCTGCATGGAAAAAGAAACTCTACACTTTGCTTGAGCGAATATCTGCCAGCTGGAAAGATGTTATCGTGCTCAATAATTCTCACGACTTCGAGCAAGCGCAACAGCTTGGCATTCGACCGCGCCACGAGCTTCTGAAGATTTACAATGGGCTTGATGCGTATCTACCCTTTCTTGAACGCGAGACGGCACGAGCATTTCTTGACCGAAGAATCCCCGAATCATACCAGCTCAAGCCATACACGTGGTTGGTAGGTACGATCGCTAATCTCTATGAAACCAAGGGGGTTGAAACCCTCATCAATGCGGCCTCTCAGACAGAATCCAGTATTCGCTTTGTCGTCATCGGCGATGGCCCCCTCCGACGAAAACTTGAGCAACATATTGTCAGTTCTGGGCTTAGCTCTCGTTTCTTTCTACTGGGAAGACTGAAAGACGCCTGGAAATACCTCCCCGGCTTTGACGCATTCGTACTACCATCCCTAAAAGAAGGCTTCTCCTGGGCCCTATTAGAGGCCATGGCGGCCAAAATACCCGTTGTTGCCACACGCGTTGGCGCGGCACCCGAAATGGTTGAGGACGGTACCAGTGGACTCCTCTGTGAACCCGGAAATGCCGGAGAACTCGCTGGCACAGTCTC
>CAYZIF010000050.1:0-3361 GCA_964478355.1 uncultured Candidatus Saccharibacteria bacterium
CATCTACCCCGCCTACAATCAACTTCGTGAGGGTACTAATTTCGATATCCGTGGACTCAAAGGGCTCAATCTTTTTGGAAAAACGCTGGGCGTTGCCGGCACGGGTCGTATCGGGAAAAATGTTATTGCCATTGCCCGAGGCTTCGGTATGAACGTCATCGCCTATGACACCATGCCCGACCAAGTATTTTCCACGCAACATGGATTTCAGTACGTGTCGCTCGAAGACCTCATCTCGAAGTCCGATATTATTTCTCTCCATATTCCCCTCACTCCGGAAACACGCCACATCATCAATGGCGATATGTTTGCTCGTATGAAAAAGGGAGTCGTCATTATCAACACTTCACGAGGAGACGTCATCGACACTCACGCATTGGTCGCCGCTCTGCGCGATGGCACCGTATGGGGAGCGGGGCTCGATGTCCTCGAATCAGAGCGCGAGCTCCACAATGAAGTCGCCGAAGTAGCCTCCGATGCGCCCAATGTTGACTACAAGCTCCTTGCGGCAAACCACATACTCATTGATATGCCCAATGTTATCGTAACGCCTCACATAGCATTCGAGACAACAGAAGCTATGGCGGAAATTGCGCGAGCCACCGCAGAATCAATCAGCAATTTTATCGCAGGAAAAGAACAATCCTACCTGTAATGCACCGCATCAAAAACTACTCCGACTTGGCGCATTCGCCTGCGCATCGCGACGCGCTCGATATTATCGAATCTGGATTGGCTGCGATTGATACACGGGCAATCATTCAAAAAAATATTCGACTCGAAGGAGACACGCTCCATATTGGATATCGTTCGTATTCACTTTCCGAATATCGTCACGTCCATGTTATCGGATTCGGGAAGGCGTCGTACCAAGCCGCAACAGCACTTGAGAATATATTAGGGTCGCGCATTCATTCTGGAATTGCTCTCACCGGTACTGGAGGCGACACGGCTTCGTGTGCCATTATCACACTCTACGAATCATCTCATCCTCTTCCGTCATCAGATAATGTGACCGGAACAAAGGCACTCATCGCTGAATGTGAAACGATAACAGCAGACGACCTCGTACTGGTCCTCGTCTCGGGAGGAGGTTCCGCTATGCTCTGCTGGCCAGCTACGGAATGCGATCAAGGAATACAGCTCTATAGAGCAGCGAATAAAAAAGGCCTAACTGTCCATGAGCTCAACACGGTTCGCAAACACATCTCGGCCCTGAAAGGTGGCGGACTTGCAAAACTCCTCCATCCTGCACGAGTCGTGGGTATTATATTTTCCGACGTACCTGGTGATATGCCGGAGCTGGTTGCGTCAGGACCAACGTACCCCGATACCACCACCATTGCGGATGCGCAGCGTATCATCGAGAAATTCGACTTGGGTGACTATCAGTTATCAGAAACTCCCAAAGAGGCAATGTGGTTTGAGCATGTTGATAATTTTGTCATCGTCTCAAACGAAACCGCACTCAGTGCAATGGCCGCAACTGCTGAGCGGCTCGGATATGCTACCGATATCATTGCCGCAAACATCTACGACGAGCCCGAACATCTTGCGCATCGTTTTCTGGAACGTGCAAAAAAACACAGTGTGATACTCGGCGGAGGAGAACCACGATTAACCATAGCCAATCCCCAAGGAGTCGGGGGTCGCAATCAGCACGTTGCACTTGTTATGGCCGCACATATTTTCCAAAACCAACTCTTCGCATCCATAGCTTCTGATGGCATCGATAACGGCGCCAGCGCTGGTGCACTCGTTGATAGCTCCACGAATACACGAGCACAAGCTGCAGGAATTGATGTCGCCTTAGAAGTCCATAGATTTAACGACCAACCCGTACTTGAGGCATCGGGAAATCTCGTTATTACGGGTCCTACGGGAGCAAACGTCAGCGACCTGATGATGCTACTCGTATCTTAATCAAACTCGGAGTATACTAGAGTCATGGAACGTCGCTATATCGAACCCCTCTTCTTTCTGGCACTGTTCATAGGAACAGCAGTCATTGTATTCCTACTGTTCCGACCTTTCCTCTATATCCTTGCAATGTCAGGAGTACTCGCGTACCTGACCAGTGATATCTACACCAAGCTTCTCAAGAAGCTTGGTTCACCGTCCGTGACAGCCCTTGCAATGACAGCATTTGTTTTTGTAGCACTCTTAGTGCCGCTCACGCTCATTGGACTGCGCCTCACCTATGAAGCATCGGGAGTCTATACACACATCAGTCAGCAGGCCACCCAAGAAAGTATTGTAGCGAACATGGAGAGTGTGCAGGTCGTCATCAATCGAATACTGCCTGGAGTCACTCTTGATTCCGAACGCATCACTGAACGTCTTGGTTCGGTGTTTGGATGGCTCGTCAGTAATCTTGGCTCGCTCCTGGGAAGCTTTGCGTCATTGGTTGTGAATTTCCTCTTGCTCTTGATGTTCTACTACTATCTCGTCCGTGATGGCTACGCAATCAAAGAAAAGCTCAAAGACATCTCGCCCATGACCAGCGATAAAGAGGATCAAATCGTAGGACGCATCGGTCGAGCAATCACCTCAACCGTACGCGGGTCACTCGTCATGGCGCTCCTGCAAGGATTGGTCTCAGGCATTGGATTCGTTATTTTTGGCGTGCCCAATCCGGCACTGTGGGGCTCCATTGTAGTGCTTGCGGCTTTTATTCCTACCGTGGGAACTGCACTCATCCAAATTCCCGTCATACTCTTTCTCACCATCACCGGACATCCCGCACAAGCTATTGGAGCTGCAATTTGGGCGTCCATCGCTGTTGGTATGCTCGATAACGTTCTGGGACCAAAATTAATGGCACGCGGCATGCATATGCATCCGCTTGTGACACTTCTGGCCATCCTCGGCGGTATCAGCTTCTACGGACCCGTAGGACTCCTCTTGGGTCCCATTACGCTCGCGCTTCTCTACGCACTCATCGACATTTACATCGCAATTATTCAGAAGCCGGCGAGTTCTCGGTCGTAGGCTTCTTCTGGAGACAGATTGAGTTGATGCAAAAGCGTTTTCCGCCTTTTTCAGATGGGCCATCATTGAATACGTGTCCGAGATGAGACCCGCAACGGCGACAGCGGACTTCGGTTCGATGCATCCCGTGACTCTCATCGACGACAAGTTCAACATTCTCGTTGTTAATGGGATCGGTGAAGCTCGGCCATCCCGTGCCCGAATCAAATTTTGTAGTACTTGAAAATAACTCCAGTCCGCATGCCGCACACGTGTACATTCCCGCCTCATGGTCTTGTACGTACGCACCAGTAAAAGGAGCTTCCGTGCCGCCACGGCGCAGTACTTCGTATTGTTCCGGCGTAAGTTCTTTTTGCCACTCCTCGTCGTC
>CAYZIF010000051.1:0-3346 GCA_964478355.1 uncultured Candidatus Saccharibacteria bacterium
GAGAAAACAACAACAGTAGTGGATAGCGTGTCATGCCAATCTCACATTTCGGTGTATACTAGCAGTATGTATTTTGTGCGCCCATTCTTTGTGCTACTCCTACTTCTGTGTATTGCGCTCCCCCAGAGCTCTCTTGCGGCAAATACACTGGAACCCGTCCCCTTGGGAGCGTTAACAGCACAACTCTACTCGTATGCGCTCCGTATCGCAGGCTTAGGAGTCTTTATCATGTTCATCATTGCGGGCCTTGCGTACATGCTCCCTCCTGTTCAAAAATACGTAGGCAACCCGGTGACCATAATTCAGGACGCTATCATTGGATTAATCATCCTGGTGTCAGCATTTGTCATCCTCAATTCAATCAATAAGGATCTCGTGACGGGAGGCTCGACACCTACTACGCAAAGCGGCAACTAACATGAGATACGTTCTCACTCTTCTAGTAATCCTCGGGGGATTTCTCTGGGTAACCCCAGCTCGAGATACTATTGTTGAAAATGGTCAGCGAGGCATCAGTGTCATCCAGGCCACGCTTGCATCGGGGAGCGCACCACTCACCGCGCATGCGCAATCAGCGCTCACCGCTATCCGTGAAAAAGCGATGGAGCTCATCAGGCGTGAGCTCCATCGAACCGTTGACGGTCTTGTACAGTAGCTTAGAGCTCGGCGTCAATGAGTGCTTTGAATTGAGCAAATGGCTGAGCGCCTACGAGAATCTTGCCGTTCACGAAGAGCGTGGGCGTGCCTGACACACCAAATTTCGCCCCATCAGCAGTATCTTTCTCGACTTTCGATGCATATTTCTCGGAATCCAAGCAACTATTGAATTTCTTAGTGTCTAAGCCAATTTGTCCAGCCCATGTTTTGAGCTCTGTGATGCCATAGGCGATAGTTCCGGTACCTTTGAGCGCTTGCTCGTTGAACATTTTGTCATGAAATTGCCAGAACTTTCCCTGCTCTCCTGCGCACTCCGCTGCAATCGCCGAAGGACGGGCAGCGCTATGAAATGGGAGTGGGTAGTGGCGGAATACCAATCGCGCCTTTCCCGTGTCGATATAATCTTTCTTGATCTGTGCATACGCGCCAGAGAAGAAACTGCGACAGAAGGGGCATTGAAAATCACTGAATTCAACAATCGTAACTTTTGCATCCTCACTTCCAATAACCGCATCTGCCTTACTAAAGAGGTCGTTGGGATTCTTAATCGCTTCGGGAGCACGACTTTCTTGAGCTAATGGGAGTTCATCATTAAGCGTTGCGGTGCCTCCTCCAGAACCCGTATAGAGAATGGAGCCGGACACCATCGCTGCTGCGACTAAAATGGCAAGAGGTACATTTGTTACGAATGACTGCGCTTTATTTTGTAGTTCTTGAGGTTCCATGAAATTTGATGTTAGGTATAAGTTTCAGTATACGGGCCAAGCATGTGTTCGCCAAGAGGATAGAAAATCTCGTGGCTACTTTTTTGGTTGAGCCCACGCCTTGAGCTCTTCATAGGACACCTCTCCACAGAGTGTGGCATCGGTATCAGTGTTGATAAAAAAGGGAACTCCACCACATCGCCCCTGATCATACTGCTGCCGCTTTGCCTCATTACCCTCATTGTGCCACGTCTCGATTTTTTCTATGGCAACACCCGTTTCTTTTTCGAGACGCTCAACTAACGGACGCATCGCCAGACAGTGCCCACACTCAGTTCCATAAAATTCTAAAAGCATTCAGTGAAAAAAGAATTAATCAATACGCATAATGCGAACTGCACAGAGAAACAGTATAAGGGTCATGAGAGCGGATGACAAGCAGTAGAGGCACCATGCGTGTAAAACAAACGCCTGAACAAAGACAAAGTATAACGTGCCGAGCATGCCCGCGCTAATAACCCACGTTGCTAGGTGAAGTGGACGCCACGCACCTGAATCAAGATAGGCAATCAAGAGCACGAGCACCGCTCCATAGTAGAAAAGTCCGAGCGCTGCTACGGGAACTGGACCCACGGAAGCAAAACGGCTCGTGAGCACCTGATCACACTGAGAAGTCCCGCAGGGTGGTATGACACCGCGAAGATGCTGAGCCGTTAAGTATGCGCTATCGGCAAAACCAATGAGTGCAGCGGCGAAGCAAACTCCAATGAGCCACTTAGGGATTCGCATTGACGGCATCGATAATAAACTGTCGGAACTCTTCGTAATTTCGAGGTTGCGGCATCTTTACGCCGTTGATATAGAACGTGGGCGTTGAATTCACCCCTGCACGCGTTCCCGTTGCTGCTTGCTCGCGAACCGCATCCTTACTGGCGCTACTGTCGATATCAGATGAGAACGCAGCAACATCAAGACCAACGGTTGTAGCGTATCCGATGAATGCTTCTCGAGCACCCTTACTTGAAAGTCCCGACCATGAATTCTGAAACTCAAACAGTGCATCGTGCATCTCCCAAAACTTCCCTTGCTTAGCAGCGGCCTCCGCGGCTTGTGCTGCCAAAGCTGCATTCGGATGGATATTGGAAAGCGGGAATGAACGATAGACAAAACGAACCTTATCCACGAGTTGTGGGTCTTTGAGCGCCTGATCAATCACTGGCTGGAACGCTTTACATGCAGGACACTGAAAGTCGCTATACTCAACCAAGGTAACGCGCGCATCACGAGGCCCCTTGGAGTGGTCTTGGTCAGTAACCGCATCAACGAGCGTTCCATCGCCCGATGGCACGATAACATTCGCCGAAAGTCGAACCATTCCCCACCCGACAAGTAGCACGAGCGCAATTCCCCCACCCCATAATAGAAGGCGTCGCGAGGCGGGCGAAGAGCCCTTGCCTTGCGCTCGCATCTGAAGGCGACGTTCGCGTCGAGAAAGATACTCTTGCTTACCAGCACTACTATCAGATGGTGGGGGTAGATAATCGTCCATAGTGAGAAAAGTGTATCACGAGAACAATTTCCAACAAGAGAGGCCTCGTATGATATAATTGAAAGCATGAATATCGTTTGTTTCGAGGTGATGCCCGGTGAAGAAGAAGCGCTCACAGCACTCTTACCGTCAGGACACCAACTTACGTGGCATACAGAACCTCTATCACGCGCAACAGTTGCGTTAGCAAAAAATGCCGACATCGTCTCTGTCTTTGTAAAATCTGAACTCTCAGCGCCACTCCTTGATCAGCTACCCGACCTCAAGCTCATCACAACGCGCTCGATGGGATACGATCATATTGATGTGGCTCACGCACGCACACGTGGAGTGCGAACTACAAACGTCACCACGTATGCATCGCATCCCGTTGCTGAATTTACGTTCGCGCTCCTGCTGAATGTTACGAGACGCATCTATCCCGCCTACAATCAAC
>CAYZIF010000052.1:0-3336 GCA_964478355.1 uncultured Candidatus Saccharibacteria bacterium
TCATAAATGATACGGGGCCTGATGAGTATCCCCCCTTGGACAACGGCTCGCGTGAAGAACGAAGCTTCGAAACATTCAGCCCTGAACCGGAACCGCCTTTGAAAATAATGCCCTCGTCGCGATACCAATCGAGAATGGAGCGCATATTATCATCTACCGACAAGATAAAGCAGGCAGAACACTGGGGTTTATCGTGTACCCCCACATTGAACCAGACGGGAGAATTAAAAGAGAAGTACTGATTCACCAAAAGCCACGTGAGATCTTCAACGTAGCGCTCTGCATCATCAGCAGATGCGAAGTAACCACCTTTGACACCCCAAAGACCGATCGTCTTTGCCACGCGGTCAATCATTTCCTTCACGCTTCCTTCGCGCTCGGGCGTGCCCACCTGCCCACGGAAATATTTGCTCGCAACAATATCAGTTGCAGTCTGCGACCAGAACGATGGAACTTCGACACCGAGTTGCTCGAAGACGACGGTACCATTTGCCTTGGTGATGCGCGCATCGCGACGCTCCCACGCAATCTCCTCGTACGGATGCGATGAGCCAAAGAGTCGCTCCCACGCAAATCCAGTTTTCTTTCGCCCCAATGGAATGACGCGTTCTCCTGCTGGAGAAGAAGACTGTGCCTGACTACGAGACTGCGGCGGCGTGATATCCATCGGCGATGTGAACGCATCCGCGGGGGCACCCAAACCACACGGTGGAGTGTGGCAGGGCGGCGGTATGCATTTGTGAACAGTAACCCTCTACGGAGGATTGGACTACCATTGTATGCCCTCTCCCCAGTCCGGCAATGTGGATAATTTTTTGCCTCTTTTTGGCGAGAAAATTGACTCTTTGACTTTTTTATACCTTGTGGTATTATATTTCGACCTCAGAAAGGAGGGCTCCTTGATAAACTGGCTTGGAAGTTGCCTACTCACTCTTGTCATGGCTGTTGGACTCGCTATTGCACGCGAGCCACTCACATCGAAAGAATGTGCATGGTTCGTCGTTGCTTTTCTTGCGATTCTCGAACTGAGCGACATCGGCACAGCGCTCAGAGACATAAAGGGAAAGATGAAATGAAGTACGCCCAAAACGATAAGACGTGCAGTAAGTGCAATGTGCCGACACAACGCGTAGACATCTGCCCGAAGTGCCTCGACGAGATTCTGAAAACCGCCAAGCGCTGCCCGATTGAGTAGCACCACAAACCCCGACCTGCGTCGGGGTTTTTCTTTTTTCATTCTCTAGCTCTCCCTCCCACTACCTCCCAAGCCAGTTGGCATTGGTACTACAGTCTGTCCGCATCAAAAGTAGCATCCGAATCTCCGCATTCCAACGGCTAAGACAGTGTCTTAGCCGTTGTCGGTGCTCTGGTCATGCGGATGCTCTCTGATGCGGACGACGACTGCGATTCTATACTCTGCCAACTCGCATGCTATGGCTCGGGAGGTAGTGGGAGGTATTCGCCCTACCGTAAGCAGAGACCGAGCGGAGCTGGTATATCGATTGGAAGACCTCTTCGAGCTCGACGGAGCGAGAACAGAAGCACTTCGCTACCAAGCGAAGTGCTGTGTCTGACAAGCCGATATGCCAGCGAAGCGATGCGACTGCTTTCTATTTCAGTTTCCGACGGATGAATGCCGGAATGTCGAGATCGAAATCGTCAGAGACCGATGGGTCAGTGATGGTCTCGCGGATTGGCTGTTGAGGCACAGAAGATTGTGTCGTTTGCGGAGGTGTGTAGGTCTGCTGTTCTGGAGCGCGCTGAGGCTGCGATTGACGCGACTCTCCGCCAAAGAAACTAATGTCAGCAGCGGATGGACGAGCTTGATTGGCAATCGTGGGACGAGCTGGCTGGAAACCACCCGAGAAACCCGTCGCGATAACCGTAACTTTTACTTCACCCTTTTTGAGCTCGCCTACTTCATCGTAGCCCATACCGAAGATAATATTGGCGTCACGATCAACGTGCTGGGTAATGATACTTGCGGCTTCAGCAACTTCGGCCATCGCCAAATCCTCTCCTCCGCGAAGGTTCAAGAGCACGCCCTTGGCTCCCTCAATGGACACATCAAGCAGTGGCGAGTTGATAGCAAGCTTTGCGGCCTCAATGGCGCGGTCGTCACCTGAGGCGACACCGATACCCATGAGTGCGGAACCGGAATTGGCCATAACCTTTTTTACATCATTGAAATCGGCATTGATGATGTCGTGACGTGTGATGAGATCCGAAACTCCTTGCACACCCTGTCGCAACACGTCGTCGACAATCTGAAATGCTTCGCGTGCAGGCGTCTTGCGGTCGATGATACTTAAAATACGATCGTTGGGAATAACAATAATAGAATCAACTTTCTCTCGAAGAATCGTCAGTCCCTCTTCGGCGATTCGCATGCGCGAATTTCCCTCGAACATAAAAGGCTTGGTGACCACAGCAACGGTGAGCGCTCCCATCTCGCGCGCAATATCAGCAATGACCGGCGCGGCACCGGTGCCCGTGCCACCGCCTAACCCGCAGGCGACGAACACCATATCGGCGCCACGAAGTGCGGCTTGAATTTCTTCTTTGGTATCAACGGCTGCTTGACGACCAATCTCTGGATTCATTCCTGCGCCAAGACCACGCGTAAGCGATTTGCCAATGTGTACCTTCACCGATGCAGGACTGTTGTGGAGCGCCTGCGCGTCGGTATTTACTGCAATAAATTCAACGCCATGAATACGCGACTCAATCATGCGCGTGAGTGCATTGCATCCAGAACCGCCAACACCAACTACCTTGAGCCGAGCGAATGTTTCAAATTGTGGTTTTACTTGGGGCATAGTTTCATGAGAGGGGTCACTACCAAGGTGTCAGCGGTCTACTGGGGTCTACCATAAACGAAAAAGGGGCGCAAACCGCGCTCCCTCCGATGTGTATAACCCTGTGGACAAGTTAGCCTACCATACCCTAAGGCATGAAATTCTTCAACCACGCACCCATTTTTTTCACCCATCCACCGAGCACGGATGGTTCACTGGTGTGATTGCCCTCACCAATTTCTCGAGCATACCCCCACGCAACAAGCCCGACGCCCACAGAAAATGCAGGATCCATAGCCGCATCGAACGCTTCGACACCAACTAATTTTCCTACTTTCACGGGCAAGCCAAGCGTATCGCGAACGAGCGTAAGAAATCCAGAGAGTTTGGAGCCGCCACCAGAAACAACGATGCCCGCTGGAAGAAGACCCTCCTTGCCAGCTTTCTTGAGCTCGCTTTGCACCATGTCCAATAATTCCCGAGCGCGCGCATCAACAGCTTCCATAAGCTCGCGGCGTTGCACTTGAAATGGTTCGTC
>CAYZIF010000053.1:0-3201 GCA_964478355.1 uncultured Candidatus Saccharibacteria bacterium
TCGGCGGCCTGAGCCCCTCGTTCACGGATGGCACGAAATGCCTCGTGACCAGGAGTGTCGAGAAAGGTCATCTTCTTCCCATTGTGTTCAATCTCATACGCACCAACATGCTGGGTAATGCCTCCCGCTTCACGCGCGACAACATTCGCCTTGCGGATAACATCCAAAAGCGTGGTCTTTCCATGGTCAATGTGCCCCATGACAACGATAACGGGTGACCGTGTTTGTGTGTTTGCAGAATCCATAAAACATAAGCAGTATAACGAAAAATTGACGAATCCGCAATTCGCCCTCACGTACTTCACTATCCCTAGTTCCCCGCCACTACTTTCGCAATTGCTTGCGACTCTTCGTCAGTCAGCTTATATGTCGACTTCCCATGAGCAATCGGCTTGCCATATACGCGCACACCATCACGTGAATACATGCTCGAAACTACCGCGCCATTGCCTTCACGATCAAGAAGCGCCATCGAGAAGCTTTGATCTCCTCCGGCATCATTGAATGGATTAAACCGCACAACCTCAACACGCTTTACTGATGACTGAAGAAGATTGCGAATCTCGATAATAGCTTTATCGGTTGCTTCCTGCTTACGACAAACCAGCTGGACCGTCTTCACAAGGTCTGTCATGGTGGACTCTAGGCTTGCCGCATTATTCCCTAAAAAGAACCGCTTGAGCCGTCGTTCGGTGTAGATTGCCCACCCCATAAGACCGAGCACAAAAAGAAAAAGAAACACGACAATGCCAAAAACAACGGCGGGATTTGCAAAAAATGAGAGTACTCCACGCATAAGGGAAGTATACACACACCCTGCAAAAGCCTCTCATGTGGACAAATGTCCTTATGGAATAAGCCTTTTGAGTATTGACAAAGTTGCCGTTAGGGTGTATAATGTTTAGGAAATCATTCATATTGGGTCGAAACACCTCGGCTCACTAACCGGCCTGAAAAAGGCCCCTCGAAGGAGAACACCCATGCCCAGCTTGCACGACTTGTTCTACATCGCACTCTCCCTGGTCTTCGTCGGTATCATCGGATACGTGAAGCTCACGTTCCGTACGTCGGAGAAGACCGCTTCGGCCTCGAACAGCAGCACGCTGCCGACGGCCATCAAGGAGGCCGTCGCCCTCGTGAAGCCCCTCGCCGTCGGGGATACCGTCCAGCGCGTCTCGAAGAGCGGCAAGGTGCGCGGCGAAGGCCCCGTCCTCGCAGTGATCAACGGCGGCAAGACCGTCGTCTTCGGCTCCGTGACGAAGCCGCGCCGCGTCTACAAGCGGCATCCGGACCGGCTCCGTCGCGTGGCCACGGCCTAGCGACAACCATCGGCAACTCTCACAAGTTGCCACGCAGACTGGAGCAGCGCACAAGCGCTGCTCCAGTCCCCACCAAAGCTTCGCGCAAGCGAATTTCTGGTGGGGAAGGCATTCATTGAGACATGGCTCTGTCCCCGAAAACACTCGCTCAAGCGAGTGTTTTCATTTTCTTGGTCTTTGGCGTATCGTACAAGCAAACCTCAGGAGGATCCCATGGAATGGACAACGCCCTTCCAGTACTCAACTATCCTACTCTTTCTCAGCGCGATCCCCCTTCTCGTCATCTGCGCTCGACGCATTTACCGAGAGCTGTTTCTCCTCTTTGTCCTTCGGCCTGCTGATTACCAACGCCTCGATATAAAATCAAACCGGCGAATCCTCGGTAACTTCAGATTCGGAGATCGCGCAGAAGTCCGAGACACCGATAAGAGGGTTCTCTTTGCCGGTATGGTTGTCGGCACCTTGGGGTCGCGCATCGTCATTCAAGGTCATGGCGAACGCTACCGCGTTCCTCCTCACTACGTACGCATGACTTCGCACGAACATCCTTTCAAAATCCCTCTGAAGATCTCCTATGCGCCCAGCTAAAATCACCCTCAGCACGAACGCAAAAACACAAACCTCAAACGGTTTGTATTTTTTAACATGCACTTCCTCATCAAGCCACTCGGCTCAAAGACTATCACAGCAAAGGATCTCTCAACTAAGCCCCCCATCAACTGGTGCGGGCATTTTCGTGCCCACTTACGCCGTGGGAGGCATTCCTTCTACTGCGCTCCACTCCCATCCCAATCCCGCGCGTAATAAAACACGCGACAAATCGTCTCTATCTATAGCACCGCAGGGTTGCTTGTGCGAGCACCCCCTTCCCCGCACCACTCGCACGACTCTGCACCAAACCCGTTCCGGGTCAAACCGGAACGGGTCAAAAACTTTTTATAAAGCCCCCTAGCTTCCTCTATGCTCTATCCCCCAAACGTTGTTCAACTATGTTCCAATCAACTGCTTGAATGAATGCGGCAATATACTCCGCGCGCTTAATGCCATAATCACGAATATACGCATGCTCAAAACAATCCATCACTAAGATTGGCACGGTCCCCGCTAAGTGCCCGACATCGTGCTCGTTAATCCACGTCACCATGAGCGCGTTTCCGCTCGGGTCATGCGAAAGCACAACCCATCCAATGCCCCGCATTTTCCCAGCAGCAACAATCGCCGCAACACAAGCATCCACCCCACCAAATTGTGACGTCATGAGTGTCGCAAGCGCGCCATCAAGCGTAAGTACTGTCTTCTCTTTGCTCATATTTCCAAAATACAGCTCGTGGAGCCGCATGCCGTTCCATTCCCAACCAAGTCTGCGCTTCATTTCAGCCCCTTCTGGAGTAGCAAGGTCTACTGTCGCAAGTTTCTCTAAAAACGTATTGGTATTTTTTACATACCCTTCGTAAAGAGTGAAATGATCGCGTAAAAGCTCCTCTGAAAATCCTTCCATGCCCAAAAGGTGCTCAAAGTTTTGTGGTGTATACATGAGAATAGTATACGCTCCCCTCTCATCGCGGGAAACCCTTTGCTATAAAAAAGCGTTTTGCTTATGAACCACAAAAACCGGAGGACTCATCATGCAGAAACGGGCGCTTATCATCGGTGGAACGTCGGGCCTTGGTTTTGAGATTGCGAAAAAGCTCAATCATGAGTACGAAGTCCATATTACTGGACGCCGTAGTCGAGGTGATATCCTCTACCCCCATCAACAGCACTACCTCCCGCTTGATGCTGATAATCTATTGGATACGTTGAACAGCCTCTTCTCCAAAATTAAGCACATTGATTTACTCGTCTATGCTGCAGGATTCTTTCAAAGTGGCCTCATTGGCGA
>CAYZIF010000054.1:0-3154 GCA_964478355.1 uncultured Candidatus Saccharibacteria bacterium
GTCTACAACGTCCTTGAGAGCCTCAAGAAACGGGGGCTTGTCGAAGTAGAGCTGTTTGGGATCAAAAGTAAGTTTGCTGCGGCGAATCCTGACCAGTTCGACGTCCTCATCCAAGAGCACCGTCGCTTGTTTGATTCCGTCCTTCCGGAACTCCTGGCGAAATACAAGCTTCGGGGGTCAAAATCTCAGATTAAATACTTCGAAGGTTTTGAAGGAGTGAAAGCCGCGTACGAAAAGATTTTGCGTGAGACTAGAAGCGGAGACTTCTACTATGTGATGAGCAACCAAGATAACTGGGTCGATAAGGTGGATATACAGTGGCTTGAGGATTGGATTGAACGGAGGGCACGCACCCGACTCGATGCCCGGATTATCTTGCCGGATACAGAACGCAACCGGTACGTCAAAAGTATGGACAAGGCATGGAACGAGGAGACTCGCCTGATCCCGAAACCCCTACGCAGCGACATCGTCATCTACCCGGCCGCCTACATCATTAATTCCCTGTCCGAACCCATGGGCAGCATTGTCATTGAAAACGAGGAGACAATCGCAACGCAAAAGGAAATATTTGAGTACCTATGGGATTCGCTTCCGTCTGATACGTAGTTCCTAATACTGAGTTTCTACGGGCTCTTTTGCCAATGGTCATCAAATGCGTTCTTAAGGAACTCAGCAATCGCCTGGTTTTCGACCACCACCCCCACGTTCTCTTTGAATGAGAAGAGATACACCCGGTTCCCCACAAGGTAGATACCGGCGTTCTGTTCATCAATATCAAGATGTTTTATGTTGCGTCCAAGCCGTGAGGATTCGTTGGAAATTTTAAAGTCGTCAGGTCCGCGCGCGATGAAGAGATCTGCAGAAACACCAAGCCGCCCCCGTTCTTCAAGGAACGAGCGAACGTAATCCTCAAGTCCTCGAGTTGAAGCAAGGAAATTTATTCCGTACCCTCTGAATTTCTTACTCTTTCCCTTTCGGTACACCTCAAGCATGCTCTCAAAAAGATGACCAAGACCAGTGGCACCTTCGTAGTAGGCGACGCGCGGAAGGCATGATTGCGATTCCTGTATGGCGACCGAAGGCGCGTAGCCGTTCCGGAGCGACTCCCTGATGCGCTCAAGTTCGTCCTTTCGCTCTTCGATGTAGTGCATGAGCTGACCGTAGTCGAGCGTGAAGCGTCGGACTCCTTTCCCGCTGGTTGGTGTCACGAGTCCGTCATGCACTAGCTTGGCAAGTATTGAATAGGTGGTTTGTCGCGGTATTCGCACGTCCTGTGCAATCTCTGAAGCACGGCCAGATCCACGATGAAGAAGGGCGATAGCTACCGCAGTCTCTGGGACGGTAAATCCCAGGGCTCGAAATATCTTTGGCGAAACGATTGATGCTGCGTGGCTAGCCATAGGATGAAGACTAACATAATGACGAATAATATCGTCAGTACTAGAGAAATATGGCCTATACATTAATCTTTTTAGGTGATTTTCTAGGCTGTTTGAAGTACCTACCCTCAATGTCCATGCTTAGCGGACATGACTATAAAACCACTTCAGAAGATTCTGGGAATTCTGGCGCTTGTGCTGGTTGGTGGGCTCTTGCTTGCATCCCTCTCCCCTGCCCAATCTGAGACCACCATTGGCGTGCTGGTCCCTCTTAGCGGACCGAGTGCAGGTATCGGTGAACGAGTGAAAGCCGGTATTGAAGCTGGTGTTGCAGAGATAAACGATAAGGGCGGGAACATCCGCGTGGTGTTCGAGGATGATAAGGGAGACGCCACAACCGCAGTCTCTGCGGCGCGCAAACTCATTGATAGTGACGGAGTTCACGTAATCATTGGTACGGTGAAATCCGATGCGATGCTCGCCGTAGCCCCGATTACTGAAGAAAAACAAATTATTCTCCTTTCCCCTACGGCCGGCGCGGCAGCAATATCGCAAGCAGGAGATTTCGTGTTTCGTGTTATCGAACTTCCCGATGTGCATGGCAGAACGGCAGCAGCACACATTGGCGATGTACCAACAGCGCTTTTTGTAGCCAATGCTGCAAACGCACAAAGCTACGGTAAGGCGCTCAAAGATAATTTTCAGGGGAAGATCGTGTATGAGGTTGCGTACAATCAGAACGATCTCGACTTCCGGACTGACACCGCGAAGGCGAAGAGGGCTGAGGCGTTCTATCTCGCTGTCGCGACTGCAAAAGATGCAGGGGTACTCGTAAAACAAATACGAGAATCAGGTTTTGCTGGGCCTATCATGGCAAGTGTTGCGGCGGATGCCAAGGAGTTCTTTGATGCGGCAGGTCAGTATGCAGACGGCACACTCATCACCACATCGTTCTTCGATCCCTCGACTAATGCAGGAGCTACGTTCAACAAGCGCTACCAAACTGCCACTGGAAACGAAGGCGACGGGTTCGCAGCTAATGGCTACGACTCAATCATGCTTATTAGTAAAGCGCTGGAGCGCTGCGAGAGCGAAGACACGGCGTGCATCCGTGATTTCCTCTATGGCACCAGGGAATACGAAGGAGCTGGCGGCACGCTCTCGTTCGATATGAACGGGGATGTTGAGAAACCTGTGATCTTGAAAGTTGCGCGCGACGGTAAGTTTGTACTGGAAAACTAACTAAGCCCTTTTCTTACCCAGTATCCCCTGTGGGCGGAACAACAAGAAGATAAGGAGTATCACGAAAGCGATTGCATCCTTCCACTCTCCGGAGATGTGCCAGATGCCGAAGTTTTCAGCGAAGCCCAGGATGAATGCACCAAGGAATCCTCCGTAGACACTTCCCATTCCACCAATGATGGCGGCGATTACTCCCTTAAGAAGCAGAATGAAACCCATCCTCGGTTCAATGCCTGTATCCATACCAGCGAAGATGCCTGCGAGAGCGGCGATGGCAGACCCCACAATGAATATGAGGCCGATAATCTTGTTCGTATCGATGCCGACGATCTTTGCGACCTCTTCATCGTCAGAGACAGCGCGCACTGCTCGCCCGAACGAACTCCTGCTCAAGAGAAGCCAGAGGAGAATAAGCACCCCTACCGCTGAAGAGAACATTGCCACCTGCACGTACGTCATGATTCCCCCACCAATATTGAGGGAACCTGTCGGACCTATAAGCGCAGAGAGGGTGCGGAACTGGCTGGTGA
>CAYZIF010000055.1:0-2995 GCA_964478355.1 uncultured Candidatus Saccharibacteria bacterium
GCCTTATCCACGCCGCCAGCATTCATCCTGAGCCAGAATCAAACTCTCTTAAAAAAGGAAATTTGCATTTCCTCTGGCTGAAAACTAATTGACTGTGTAAAATTGGAAATGACCTGTTGTGCTCTCGTGGGGTTAGATTTGACCCCTGAAACAACACAACCCCGTATGCCTCCGTTGCAGAAGCATGCGGGGTTGGACTGTCTTTGTATGTTTTTTGTTGCCTTTCCCTCCTGGGTGCTCCACTTGAACACCCTATCTACGGGGCAAGGGTCATTATACACGAGCTCAAAAGCCCGTCAATACCGCCTAACCTTTGCGGTTTTTGGCTCGCCAACTGGCGATTTTGGCATGGTCTCCCGAAAGCAAAATAGAAGGCACCCTGAGCTTGCGGCGACCGGCCGAGAACACCTCAGGACGGGTATACTGTGGGTACTCCAAAACACCCTCAACCGTGTGACTTTCGTCTTCTACGCTTGCGGCTTTCTGGACCACCCCTGGAATAAGACGCGAGACCGCCTCCATGATAATCATCGAGGGCACTTCACCACCAAAGAGCACGTACGGGCCAACCGAGAACTCCTCGTCGGCGATAGTATCGGCAACACGCTCGTCGACACCTTCGTAGCGCCCACAGATGAAAACGAGCTGGTCATATTTGGTGAGTCGGCGAGCGTCTTTTTGGGTGAATTGCTTGCCCGATGCCGAGAGCAAAATCACGCGAGACTTCTTTGGCTTGCGTACCTTCTTCACCGCCTTCGAGATTGGCTCAATCATCATTACCATCCCTGCTCCGCCCCCATAGGGACGGCCATCAACGGTCTTGTGATTATCGGTAGTCCAATCACGAAGTTGGTGCGCTTTAATGGCGATATGCTTCTTTTTGATGGCACGCGCAATCAAAGATTGTCCAGCAAAATCGCCGAACAGTTCTGGGAAAATAGTAATGATATCGAAGCGCTTCATGGGACTATATTATGTCATATTTTCGATGATATTGCAAATTCTAGCGAGTGTAGTATAGTGTTCGCCGAGGTTAACAATCATGATGAGTAAAACTAAGCGCCGCACTACGATGAGTCATGCGTCGCAACTCCGCTCTCACTACAACGGACTCGCTGCAGTATATGACCCTAAAGACATGCCGAAACTTTTCAGAGGACTGAAGGGAGACACCCGAGACACTCTCTACGGTCTGGCAATGTCACGACGCGGTCAACGACTCATCATTGGTCATCTTCGAGCGATGCACGAAGAACAAATGCGTCTCGTTCGCGAATGGACGAAAAGAAACGCCGCCCCACGTGTACACAAGTACTAGCCGCACACGCAAACAGGCCTCCCATGAGGCCTGTTTTTCTTTACGAAAGATTAGTTACTGCAAATCGCCGAGGATATCTTCGACGTCACGCGAGGAACCCTCTTTGGAGCCCAAGAGACCGGACGCCATGCGTCCCCCTTCTGGTTCTTCGATGCGGAGGTTTACGCGAGCGTTGTTGCGCATACCAACGATACGAGCAAGGATGCGGATTGCCTTGGCAGTCGTGCCAGAACGACCAATCAAAAGACCCATATCTTTAGGGTCTACCTTCACAGTCACGAGCACTCCCAACTCATCAACGCTACGCGTCACCACAACTGCTTCTGGGTTATTGACGATACTTTTGATGACGTACTCTACAAACGCTCTGTCATGGTCTTCATTCATGCGGGAATAGGATAAATCTATACAAGTACTACTCTACCAGAGTATTAGGATACGACAAGATTCATGAGTTTTCCCGGGATGAAGATTGTTTTTCGAATTTCAAAGCCCTCAAGGTACTTGGCAATGTTGGGGTCCTCCTTGGCGATGCGCAGCGCCTCCTCTTGGCCAGTACGGGCAGGGATAGTGATAAGACCACGGAGCTTGCCGTTCACCTGTACGGGCATTTGAATCTCGTCGAGCACGAGGAGCGCCGAGTCGTACGCCGGCCATGCCTGCTTGTGAATGGATGTTTTCTTCTTGAGCACGCCCTGCCAGAGTTCTTCGGTCAGATGTGGTGCCAGTGGCGCCAGGAGGAGCAAGAATCGCTCTCGTTGCGATGCGGTAAGCGCGCTATCTGCTTCTTCGATGACATTGATGAGCTTCATAAGCTCACTGACACAAGTATTGAGCGAGAGCGCATCAATGTCTGCGCCAATCTTTTTTGTTGCCATATGCAGAGCGCGCTCAACACGAACAACGGCATTCTTATCAGCTTTCTTTTGGTAGAGCTTAAAGACGCGACTGAGAAAACGGAATACGCCATTAATCCCCTTAGGGTCCCACGGCCCGCCCTGTTCATAGGGAGCCATAAACGCTAAGTACATACGAACCGTATCAGAACCGAACTGCGCAACTTCTTTGTCGGGGTCAACAACATTCCCTCGTGACTTCGACATTTTTTGCCCATCAGGGCCAAGAATGATGCCGTGGTTACGACGCGAGAGGAATGGCTCCGTAAACGATAGGTGTCCCATGTCGTGAAGTGCGTGCGCAAAGAATCGCGAGTACAGCAGGTGCATGGTATTGTGCTCGGCACCACCAATATAAATAGAAACAGGTAGCCATGCTGCCATTTTTGCAGGATCAGCAAATTTCTTGGCGTTCTTTGGATCGGTATAGCGAAGGTAGTACCAACTCGAATCAACAAACGTATCCATGGTGTCCGTTTCACGCTCTGCAGGGCCTTTACACGTGGGACACTTCACCTTGAGCCACGCAGTGGCCTTGGCGAGCGGACTACGCCCATCATCGGCTGGCTTAAAATCTTTGAGCGGTGGAAGCTTCACGGGCAATTGACTCTCGGGGACGGGAACATGTCCGCATGTCGGACAATTGATAATAGGAATTGGCACTCCCCAATACCGCTGACGAGAGAGCACCCAATCTCGAAGTTTGTAGGTTCGCTTGGAACCACCCATACCAAGGTCGTGGAGTTTTTTGGCAATCGCGATCTTTGCATCGCTACTGGAG
>CAYZIF010000056.1:0-2961 GCA_964478355.1 uncultured Candidatus Saccharibacteria bacterium
GGCCACATCGGCTTGAGCTTTCGATAGTCAATCGCGCCCTCACCCACCTCAAGCGCAACGGCCATCGCTCCACGAGCACGGAGCTTCCGCACTGCATCCCCCGCTCGTCGTACTCGTCTCCATGATACAGAGCGCTGCGCTCCGAGCGCTGTTTTCTCTATACGCTCAGGATGCGTATCTGGCCCAGGGGTAAATCCGGCGAGTATAATCTCCCCTACCCCAACAGCGTCGGCTGTGCGAAATGCAGAGCCGACATTATAGATACTTCGCACGTCATCAAGGATAAGCGTGAGTTTTGGCGGGACTCCTATGGGAGGGTGCATTTTTCTAAGAATATTGTATAATCGATACCGAGTATCACTATAACCCCTTATACCATGATGGAGAAATTTCAGAAGCAATTGCAGGTTGGCGGATGGGTCCTTGTAGCTGTATTTGCGCTCTCGGCTGTCTGGCTCTTCCAAAATATCAGCCAGATGGGCAGACCAGAAAATATCGTGAACACCTTTTCGGTAAATGGTACCGGAAAAATCACAGCATCGCCCGATATCGCTGTAGCGGATATCGCCATCAACGTCGAGGCAGCAACATCAGTTGCCGCGCAAGATGAGGCAAACAAGAAGTCAAAAACGGTTGTTCAGTATCTCGAAAATGCAGGCATCAAAACTACTGATATCAAAACGAGTGGCTATAGCATCTACCCTCAATACGATTATTCTGCTGGCAGAACACGTATCCGTGGCTACCAAGTCATGCAGTCGCTTACCGTAAAAATTCGTGACCTCGATAAGACCAACACCATCATCGACGGCGTTGTCGATGCGGGCGCAAACCAAGTGAGCTCTGTCCGATTTGAAATCGATGACCTCGACCAGCTCAAGGCAGAAGCTCGAGAAGAAGCGATCGCAGAAGCTCAAGCAAAAGCCGATGAACTCGCCGACCAGCTCGACATCAAGATTGGTGGCATTGTCAGCTTCTATGAGTCCAACGACCAGTACCCTCCTATGTATGGCTACGGCATGGGCGGCGGTGCTGATATGGTGAAAGTCCAATCAAACCCAGCTCCAGAGCTCCCAGCGGGTCAAAACGAAGTCATGGTCAGCGTGACAATCACCTACCAGATTCAGTAACCACCCAGCACAGCGAATTAAAAAAGGCACCCTCTCAGGGGTGCCTTTTGGCGAGAACCTCATCCTTCTGCTCTAAGGAATTTGAATCGCTCTTGAGCACGAGCTTCGTTGACCCTCCGCTTTCCAGCGATGCGCTCAAGCGCCAAAACGACTGAGCCCTGCTGAGCATCAAGATGTTTTTCTTGCGCAAGATAACGACGAGCTTCTTCAATAACTTCTGGAGAAACTTCGCAATCTCCGTTTTCAACGACACCGCTGACTCCATGAGCGGGCGGAAACGACTCAGCAACAAAGACCTGCTTTACGTCACCCATGGGAACCCATTGAAAAAGGAGCTTTGCCTCTGGAATCCAAAGGCCGTGACGATACGCCCTCCTGCCATCTTCGGTCGAGAAGTAAGCGTACAGATGGCCCTTCACGAGACCGGCTCCCTATGACGCAACGAATTTCGAATGAACATTCCTTCCTCCGTTCGGAAGGGACAATACCACGAGATTTCCTAGACGGCAAGGCCCTTCCCCAGCTGGGCACTAATGACGTCGCGAAGTACTTCGGGATGAGCGATCTGGTCGATAACAAATTCTTTTTCAGAACCTGCCGATTGAACGATAACGCTTCCGTACTTCAAAAGAGTACCGGCGACACCCTGCACATGCGTGGTGATGTCCTGCACACGATCAAGGCGAATCATTGAAATATTGCGGTCGAAGAGACGCTGGTAATCGATATCAATAATCCGCTTCGTGGTAACAATCCAAATATCCATAAAATAGGTAGTCCAAAATTGCCAAAACACTGCCCACAGAACAAGCCCCCAGAGCGCCCAGAGAACAATCAACGCAGCTGCCGAGACACCGGATGGAGCAAGAATTCCTGCGCCTATTAGAAGCGCAACAACTCCTAAGGGAAGCACTGAAAGAATTGCCAGCGCCAGAATACGAAGTGCAATAAAAATCCAGTGCCGATGCACCTTGAGCACAATCTCCTCCCCTTGTTCCATGGGCAAATACATCGTTACACAAATAAAATACCAATAACTGCGATTGCCAATAAAACTCCAACACCCATCATGTACACACGCTCTGCCATAATAAATGTATCGTGCTCAAAGGGAAATCGCCTCCAGTGATACACCAAAATAACCGAGATAGCTGCAATAAAAATACCCACGAGCGACGTGAGCACGACAAGCACCAGTGGCGAGATATCAAGCGTCAACGGCAACGAAGCCCATGCGCCTGCACCATCGGAAAATATTCCTGGCATCAATCGGGGTAATTGAGGAGTCACGGACGTCACCCCTCTAGTATACCACACCGAAAAAAGGGCCCGGGGACGAATCCCCGGGCCGAACGACACGGTCTTTTGCGCTCGACGCGCATAATGGGCACTATTTACGGATCCCCGAACCCTTCAGCCCAACGAAGCACGTTGTTGCACTGATGATTCTCCGCCGTTGTCACCCCAACGGTAGGTAGGTAGTAACCATACCACCAAGACGGACCAGTGAGGCTATTCTGCCCCATGACAAACTTCGGAGTCCGCCGCCGACCCTAAAAGTATACCACACAAAAACCGCCCCGAAAGGCGGCTTATGTGTTTTCTAATCTTACACAGTCAATTAGTTTCAGAGTGCGATTTAGTTCCTTGCACCATGAACGGAACTCCGATTTCGCTGTCGGACCCAGCATAGCTCGTACGCCGTAGCACCCGTGAAGGCGTTGCGACGTACACCCTATATCGACTTCTTTTACCTTTCCCAAACTTCTCTCTACACGAAGTAGAAAGAATAGAAAGGAGGTGATCCAAGACCAGCTTCCGCTAGCCTTGC
>CAYZIF010000057.1:0-2878 GCA_964478355.1 uncultured Candidatus Saccharibacteria bacterium
GGATTACGCTTGAGTTCGGGATCAGTCTTCATAATTGCTGCGGCAGCGGTTCGGGCTTTTTTGATGAGCTCAACATTCGCCAGTGCGGCCATGGTGAGATCGGGAAGACCTGATTGCTTGATGCCAAAGAACTCACCCGGCCCACGAATCCGCATGTCTTGCTCGGCAAGAAGAAACCCGTCATCTGTTTTTGTCATTGCTTGCAAGCGGCGATTGCTCACGGAATCATCGGACGAGAAAAGAAAGCAGTGAGATTGATGATGCGCGCGCCCGACACGTCCTCGAAATTGATGGAGCTGCGCCAATCCAAATCGGTCCGCACCCTCAATTACCATGATGGTAGCATTAGGAATATCTACGCCCACCTCAATCACCGATGTAGCTACCAAAACATCGTGCCAGCCTTCTTTGAATTCGTGCATCGTCGCTTTCTTTTGCACTGGCTTCATCCGACCATGCAACATCGCAATCTTGAGGTCGGGAAATATTTCTTTTGATAATTTCACATATTCATCTTCGACGGCTTTCACTTGTGCCCACAGAGCTGAGAGTTTTGTCTGTTTGAGTGTTTTTCCTACACGAGTCGGCTCGATAGGCGCCGTCAGTTCAATTGCGGGGCAGATAAAGAATACCTGTCGTCCGCTTTTCACTTCAGCACGAATAAAATCGTAAACCTTCTGTCGCTCGGGCGAAGTAACCACCGAAGTAAGAATGGGCAATCGGCCTTTTGGTTTTTCTCGAAGAATTGAGATATCCAAATCACCGAAAATAGTCATCGCAAGGGTTCGAGGAATAGGCGTCGCGGTCATCGAAAGCAGGTGAGGGACCGTCGCCGACGCAGTACGGCTTGATTTCATAAGTGCCGCTCGTTGCTCAACGCCAAATCGATGCTGTTCATCGATCACAACGAGTGCCAAAGAGTGAAATTTCACATCCTGCTCAATAAGTGCGTGCGTTCCAATCACAACGTGAGCAGAGCCGTTTGCAATCGCTCGTTTCACGAGAGGTTTTGCTGTCTCATTTCCTAGTAGCATCGCGGAAGACCCTGTGACAAAGGCAGTTGTGAGTTCGGGAAAAGCGGTCGCGAGTGTCTGCAGTGTTCGATAATGCTGCACAGCAAGCACTTCAGTCGGAGCAAGGAGAACGGTCTGATGACCCTTGCGCGCCGCATGGAGCGCTGAGAGAAGAGCAATAACCGTCTTGCCGCTTCCCACATCACCCTCGAGGAGTCGATTCATGGGGTAGGGGCGTTCCATATCACGAAGCACCTCAAGCGTTGCGACGCGTTGATCTTTCGTCAGGGTAAACGGTAGCTCCGCAACGAGCTTCTTCATGTACGGGGTGTCCATGGGAATACTCGTAGCTTTGAGTTGCGTCAAAAAACGCCGCTCACTCATCGCCTTGAGTTGCAGGAGGAGTAAATCATCAAATGCCAAACGCTCTCGCGCAGCAGGCACCGCTTCTTCAGATTCGGGGTAGTGAAGAACTCGTAACGCATCGGCTAAGTGCGCCAAATCATACTGTCGACGTATCGTCTCCGGGAGAGGGTCGACAATGTCTAGATGCTCAAGAATTGGCTGAATAAGGAAGCGGAGAAACTTGGACGTTACGCCATCGGTCTCAGGATAGATAGGGATAAGACGTCCCGTGTGCACCAAGTTTTCAGAATCCGCAAATGTCGCTCCTATTTTTTCATAAATAGGACTTGAAATGTAGAGTCCTCGCTTATCCAGCACCACCTTACCTGAGAGAGAAATCTTGGTACCAGGTGCGAGCGTCTCTTCAAGATACGGTTGATTAAACCAAACGGCACGAAGTGCGCCACTACCATCCTGTACTGTGGCCGTGGTAATAGTCATCCTCTTAGGCCAGATGTGTTTACTTGCAATAGCAATGACTTCTCCTTGAATAGTTTGTTTTGACCCTGGGATTACATCCGCCATAGGAACTGACTGGCTATAATCTTCATAGCGAGCAGGGAGATGCCACAAGAGCTGGCGCACCGTTCGAATGCCCAGCTTTGCAAGACGCGCTGCACTCCGCATGCCGACTGAACGCACTGACGTAACAGGGACAGAGAGGTCGTTGGGTTGGTCGTCAGTAGTCATCAGGACCTCTTATGAATACCACGCCCGCACCATGAAAGAAAGCGGGCTCTTGGGCCCGCTTTCTTTCATGCGCTAGCTTCGAAAATCAAGTGGGTCGCGCTCTTGAGTAATCGAACCAACTTCCCGTCGCTTATAGGTCGACGTGTGAGTGTAGGAGACGTAGAGAAGGGTAATGATGGAAGAAATTAGGAACGCTGCAAGGAGAGCATCTCCCGGGCCTGTGGGAACTGTTCCTGAAGTTCCTGAAACGGGTCTGGTCACAATAACATCCACAGCGCTACCATCAGCGGGAACATTGAGCGCTTGAATTTGAGACACCACCTGCAGTTGTGTTACTCCTACCGCAAACTGACTCGCGGGTGCTGTTGCTTGAAATGCGATAACAGATTCTTGACCAGGCGCCATAGCTCCTAGCGTGAGGCCTTGCGCGGTTGTGAGCGTATCAACTCCCGCTGCAGTGCCACCGACCGTCGTGGAGCCCTGCAGGTACACCAATCCGCTGGGGAGAGAAACACGGACAACCACGCCATTGAGATTTGCCTGCGTTGAAGTATTGCGTACGCGTACAAATATCTGTGCTTGCTGACCAGTTCTCATTTCTACTCTGGTAGTCTCGATGCTGTTGGTGGAAACATTTTTCCCACTCATAGAAACTCCGAGGGAACCTTGTGGTACGGGTGTTGGGGTAGCTGATGGTGTCGGCGATGGAACCACGCTCAACGACGGAGTGGGGGAGAAGTGGCCCGCTGTCCAGTACGACGCCTACGTCC
>CAYZIF010000058.1:0-2836 GCA_964478355.1 uncultured Candidatus Saccharibacteria bacterium
GCAGCCATCATGAAAACTGACCCCGAGCTCAAGCGCAATCCCCTCCTAGCTCAGCAGATGCGCAGTGTGCAGATGTTCTCGCACTTCGAATAGAGTCTCTAGCGTGACTTTGGCGTGACCCAGAAGCCCATATAGCGCCCAAGCATGAGGCGTGTTTGCGCGTCCAGTGCCGGAATGGAGCCAAAGAGAATAAAGTTTATGGGAAACAGGAGCCATTGGAGAAGCATCCAGATGTAGCGGAATCGTCCGAAGTTTGGAGGTCGTGGTGGAAGCATGAGCATCGATATTGCCGCAGAAGAGATGAGACCCACCATTGCCAAGAGCATAATGACCTTCGTGATTTGGGGAAGATTGTAGGAAAGCACCGTGGAGCCAAAATGACCCGTCCCGATGGTAACAGGGAGCCATCCGAGCAGGAAGATGATGAGTGCATTGGTTGCGCTCGAGTGGGTCTTCTCAATCATATTGAAGGTATGATGCCACTTCGTGCGCCATGGAATTCGTGGATTACGAATGAAGCCAAACATAAAATAGGGATTATTTTCGACACCGTAGTGCCAACGACGGATTTGCTTGTACTGGTTTATGAGTGTTCCCCAAAATGTTGGAGCAACGTTGGCGTCCATGTAGACTGGGTAGTTGAGTGGAACGGTGCGCCAATCTCCATCGTAGCGCAGGAGGCACTTCCAGAATATTTGTGAATCTTCAGAGACCACATTGACCTGCCAGAAATTCACATCAACGAGCGCTTTCAAGCTAATAGATTGACTGGAAAATGTGACGAGCTGTTCGGAGCGTGCCTGCTGAATCATTTGCCAAAATGTTGTTGAGAATGCAAATACACGAGCAAATGCCGGAGCATGCCAGATGTTGTTGCTGAAAATTGGAATCGGCTGGTACGAGGAGCGAAGCGGTTTTTCAGTAGTGAGATAGTGCCACGTTAAGCAGGCGAAGAAATCATGAGGAGCAACGGTGTCGACATCAAAAACTGACACTACAACTCGTTCGTGTGCGATGCTCAACTCATCGATAACGGTGAGTGCTTGCTGCCCCGCCCATGATTCGTTGGAGCCCTTGCCGCGAAGCTCTCCCGCGATGTTGTCGGGGTGTTCCGAAATAATGAAACGAAGAAATTGCACCCCAAATTCTTCACGAATTTTCTCCGCAATGAGACGTGCTGACTCCCCTACGCGTTCTTCGATGGCCAGCACAACGATCATGTTCTCTAGTGGCCACGTTGTTTTTACGAGGCCTTGGAAACTTTCCCGAACAACTTCATACGGTTCCGTTGCCATAGGAAGGATAACGAGATGACGGATATCGTGATGAGTGATGCCAGGTAACGCTGGAGATGTCGGTTGAGATTCTTCCAGGCGTCGCATCCAGTCGATGCGCTGTTGGGCGCGCATGGTGCGATACGTGTGGCTCATGTGGAGAGAAAGAAACACTGTCTTGATGAGCCAGTAGATATCAAACCCGATAATAAAAATAGATGCCGCAACGGGAAACCAATAGGATGCGATGACAACTGCCAGGAGCGTCCCCCACGATAAAAGTCCGGGCTGCAGCTCGAGGAGTCGATAGAGACGACGATCGCGCGGTGAGGATATCTCGGAGGCGCGACCATACGCGAGGTATGGGTAGGACATACGAAGTGCTTAGCGTACCACAAAAATATCATATTGGCAAAAGAAAACGGCCCAGAGGTAATCTGGGCCGTAGCACGTTAGATGACTCGAGAGTCGATTGCTCGATTACGTCGAGCTTCGCTCTTGCGGGTTTCACGAAGGCTGACTACGGAGTCTACCTCGCGTTTATCCCCTCGCTGGCGTAGCCATTCATTTACGGTGACTTCGGTTGTTGGCAAAGATTCTTTATTGCGCAACTCCGATTCAAGAGATCGATGAAGATCTTCGTAAGTAAGAGCCCATGTGTGCGATCCTTTTGAGGCTTCTGCAAGGCCTCGTTCGAGGGCAAGTTCTTTCGCATTTTCAACGATGTCGCGGAGAAACTTACCTGAGATGAGCTCGCTGAGGCGAACGACTTTGGGATCTTCATTCGCATCCCTAAAGGTAATCTCTACGATTTCATTCTCTTTTGTGGGAGCAAAGATGTCAGCTACCAAGTGATTAATAGCTTCCTGCACGGTCATACCAGCAAATTCGATACCTCGAAGATGCTTTTGGAGTACTGCCCCTGCTCGCACGGGCGTGTCGGGTGTTTTGACGCGCAGTTGGCGGTCGAATCGACGAATCACGGCCGGATCCATGAGATCGAGGCGGTTGGTTGCCGCAATCAGGTTGACGCCTTCAAATTCTCGAACGCCTTCGATGAGCGCTGAAAATTGCGTGACCACGGATCCATTGATGTTGGTCGAGAGTCCCGCACTTCGCGTGAGGAAGAACGATTCGCAATCATCGAAGAATACGGTTGAGACCGCTCCGGTGAGCTTATAGAGTCGCTGTGCGGCTCCAATAATCTCTCGAAGGAAACGCTCCGTATCACCAAGCCACTTACTGAAGAGCTCGGTACCACCAACTGCAAAGAAATTTCCCTTCGCATACTTGGTGATTGCTTCACGGTGCAGATCGAACTGATGTCGCGCGATTGCTTTGGCAATCATGGTTTTGCCATTTCCGGGCAGACCCAAGAGAATGACGCTGAACGTCGGCTTCAGACGGAGTGCGGCGTATGCTTCGGGGACTTTGCGGGGATTTTCAAGGCTGGCGACGATGCGTGTCAGCTCGTCATCCAGACCACCGATATCATCAAAGGTGACATCGGGCATTTCAGCCAGAAGGAAGCGAGAGCCAGCTCCAATCGATGTGTTACGACC
>CAYZIF010000059.1:0-1392 GCA_964478355.1 uncultured Candidatus Saccharibacteria bacterium
GGTGGCTTGGCAGGCATCCACATGAAAAAGTGGGTATGCCGACCGGTGGTCTTTGCGCCACTGGGCAATCGCCTGACCAATGCGTGCAATGGGTTGCAGAGTGCCAATCTCATTGTTGGCATACATAATTGAGACCAGTGTTGTTGTGGAGGTAAGTCGCGCCACAACATCCTCAACGCGAATACATCCCATCGCATCAACAGGAATAGACGCTCGTGGGCGTTTTCCTTTTTGCAGGGTCGCCACAGGTTCAAGAACTGAAAGGTGCTCCGTGGCCGCGGTAAGCACCTCCCCTGCTCCACGAGCGCGAACACTACCGAGAATGGCGAGTGTATTTGCTTCTGAACCCGAAGCGCAGAACACTATCTCATCGGGACGTGCGTGGAGAAATGTTGCAATCGATTCTCGAGCAGTGCGTAGCGCAGTAGCCGCAGCTCGTCCAGCATCATTAAACGACGACGGGTTGCCGTAGTGCGTAGCAGCTTGCGCCATTGCGCGCCGCGCTTGAGGTGCAAGCGGTGTTGCCGCTGCATTGTCGAGATAGATATCAGTCATGCTTAGCTATAGTGCCGCTCGGGCCACACAATAATCGCAAGGAGTCCGCCAATCATACCGATGTCGTACATAGCGGTCTGGGTAAATCCATTCGCTACCACTGAAGCCAGAAGGAACAGTGCTCCTGCGGGAGCAAACCATCGTTCAAAAAATGCGGTGGCAAGACTCGTTGCGATGAGAATCTCAAAGATACCCGTGAGCACAAAGATATTCGCCGCACTCATGCCAATTGATGTGGCAAGGTGCTCAATCCACGCAGGAGCTCCCAGAGCGAGCCATGAGTGTGGTTGGATAAATTTTTCAATGCCGAGCCACAGAAATACAACTGCGATGCCGTAGCGTACGAAGAGGTGCGAGTACTGATGTGACTGAAACATACGTGTAGTATACGAACGTATGTACCGAGTCACAACAGTGCACAACTTCCTATGCCGAACAGGTCGTCTCTAAGTACTCAAGCGTCCGGTCGGTAATCATGCGCTCAAGCAATGCGCTACGCAGACGCTGAGGGTCCATTTGGTCTTCAGTTGCCCGTCCCTGTTGGATAAGCTCTGCTACCGTCTGGTTCAGCGTCGCTTCAAGCTCTTGTGGAGACACGGTAATCTTCTGGGTCTTTGCGGTCTCGCGCAACACCAAGCGAATGCGTACCTGTCGCTGCGCTTCAGGTGTCCAGTCTTTGCGAAGGTCTTCCTCGGTCTTCTTCATACGGGCAAGATACATACTCAAATCTGTGCCACGCTCTTGGAGGTCATGTCCGAAGCGATGAATCATGTCATCAAGCTCCGCCTTCACCTGCTCTTGAGGAGCTGGGACCGAAGCCTTCTCAATGATTGCATC
>CAYZIF010000059.1:1492-2772 GCA_964478355.1 uncultured Candidatus Saccharibacteria bacterium
AATCCGGGCATGAAGTTTTTCCCACCAATAACTAGCGGATGATTGCGACTTGAGCCACCCTCGACAGGAGTGCCGTCGATGGCTGCATCAAAATCAACTTCGCAGCGATCTCCCTCAAGCGCTGGCTCCGTCTTATCAATGAAGGTGGCGCGCATATTGCGAACCGTATCCAGTGCTTCATCAATTTCAGCATCGCTAACATTCACCACTCGGCGAGCAACTTTTATTTCATCAAGCTTTGGGAGGACCAGCGCTGGCCACAGGTGCACCCCAATAGAATAGGTAAGCCCCGTAGCGTCATTTTTCTCAACCTTCAAATCCGAGGTGCGCGCCACATCCCATCCTTCTTGTTTGACCGCGTCACTGAAGCTTGCCTCAAGCGCCAGCTCAAGCGCAGTGCTTGCGATGACTTCGGGCTTCACCTGCTTCTCCACAAGATTCTGAGGTGCTTTACCTTTACGGAATCCTTCGACGGTTACATCTTGAGCGATGCGACGCTTCGCCTCTGCGATAAAGACTTCCAGCTCTGCAGCATCGAGCTCAATATGCGCCGTGAGCGTATACGGTTCGCCCGGTTTTGTAGTGATATGCATCGATTCAACAATGAGTTACTCAACCACAACCTCTGGCGTCTCGACAACCACCGCTTCAGATGAAGCGACCTCTTTTGGACTGCGTACATCAATCTTCCAGCCGGTAATCTTTGCGGCAAGACGTACATTCTGTCCGCCCTTTCCAATCGCCAACGAGAACTGGTCATCGGCAACCTCGGCCAGTGCAATCTTGTGCTCTGCGTCAGTGAGGTTTACCTGAAGAATCTTTGCAGGTGAGAGTGCGTTCGCAATGAAGCGAGCTGCGTCTTCGTCGTGCTGAATGATATCAATCTTTTCTCCAGCAAGGTCATTGATAACCGTCTGCACGCGAACACCGCGCTGACCAACCAGTGAACCAATAGGATCAACTCCCTCTTGTGTTGAGGCTACGGCAATCTTCGTTCGGCTTCCTGGCTCGCGAGCAATTCCCATCACCGCAACAGCACCGCTGTCGATTTCAGGGACTTCCATGCGGAAGAGTTCACGCACGAGATTTGGATGGGCACGAGAGAGCACAATCACAGGGCCGCGAGCTGCGTCTTCTACTTTTACAATATAGAAACGCAAACGCTGTCCCATGCGATAGTGGTCCGATGGCATCTGTGCAGCAACGGGAAGAAGTCCGTTGGTCTTTCCAAGATCGATGAACACCAAAGGTCCTTCGCGACGCTGAACAACACCACTGAC
>CAYZIF010000060.1:0-2727 GCA_964478355.1 uncultured Candidatus Saccharibacteria bacterium
ATTGTTGATGGACTGCAGTGGTTGGGGCTTGATTGGGATAATACGGAGCTTATTCGACAATCGGAACGATTGCCGGTCTATAGGGCTCGACTTGAAAAGATGCTCGAAGAGGGGACTGCGGCATGGCGTGAGTACACCGAAGAGGAGCGCGCTTCGATGATTGCTATTGGAAAGGCAGTGCGTGAAAAGGTGATTATTTTAGTGGATCGCAATGAACCTGAGCGCGAGATTGGATTTGATGACATTATTCGCGGTCACGTTGCCGTGCTCTCAAAACATGTTGGCCAGATTGTGCTCGCTAAAGACCTCGATACCCCGCTCTATAACTTTGCAGTTGTTATTGATGATATCGACATGGAGATTACCCATGTTATTCGTGGCGAGGATCATATATCCAACACTCCAAAGCAACTCCTTATTTATGAAGCACTCGGCGCGTCGCCTCCTCAGTTTGCGCACCTCCCCCTGATTCTTGGAGAAGATCGCAGTAAGATGTCAAAACGGCATGGAGCCACCAATATTGAAGATTATCAGGCAGATTATCTTCCCGACGCCCTCCTTTCATTCATGGGACAGCTGGGATATACCTACGACCGCGAATTGCTCGATAAGCATGAGATGGCGAATCAGTTTGATCTTACGAAAGTGCACTCTTCGGGAGCAGTGTTTGATATCAAGAAACTGAATTGGACTAACACGCAATATATTAAAAAGATGGCTCCGCATGATTTTAAGATTGTTATCGGGATGCCAGAGTTGCCCGATAGTGCTGTTGGTATCATGACTGAGCGTTTGGAGCGCTTAACAGATATTGTTCAATTTTCCTATCTTTGGCAGCGTCCCGAATACGACGGAGCCCTCTTGTTGTGGAAAGACGACGACGCGCCTCGGGCACGGCGAGCGTTAGAACAATGCCGAGCACTGGTTGCGCGTGGCGAGTTCACCAAAGAATCGCTCGACGCACTGGCTGTCTCCGATTTTGATGCTAAGAAGGGAAGTGTCTACTGGCCGTTGCGCACTGCTCTTTCAGGACAGCAGAATAGCGCGGGTCCGCTCGACATCGCAGGCGTTGTTGGTCTTGACGAAGTGAGTGCCCGTATTGAATTGGCAATTTCTAAACTCTCATGAATCGCATCTTCTTGAGCGGTATTTTTGCTATTGCTCTGATCTCATTTGGAGTTGCTCCAGTGTTAGCCGCATCGCCAGAAGAAATTCGCATGGCCGAACTACAGGCTCAAATTGATGCTCTCGAGCGAGAAGCTGCTGCAAAACGTGCCATTATCGCAACAACCCATGAACAGCAGGATTCGCTCAAGAAAGCTATCGCTATTATTCAAAACCAGATAAGCGCAGTACAAGCAGAGCTAGCGGCTACATCGGCTAAGATTGATAAAACAAAGATAGCAATTTCAACCGTGGAAGAAGATATCGGCAAGAAACGAGCCGAGATGACTCGCAAGCGAGAAACAATTGGACGTATGGTGTTTTTCCTCGACAGAACGGATCAAGACAGCGTCGTTGCTAGCTTGTTTAAGTATGAAAGTCTTTCCGAATTCGTTTCACAACTTCATGATTTGGGACGCGTGCAAAATGAAATTCTTTCGGCAATTGAAGATATCAAGAATGTAAAAGCTCAGCTTGAAGAAGATAAAACCGAACTGGAAACAAAGCAACATGAGCTTGAAAAATTAAGTGATGAGGCGTTGCTTCGAGCAAATCAACTCGCGGGCGTGAAAGGTGAAAAGACGCGCGTTCTCTCGGTTACCAAAGGGCAAGAGGCTACGTATCAGAAGCAGCTGGCACAGATTGAGGAACAAAAATCGGCCCACTTTAAAGAATTACAAGAACTCGAGCTCAAGGTTGTATCGGGCGGGCTCTATATTGTGCATATTGTTGCGACATCAGTCCCACCAAAAGGAACGAAACTCTTTACGCTTCCTCAGGATAGAGCCTATCTGACTCAGGGGTATGGTTGTACTCGGTACGCTCGATGCGGCAATAAGCGAGGCCCGTACGGTGGCGCTCCTCACAATGGGCTCGATTACTCGGCTGGATTTGGAAGTCCTATTAAAGCAATTGGCGACGGGAAAATCGTTGCCAATGGAATCAACAACAGTGGCTGGGGTAACTGGATTGCCATTCAGCACACCAATAATATGGTCTCGGTGTATGGACACATGAGCTCGTTTGCCAATTTGACGGTTGGTACGCAAGTAACCGGCGGTCAGGTTATTGGCTACGAGGGAAAGACGGGCGCTGCTACGGGCTCGCATCTCCATCTCTCACTCTACAAAGACTTCTTTACCTATCTTAAAGATTCGAGCGGACAGTTGAATTTCAACTACTTTGAGGGCACGCTCAATCCGTTGCACTACATGTAGTCTCGCCTCTTAGGGTATGAAAAAGGGGAGCCTCTTGGCTCCCCTTTGCGGTACTACTCTCGTAATGCGCTAGGCTCGCGTTCGTCGAAAACCGTGAACGTTTCGAGACTGCTTGCTTCGGCTATCAGTAGAGATTCGTTATTGCCTGGCTTCCAGATTCTGCAGTTCACAGAAATTTTGAATTCTGCAAAATGCGGATCGTCTTTCAGCTGTTCAATGAGTACTGCTGCGATACGTTCTGAGCTCTTCTTGAGCTCCTCTTTTCCGGCAAGGATGGCGTCATTGGCTACGACTGTTGGACTAGCATCCATAGGATGACCTCCGGTGCAAATAATATCACTAATAC
>CAYZIF010000061.1:0-2652 GCA_964478355.1 uncultured Candidatus Saccharibacteria bacterium
GCATGAACGTGCCCAGGTCTTAATCACCTTCTTATCGCCCGCCTTAGCAGCAGCAACCTTTTTGAGGAGCTTCGCGTCGACGTACGGACCTTTTTTGAGACTTCGTGACATGGTTGATGATTATTATTTCACTCGGCGACGGACAATAAACAGCTGTGATTTCTTCTTCTTGTTGCGCGTCTTGTGGCCACCCGTCACTTTTCCATGACGTGTCTTTGGACGGCGTGTACCGCGACCCTGGCGACCTTCTCCTCCACCGTACGGGTGGTCAACGGGGTTCTGGGCAGTACCACGAACCTTGGGTCGGCGACCCAACCAGCGTGAGCGACCTGCTTTACCCAACCACACCTTTGCGTGATCAGCGTTGGAGAGCTGGCCAATGGATGCATAGCACTCACTGGATACCAAACGCATTTCCGATGACGGGAGCTGGAGCTGGGTGCGACCTTCGTCGTGTGCCATAACAATGGCGCCAGTGCCAGCGGAACGAACAATGATGCCGCCCTGACCGAGACGAATCTCGACGTTGTGGACCATCGTACCCTGTGGCATGTTGCCCAGCTTCATGCGGTTACCGGGACGCACGGGAGTTTTCTCTGCGGTGACAACCGTGTCGCCGACTACCAAGCCTACCGGTGCGAGGATGTAGCGCTTCTCTCCATCGCGATAGTTGAGCAAGGCGATGCGTGAGGTACGGTTAGGATCGTATTCGATAGATGCAACTTTTGCAGGAATGTCTTTCTTGTTCTGTTTGAAATCAACATCGCGGTACAAGCGCTTCACACCACCACCACGGTGCATCGAAGTGATGCGGCCTTGGTTGTTGCGGCCGACACTGCGGAAACGTCCACGCGTCAATTTCTTGAGCGGCTTCACACCTTTGGTGAGATCGCTAAAGTCATATCCTTGTGCGTGGCGACGTGACGGGGTTGTTGGCTTGTAATCCTTAATCATGGCTTCTCAATTATGGTTGTGCCTGAGCGATGGTCTGACCAGGCTTGAGCGTAACAATTGCTTTCTTGATGCCACCCTTGGTACCTGCATAGCGTCCCAAGGTTACTTTCTTGGAAGGAAGCTTGATGGTGTTGACCGAAAGAACATCCACCTTGAATCCACGCTCAACGGCATCACGAACTTCAGTCTTGGTGGCGGATTTGTCGACTTCAAAGGTGTACTGATTGATTGCAAAACCACGCGCACTCTTCTCGCTCACGTAGTAGCGCTTGAGCACGGTGCCCGATGGTGCGGTGATGACTGCATCTGAAGATGCAACCTCGGTGGCCTGTACTGCCTCAACGGCCTTCTTAGGTGCCTTGGGCTCTTTCTTTGATGTGTTGAAAAAATTGAATGCCATTTCTTTATTTCTTGGAAGTAAATGTCTTCGATGCAATCGCAACGGCTTCTTTGGTTGCAATCAGATATGGGAACGCAAGCACCGTGAGCACATTGAGGTCCTGTGCGCGGATTGCCTGTACATTCTGAAGATTGGAAACTGCGCGAAGCGTGGTTGCATCATCTTTGCCACCGGCAAGCACCAAGAGCACGCGGCTTGCGGGCTTGAAGCTCTTGAATGTCTTGGTCAAGCTGGCCATCACTTTGATGCCGTCTTTTGTTTTGCCGGATGCGAGATCGAGTGTATCAACTACGAGCAAGTGCCCATCGTTGACGCGTGCGGAAAGAACCGATGCCAATGCGCCGCGTGCGGCAACCTTGGTGACGGTCTTCTTGAAGTTCACATCTTTGGTTGGTCCGTGTGCGGCACCACCACCAATCCAGATTGGACTGCGGATAGAACCGTGACGTGCGCGACCCGTACCCTTCTGCTTCCATGGCTTCTTTCCACCTCCGCGTACTTCCGAGCGCGTCTTGGCGTGTGCCAAAATCTGACGCTTGTTGGACATCTGCGAGGTAGCCACCTGCCAGACGAGGTCGGCATTCATGGCAACACCAAACAATGCATCTGCTGCATCGGTGGTGCCACCTGCTTTGCCACTCTGGTTGTAGGTCTTGAGCTCCATAGTAGTTATTTGGCGGTTACTTCGAGAATCGTACCCTTGGCACCTGGAACGGCACCGCGAACGGCGACCAATCCTGCCTCGATATCAATGGCGACCACTTTGAGGCCACGCACTGCAATACGCTCTTGTCCGTCGCGTCCAGGACCGCGGCTACCCTTGAGCGTGTGCTGAGGGAAGCGCTGACCGATAGAACCGACGTGACGAAGCACGTGGTGGTGACCGTGGGAAGCAGGAGCACCATGGAATCCATGACGCTTCACCGCACCCGCAAATCCCTTACCCTTGGTGAGACCTGCCACTTTGACGATATCGCCAGGAGCAAAGATTGAAGCATCGACTGTGTCGCCTACGCTCAAATCCTTACCTCCGACTGCGGTTGCCTTAAATTCTCGTGACCAGCGGAACGAACCCAGCTCCTTGAAATGACCGCGAACTGCCTTGGAAAGCTTGGATGCCTTCTTGGCACCGGTGGCCAGCTGAACGGCAGAATAGCCATCTTTTTCCTTGGTTTTGACCTGCGTGACGACGTTGGGAACAACCTGAAGAAGGGTGACGCCCATGGCCTCCCCGGTATCACCGTAAATCTGGGACATTCCCAGCTTGGTGGCAAGAATGAATTTTGAGGGTGATGCTG
>CAYZIF010000062.1:0-2640 GCA_964478355.1 uncultured Candidatus Saccharibacteria bacterium
CGTCGAGACAGTGATGTATGCAACAATCGGATATCCTTTGCCTGCCCCATCGACAGCCTCCCCTAGTCCGACGATAGCCGTATCGTTGTCGATAAATGCGCTGACACCAAATGCATGTTCGAGCGCCGCTTTGATCGGCTTGCCAACCCAACCTTGAAGGTGCGGTCCGCTCAAGAGTGTATTCTTGTCTCGCGAAAGGACTCCAGCGATTCCTCCGGCCACCGCCGTGATTTCCGCTCCACCTGCGAGTTCCTTTGAAATGCGCAGCAATTCAGCAACCCCAGCATCAAAATCTTTTGGGGTAGGAATAATCACTGGCTCATCGAACCCCTGGCCGTCGCGAGAAAGCGCAACGCGCATATTCGTTCCTCCAATATCAAATAAAATATACATATCAGTTGTTTTATTACGACTTACTGTTCACCGCAAGCGCCTCGCGCGCTCCCTTCTTATAATCCTCAACGTTCGGCTGATCAAACGGATTCACATGAATAAGCGCTGCAAGGTAGAGCACAGTAGCCATACGCCACTCCATGTAAGCGCCAATTGCGTGTGCGGAAACCGCCGGAAGTCGAATGTCGACGTACGGTAATTTATTCTTTTGGTACGCCTCGCGCACACCGACCAAAATGGATTCCATAATGTCTGCGGGTGTTCTTCCACTGATACCAGGAACAAGCGCCTCAGTCGGTGTTTTGAGGTGTACCCGGCGCGAGGTCACCTCGCCCGCTCGAATAATCATCGTGAACTTGTCGCGTGGTCCACCAAAATACAGTTGTGCCATTGAATGGAGGTCGGTCGACCCAATCGAAACGATTGGAGTGATTCCCGCATTGACTGTTTTTCCATTCAGGTCTTTTTCTTTTCCCAATGACTCGGCAATGAGTTGGCGCTCCCATTTCCCCAGCGACTCCAACTCAGGATTAAAGTGAAAAATATTCAACATCGACACGCCGCTCTGCATTGCTGCAAAGATCACCTCGGCGCTACGACGTGCGTGGTTTTCGGTTGAGTCACCTGAAGTACAGTGCGTAAACATTTCCGAAGCACCCTCGCGAAATTGCGTCACATCTATCCCCGCCAAAAGAAGTGGAAATAACCCGACGCCGGAAAAAACCGAGAATCTCCCGCCCACACTCTCAGGTACCGCAAGTAGTCCATATCCGTTCGCCTCAGCATACTTCCAAAGCTTGGAGCCGTGGTCGGTCGTAGCAACCACTCGTGTCTCAATGTGCTCAACGTGGCTCTTCAAATGCTCGATTATTAGTTCAAAATTAACGATGCTCTCGGTGGTTGTGCCGGATTTACTCACGATGTTGATGAGTACCTCGTCCGCATAATGCACATGAAGCGCGAGTACTTCCTCAATCTCGTGGAGGAGGGTGGCGGATGTCGTATCGAGAAAAAGGATCTTCGGCTTTGTGGTGTTCATGAGATCAAGCGGACCGCGAAGTGCGTCGTACAGTGCCTTCGTTCCCAGGTTTGAACCACCAATACCAATCACAATGACGAACTTCAGTTGCGAAGTGAAGTACCGCTCAGCCAGACGCTTCGTTTCTGCAAATATATTTGCATCGAACGGCAGGCGAAGCACCTCCTCGGACATGAGGTATTCACCGGTCTTTTTGTTGACGATTAATTCGAGCTTTCCATCAAGGTCAAGCGGGGCAGACGAAGCGAAACGTGAAACGTCGGGGGAATTATAATACGTGATTGATAAGCCGGATTGCATGTTCATTTTATCAAGTGTAGCTCTTTTAATTTGCGCATGTACATGATGACTGTGCGAATGTATTCTGCATGACTCCAGGTCAATGGCGCGGCACTGACTTGTTCTCTGGTATAGGGGTTCAACTGCTCAGAAAGTACGCCGGAACGAAGCGCACTGCGTTCCACCCAGTTGAGGTCTGCGCGCACTTCGTCAAGATCGCGGTCGGTCATTGCGCGAGCGATAGCGAATTGAGTGAACCACAGCGTCGTGATGAACCATGGATTCCCCACGACGTCAGTATTCCCTCGAAAGTACTGGTCATGATCATATCGCGCAATACCTCCGACCGGTGTACGAATGAGCAGGCGCTCTTTTGTTTGCGCCATGGCACGCACAAGCCGCTCGTCATCGAGGTCGAGCACACCGAATATAAAGATGCCGTATGCGCTCGACGAGTCTATTGTTTTGTCGAACGACATCACCCCGTCTTTGTCTACACTGAGTGAGCGGTAGAAATTGCCGTCTTCGGGGTTAAAGAGATGTTTCATAATCGCCTCCTTCATCTCATCCGCTACGGTGTCAAAATTATGCTCGCTTCGCTCCTTGCCAAGGATTTCTGCAAACCTCGCCGCCACCTTGAGTCCCGCATATATGGATGCCGCAGTATATGTGTGTACATCAAACTTTTCCTCCCAAAGATTGTAGGAAGGTTTCGGCAATCCCGTGTACGTATCACGATACGAAGAAAGAAATGTTGCCGCTTTTTTTATGAACGAATTGTAAATCGACTCAATATAATCCAAGTCCTTCGACACAAGCCAGTGCTCCCACAACGCCCAAAGGATGAGCGCGGTTTCGTCTTCTTGTATCGGAAGCGCGGGGTGCCCATCAACGACATATGCTTGCCATGAAGAGCCGAGCGACGTATC
>CAYZIF010000063.1:0-2606 GCA_964478355.1 uncultured Candidatus Saccharibacteria bacterium
GAGCGAAGATATTCGTAATTATTTATTAATCTTCGTGACTGCACCTGCGCCGACCGTCTTGCCTCCCTCGCGGATTGCGAAGCGGAGCTTCTCATCCATAGCGATTGGGTGAATCAAGGTAACTTTGACGGTAACGGTGTCGCCAGGCATGACCATTTCTGCTCCTTCGGGAAGGAAGACCTCGCCGGTTACATCAGTGGTGCGGAAGTAGAACTGTGGCTTGTAGCCCTTGAAGAATGGGGTGTGTCGTCCGCCCTCTTCCTTGGTGAGAACATAGATTTCAGCATCGAACTCAGTGTGAGGGGTTGTGGTACCTGGCTTGGCCAAGACCTGACCGCGCTCGACGTCTTCTTTCTTCAAACCGCGGATGAGGATACCTGCGTTGTCGCCGGCCATACCCTCGTTGAGCGACTTGTTGAACATTTCGATACCGGTAACGACAGTCTTCTGCGTTGCGCGGATACCGACGACTTCGATTTCATCGTTGACCTTGATGACACCACGCTCGATGCGTCCGGTGACAACAGTTCCACGACCTTCGATCGAGAAGATATCTTCGACAGGCATCAAGAATGGCAAATCAACTTCGCGCTTTGGCTCTTTGATGTAGGTGTCGCAGGTGTCGATGAGCTGCTTGACTGCTTTGGCGTACTCATCATCCATGGACTTGGACTCAAGTGCCTTGAGGCCCGAACCGCGGATAACTGGAGAATCGGTAAAGCCGTTCTTGGCCAAAAGCTCCTTGAGCTCCTCTTCAACCAAGTCGATCATTTCTTTGTCATCCACCATATCTACCTTGTTGAGGAAGACGATGATGTAAGGAACACCGACCTGACGTGCCAAGAGAATGTGCTCGCGTGTCTGAGGCATTGCACCATCAGTTGCGGCAACGACCAAGATTGCACCGTCCATCTGGGCGGCACCGGTAATCATGTTCTTGATATAGTCGGCGTGTCCTGGAGCGTCGATGTGTGCGTAGTGGCGGTTTGGGGTCCAGTACTCGGAGTGGTGGAGCGCGATGGTGATACCACGTGCTTTTTCCTCGGGTGCGTTGTCGATACCGTCGATGCCCTCAACGCGAGCTCCGTAGCCCTCGCCCTTGAGCATATCCAAAACGTGCAAAATGGACGCGGTAAGCGTGGTTTTGCCGTGGTCAACGTGACCAATGGTACCGATGTTGACGTGTGGTTTGCTACGATCGAATGCTTCTGCCATGGTGTTGTTTAGTGCGCGATACGCCTGTTAATCACCAGACCAGTGTTGCCGTGGTGTGCTCCATTGGTCTGGCGGTATCGCACAAATTAGGTGGTTTTTATTCTATCCTGAATACTTTATAAAGTCAATTACTTCCCTAGCGACTGTTCTTCCTGCGCTATCTGCTCCTTGAGCGCAAGGATTTCATTGTTGAGACGTTCCAACACTGAATCCTGCGTGGCCGGTGCTGGGGGTCTACTCTTTGGCCAGCGCGCTGAGATTGGTACTTCCTGCGGCTCTTCGGTCGCCGGCAGTTCCCGAACAATCAACGGTGGGTGCCCCTCCTCGACCAGCACCACCGCAGCGTTCTCTCGGAGTAATTTTCGTATTTGCTTGGTATCCATTTATTTCTTTCCCTCTTGAATTGCCGCCATTACATTATTGGGCACGGGATCGTAGTGAGAGTAGGTCATAGAGAAGTTGGCGCGTCCCTGTGAGTAGGAGCGCATAGCAGTAGCATAGCCGAACATTTCGGATAACGGAACACGCGCATCAATGACTTTGAGTCCCAGCGAACCGCGATCGTTCACATTGAGAATCTGGCCACGGCGTGAGTTCAAGTCGCCGGTTGCAGCACCCAGATAGTTGTCGGGCACAGTAACTTCGACTTTCATGATTGGCTCAAGGATTACAGGCTTGGCACGGCGAACTGCCTCTTGGAGTGCCATGCTTGCGGCAACCTTGAAAGCGACCTCGGACGAGTCAACGTCGTGGTAGGAACCATCGTAGACGATAACCTTGAGGTCCACGAGCGGGAATCCTGCGATGACACCCTTGTCGAGCGCCTCGCGAACACCCTTTTCAACGGCGGGAATAAATTCGCGTGGGATGGCTCCTCCTTTGACCTCATCTTCAAATTCAAATCCTTTGCCACGCTCGAGTGGTTCAACGCGCAACCAGCAGTGACCGTACTGTCCGCGACCACCGGTCTGCTTGATGTACTTTCCTTCGGCTTGTGCGTTTTGACTGATGGCTTCTTTGTAGGCAACCTGCGGTCGGCCCGTGGTAGCGTCAACGGTAAACTCGCGACGCATACGATCGACGATAATTTCGAGGTGCAACTCACCCATACCCTTGATGATGACCTGTCCGGTCTCGGGGTCGGTACCCACGCGGAGCGTAGGATCTTCGTCGGAGAGTTTGCGCAGTGCCACACCCATCTTTTCTTGGTCGGCTTTGGTCTTTGGCTCGATACGAAGCGAGATAACTGATTCTGGGATATCGATACCTTCCAAAATAACGGGGTGCTCAGGGTCACAGAGTGTATCACCCGTCTTGGTGTCCTTCATACCCACGGTTGCGGCGATGTTGCCTGCGGAAATCTCTTTGATTTCTTGGCGCTCATTGGCGTG
>CAYZIF010000064.1:0-2513 GCA_964478355.1 uncultured Candidatus Saccharibacteria bacterium
TCGGTCAACCGTGAAGTGCCTCTATTCCTCGATGATATCCTTATTGAGGACGGTAAGATCGCGTTAAGCAAACAAGGAGCAGATCGGACGCTCATGGGTAGATATGGCAATGTCATGCTCGTCAATGGCGAAACCAATTACTCGCTCTCCGTACAAAAAGGAGAGGTGATACGCTTCTATGTCACCAATTCTGCGAACACTAGGCCGTTTAACTTTGCTATCGATGGCGCAAAGTTAAAACTTGTCGGAGCTGACGGTAGTGCATATGAAAAAGACCAGTGGGAAGACTCGGTGATAGTGAGCCCCTCGGAACGAGCGATTGTGGAGGTCTTGTTCGACAAGAGCGGATCATTCGCCATTCAAAACAAAACACCCGACAACACCTACAAGCTTGGCACCGTGACCGTTTCAAGCGATCCAGTTCAGGTGTCGTATGCTTCACAGTTCGATCAGCTGAAAACCCATACAGAAACGGTGCAGAGCATCAACCCATTGCGACCTTATTTCGACAAAGCCCCGGACAAACAGGTCCAGCTTACGCTCGATATGGGTAGCAACATGACGGACATGCAAGGAATGGGTCACGACAATCATGCGATGCCCAATGGTCAGATGATGGGCGGTTCCATGATGAGTACAAGTCCTGACGGCATCGAATGGGATGACACGAATCAAATGATGAATCAAATGTCGAATACCGAGTCCGTTAAATGGAAAATCGTTGATCAAGCGACTGGAAAGGAAAACAAGGATATCAACTGGACCTTCAAAAGGGATACGCCTGTGAAGATTCGGATATTTAACGATCCGAACTCAATGCATCCGATGCAGCACCCAATTCACTTTCACGGTCAACAGTTTCTGGTATTGGCAAAAAATAACGTAAGGGAAAGTAATCTTGCATGGAAAGACACGGTTCTTGTGCCATCCGGCCAGACTGTCGATATCCTCCTCTACCCGACGAATCCAGGTACGTGGATGGGGCACTGCCACATCGCTGAACACCTTGAAGCAGGAATGATGTTCAACTTTAAAGTTGAGTAATACCTTAATATGGAAACACAAACACAAAAGAGAACCGTTGAAGGCATAGTTAAAGAATATGCAACACCTCTGAGTATTGTCGCCGCCGGAGTTCTCATTGCTATGACGATGTACTATGGTCCGTCTGGTAGTGGTCGAGGCGTAGTGGCCGCGACAAATAACCCGGACCAGCTTCAGGAGTCAGTCATACCAGCGGCAGGTGTTGTCCTACCTATCACGTGGGGCGATCTTGGTGCAAAAATGGTCGAGGTTGGTGCCATTGATCCAGCCAAGATGGCGGCTCTGTATAAAGACCGCGGCGGATTCCCGGTAGAGTTCGAGAAAATGCTTGAGAAAAACGCAAACGACAAGATTGTCATCACAAACCAAAACGCCCCGTATCTCCTCAATCTGCTCTGGGCGCTAGGACTTGCAAACAAGAACGAAATTCTTGAAGACAAAAACGAGATGATGAATCCCGCGTATAAAGGAGCAGGTAACTTCGCATCGACGGGCGGTTGGATCCTCGCAAAAGGGAACCCAATGGACCATTACAACATGCACTCGCTCGTGACACTCACCGCTGACCAACAGGCGATTGTGGATCGTGTGTCGCGGAATATCTTCCGCCCCTGCTGTGGCAACTCAACGCACTTCCCCGATTGTAATCACGGTATGGCGATGCTCGGGCTCTTAGAGCTCATGGCTTCGCAAGGCGTGAGCGAGCGGGACATGTACAAAGCGGCTCTCGCAGTAAATTCCTATTGGTTCCCGGAAACGTATCTCACCATCGCGACCTATATGCAGCAGCAGAAAGGTGTCGCATGGAAAGACGTTTCTCCAAAGGAGATGCTAAGTGCTCCTTACTCGAGTTCGTCTGGGTATCAGGACATCACATCAAAGGTCAAACAGTTGCCACAGGCTCAAAGTGGCGGCGGATGTTCTGCCTAGTTGTGGCCGAACGTCACTAGCAATCCAACTCGTTGACCAGTGGTTCTAATAACAACGGGCACTCTGCGATGCAGTGGGGGTGTTTAGAGTGCATGGATTCTCTCGGTGTATTATGCAGATTAAATGATAGACTGGAGATTCTAATGGAAGATTCCAACTCACGGACCTATGAATTTCACGTGAGCGGCATGCACTGCAAGGCGTGTACCGTGCTTATCGAAGAAACGTTCAAGGAGCTTCCGAATGTCGCGAGCGCCCATGTATCGCTCTCGGGCGAGCAGGTGAACGTGACAGGGCAGTGGAGCGGCAGCCCTGAGGAGATAGCGACGGAATTGACGAATCTCGTGCATGGTCACGGCTACACCATCTCGGTAGAGAAGAAGGCCGTCGCTAAAGGCTGGGGCGATTTCGCGTATGCTCTCCCGCTCGCTATTGTGCTCATCGCTGGATTCATCCTGCTGCAGAAAGCTGGCCTGACGTCGCTCATCACCAGCTCGAACGTGAGCTATGGTACGGCATTCGTCATCGGTCTTATCGCG
>CAYZIF010000065.1:0-2390 GCA_964478355.1 uncultured Candidatus Saccharibacteria bacterium
CCAATTCCTTGCGAGCAAGTGTGCCGATTTCTTTGATCTTGCTTCCACCTTGGCCGATGATCATCTTCTTGTAGCGGTCTGCGGTGGTGATGATGCGAGCGGCGATGACGAGCAATGTGTCTTTTTCTTCGACGTTGTCAACGTGTACCATTACTGAGTATGGAACTTCTTTTTCGGTCGTGAGAAATACCTTTTCGCGGATAATTTCGGAAATGAAGAAATGGTGGTTGACGTTGGTGTGCTGCGACTCTGGGTAGGGCATCGCTTCCTCAGGCGTCGGCTCCATGTATTGGAACACGAGATCCTTGAGTGATTCGATGTGGCGTGCGCGAAGCGCGGAGATTTCGATTACCTGATCGAAATGCTCGTCCTCCTTGAGGAATCGGTATTCTGCAAGGTATGGCTTGTCCGGGTCGTCAATTTTGTTGATGACGAGAATCTTCGGAATGGTGAGCTTGCGGATGAGAGCAAGGGTGTAGCGCTCCTCGTCTCCAATATCGCGCGTAGGGTCGACAACGTAGAGAATACAGTCTACGCCCTCAAGTGCCTCCTGTACGCGGGTCTGGAGCAATCCTGAGAGCACACTGTGGCGTTCCTTGAGGATACCCGGGGTGTCTACGAACACAATTTGCCCGCGAACAGGATCGTGCACAACGCCGTGAATTGCGTCACGGGTAGTCTGCGGTTTGGAGGTCACAGCAGCGATTTTGGTACCCACGAGGGTATTCAAAAGCGAGGACTTGCCCACGTTGGAGCGTCCCATGAGCACTGCGAATCCAGATTTGCGGATGATTGGTTCAGACATAACTGGCGCATCATAGCCATTTCACGTCATTTTGTCAACGCGACCTAAATAATGGTTGGGGTTGATGGGACGGGGTACGACATACTCCGCCCTTCGGGTCGGAGTTGTCTCGTACTCGCCTCCGTGCCCCTCGCATCGGGGCACTCGGCTCCGTAAGCCCCCTTACCCACCAACCCCAACCATTATTTAGGTCATGGTGTCACATTGTCACTGCAATCGCTCTGCTACGCCACTGGTGCCTGACATTGATCATTGGTATACTGTCCGCGAATTCATATTCTCCGCTATGGCAAAGAAATCCAAGAAGTTTATTTTTGTGGTGGGCGGTGTGATGTCCTCGGTTGGCAAGGGGATTACCGCGGCAAGTATTGGGCAGATTTTGCAGACCAAAGGGTTCACGGTGACGGCGGTGAAGGCTGATCCGTACGTGAACATCGACGCGGGAACCATGAATCCAACAGAGCACGGTGAAGTCTTCGTAACGGACGATGGCGATGAGACAGATCAGGACATGGGCAACTACGAGCGATTTCTCGACACTGATCTCACGTCAGCCAACTACATGACGACGGGGCGTGTCTACGAGACCGTGATCCACAAAGAACGCAACTTGGAATACAAAGGAAAGTGTGTAGAAGTTGTTCCACATATTCCAGAAGAAATTATTCGTCGCATCAAGGCTGCTGCTACGAAGAACAACGCCGAGATTACGGTGATCGAAATCGGTGGAACTGTCGGCGAGTACCAGAATATTCTCTTCCTTGAAGCCGCACGTACGATGAAGCTCTCTTCGCCCAAGGACGTTGCGTTTGTGCTGGTGAGTTATTTGCCAATTCCCGCGATGGTGGGGGAGATGAAAACCAAACCAACGCAGCACGCAGCGCGACTTCTCAATTCCGCTGGGATCCAAGCAGATTTCATCATTTGTCGTGCAGAACGTGAGATTGATGCACCACGTCGTGCGAAGCTTGCAATTTCATGTGGTGTACCAGCTGATCACGCGATCTCTGCGCCTGACGCACGGTCGATTTATGAAGTACCTGTGCGACTCGAAAACGAGAAGCTCGGCGAGAAACTCCTCAAGACACTCAACCTGCGCGCTCGCAAGAAAGACAGTAGCGCATTCAAAGCATTTGCAACCAAGATCGCGACGGCGCAAGACGGCAAACGCGAAGTGAAGATTGCTGTGGTTGGTAAGTATTTTGGCACAGGAGACTTCACACTCGCGGATTCATACATCTCAGTGATCGAGGCGCTCAAGCATGCAGCATGGCATCACAACGCAAGACCAGTCCTCACCTGGGTTGATGCAGAGCAATATGAGAAGGATCCAGCGCTTGTGCGCGAGCTTGCGAACTTCGATGGAGTGCTCGTGCCTGGCGGATTCGGATCACGGGGGATCGAAGGTGTGATCCGCGCTATTCAGTTTGTACGTGAGAAAAAGATTCCATACTTCGGCATTTGCTACGGTATGCAACTTGCGTGTGTAGAGTTCAGCCGATCCGTGCTTGGGCATACAAAGGCTAACACGCAGGAGATCAATCCCAAGACGCCGCATCCAGTCATTATCATGAAGCCGCACCAG
>CAYZIF010000066.1:0-2293 GCA_964478355.1 uncultured Candidatus Saccharibacteria bacterium
GCAAAGCGTGTTCGCGGCCGTACCGTCCTTGAAGATATCAAAGATGAAAACGGGGAGATTCTCGTGAAGAAGGGCAAGATTATCGACAAAGAAGTCGCTCGCCGCATTCAGGAGCTCGGTCTCACGCGTGTCCGTATCGCATCCGCAATTACCTGCAACTCTCTGGGTGGTATCTGTCGCAAGTGCTACGGCTACGACCTCTCCAAGAACGCTGTGGTGAAGGTAGGTGAGGCCGTTGGTATCGTTGCCGCACAGGCCATCGGTGAACCTGGTACCCAGCTCACCATGAAATCGTTCCACACCGGAGGTGTTACCGGAGGTGCGGACATCACGATGGGTTTGCCTCGTGTTGAAGAAATTTTCGAAGCACGACCCCCACAGTTCAAGGCAATCATCTCTGAAATTGACGGAGTTGTTCTCGCTCTTGAAGAGCGCGGAAAGCACAAAGCAATTATCATCGAGGATTCTGAGACGCAAGAGAAGCGCGAGTATCTCGTATCGCCAAACGTCGCCATCGCAGTACAGTCGGGTGACAAGGTGACACGTGGTCAGCGTCTCTGTGAAGGTCACGTGGATCTCAAGGAGCTCTTTGCAACGACTGCAGACCTCAATACAGTTGCTCGCTATATTATTCGCGAGGTACAAGCTATCTACTTCCCAACGGGCGACACCATCAACGATAAGCACGTCGAAATCATCGTTCGTCAGATGTTTAGCCGCGTGAAAGTCGTTGACTCAGGTGATACCGACCTGTTGGCAGGTGATCTCATCGAGAAGCGCAAAATGCAGCAGGCCAATATCAACGCGCGCAACGCTGATAAGGTTGAAGCAACCTACGAGCAGCAGGTCATGGGTATTACGAAAGTCTCGCTGACCACTGAATCGTTCCTTTCCTCGGCCTCATTCCAGGAGACGGCAAAGGTGCTCATCGAATCTTCGATTGCAGGCAAAGAAGATATTCTCCGTGGCTTAAAGGAAAACGTTATCATCGGCCGCTTGATTCCTGCAGGTACGGGACTCAAGTCCAAAGACGACGTCTCACTCTAATACGTGAACTGAAAAGGCCCCCAAGTGGGGGTCTTTTCAGTTCAGCTAAGTCATGGTATAATAATTTTCGAAAGGAGTTTGCATGTTCATTACAGGAGGGCAGTTCATACGAGAGCAATTGCCAGAGCTCATGAAGGGGCACACCTCGTTTCGGGTGCTTCTGGCGACCTACAACGATCTTGGCATGGAGGTCGACGATGCGCTCAAGTGCCTTGGGAGAGGTCTGGAGGTCACGACACGAGCGGGCAATCTCGAGTACTCACCACAAGAAGTGCTTAATGCTCTGTCGCCACCCGCAGCGCTCAAGCGTATGGAGCACGAAGCGTCGGCTGCTCAATCGGTTGTCGAGCGAGCTATTCGCCAAGATGCGACATGCTACGACTTGGCAATCGTCTACATCGGACTGACGGCGTTCGACCGCTCGCTGAAGTACGCTGTGGGCTTGAAGAAGTACGGCAAAGCATCCAACGTTGTCGTGCTGACGTGTGATTGCGATCTCAAAACAAAAGAGACAAAGCTGGTGAGTTCTGTGGATTCGCATCTTATTTCATCCGCCATCAGTACGAAGTGGTGCGGAGGTCAGTGCGAGCTCACCAATATCACGGTCGGTATCGTGGCTCAGTGGGACAGCATCCGCCAAGTCTAGACATCCAAGCCAGTCGCATCCGCGACTGGCTTTTTTCTTGATAACCAGCATTGCGTCTGGTGGAGGAGGGGCTATACTAGAGAGGTATTCACGCGTATTTCACGTGGCCAAGAGCAAGAAAAAGAATCGAAAGAAAGACGAGGAGGACGGCGAGAGCGGTTTTTCGATAGGTGTGTCACAGGAAACTCGCAATTCTATCGCGGGAATCTTTTGTTTTCTTATTGTTATCGTCAGTACGTTGGCATTCATCGGAAAAGCGGGGAGTGCTGGCATTTATTTTAACCTGACCGTTCGTAGCTTATTTGGTTGGGGTTTCTTCATTGTTCCCATTGCTTTTAGTATGCTGGGAATCGCTTTTATCAAATCGATTCATCGTCAGGTTGCCTCTTCGGCACTCTTTGGAACGCTACTTTTTGTGCTCTCGGTGTTAGGTATTTTTTATAGCATTGGAGAAGGCGACAGTGCTCGCCGCCTCATTCAGGGTGGATACCTCGGCTTGGGTCTTGGGTGGCCACTCTTCACGTTCTTGGGATTTTGGGCAACCATGGTCATTCTCGTGGGGCTTGTAGTCGTGTCGGTACTTCTCACGCTCGATGTACC
>CAYZIF010000067.1:0-2293 GCA_964478355.1 uncultured Candidatus Saccharibacteria bacterium
TCACCATGAGCAGCACTACTTAATAATAGCACACTTATAAGCAAAAGTCAAACATTCAGATTTTGAGCTCTATACACTATTTCAAATACATGGTATAATAGACTTTTCGTAGATTTACAACCAAAGGAGATTGCTATGCTGGTACTGAGCGCACTCGTGCTGCAAGCGGTTCTCGTGCCGCCTGTGGTGCCTAGCGTCGAGCTTATCAAAGCTGCCATGATTGAGCGTCTCCGAGGAGATGTTCGACGGCAAATTCACGGAGGTACGTGGACCAAAGAACGCATTGATGAAGACATCAGTGACCCCCTCAAACCCAGAGTAGAGCATCGGGAGCAGTACGCTGTCTGGGGCGATGGAGTCCGCATGATGCAGCGCAAGGTGATTCGCGATGGCAAGCCTCAGCGCGATGCCCCGCAGCCACTGCCGTTCTTCATTGACCCCGCACTCCTAGCTCGCTTCGAGTTCAACCTCGCCGAGCCCGCAGAGGTGCCCTGTGACGATCACGAGTGTTGGCGATTATCGTTTGCTCCACGACTCGGTGAAGTCGATGTGAGCGATGACCCCGACCGGAAAATGTTCTCATCTTCCGTGGGTACGTTGCTAGTCGACAAGGCGACCTACGCCATTATCCGTGCAGAAGGACACATGGCGGTTCCGTATCGTTCGTTTCTGTACGATGTTCTCTGGTCAACCGTTACCATTACGCAAACCATGCACAATGGCGTGATGGTGGTCTCGACCATTGAGATAAGCTTCGCATACGACCCACTCTTTGGTGGTGCGAAGACGAAACGTCGTTTCTACCGCACCGTTGGTGTCTCGTTACCCCCGTCCTAGGACGGGGGTCTTTTCTTTCTTGCGCGTTTTTACATGCCTGCTATGCTGGCTGAACTAATTCACCACCACCTATGGCAAAGAAAAAGGAAGAAAAAGAGGTTGTCGATATGACCGAGAACAAACACGTCTCGATGGCGATACGCGAGATTCAGGAAAAGTACGGAGAGGGTAGCATCATGAAGCTCGGCGATGGTCGTCGTGTTGATGTGGATGTTATTCCCACGGGCTCAATTTCACTCGACATTGCATTAGGGGTGGGCGGAGTGCCTCGTGGTCGCGTGGTAGAGCTCTACGGTCCCGAATCATCGGGAAAGACAACACTCGCCTTGCACTTAGTTTCTGAAGTTCAGAAGATGGGTGGGACAGCGGCATACGTAGACGCCGAGCACGCACTGGATCCTGAATATGCCAAGAAGATCGGAGTGAAGATCCAGGACCTCCTTATCTCACAGCCAGACCATGGAGAGCAGGCGCTCGAAATTGTTGAGGCACTGGTCAAGTCTGGGGGCATTTCTCTTATCGTTGTCGATTCGGTTGCTGCGCTCACGCCTCGCGCTGAAATTGAGGGAGAGATGGATCAGCAGCACGTGGGATTGCAGGCACGACTTATGAGTCACGCACTTCGCAAGCTCACGGGCGTGGTGTCCAAGACCAATACTACGGTGCTCTTCATCAACCAGATTCGTATGAAGATTGGCGTGATGTTCGGTAACCCCGAAACTACTACCGGAGGCCTGGCGCTCAAATTCTACTCATCGGTACGTATCGAAATTCGTCGTAGTGCTCAAATCCAGTCGGGCGAGAAAATCGTGGGCAATAGAATTAAGATTAAGATTGTTAAAAACAAAGTTGCCGCGCCATTTCGTACCTGTGAGTTCGACATTCTCTACAACGAGGGTATCTCGGGACACGCCGATACCATCAATGCAGGAATTCAGTTTGGTGTCGTTGAGAAGCAGGGAAGCTGGTACAGCTACAACGGCGAGAAGCTCGGTCAGGGCATGGAGGGCGCTCGCAATTTCCTTAAAGAGAACCCAAAGCTCGAGAAAGAAATTCGTGCCAAAATCTACGCCGCATCCGCAGTGGTGGATGCCGAACCACTCAAGGGTGAGATGGGTCCAAAAGTATTCAAGCGCTAACTAAGAAGTAACCAAAAAGCCCCGTGAGGGGCTTTTTGGCGGGAAGATTATTGGGTCTTCTTAACGGTCTGGTTGCGAGTGAATGGCATGAGCGCCATGAATCGGGCAACCTTGATGGCGTTGGCCACGCGGCGCTGATCCTTATCGGACAGGCGCGTGCGAGCTGCGGCCTTAATCTTGAATTCGGAGGTGACGAACTTGCGCAAGAAGGCTACATCTTTGTAGTCTACTTTGACAAGGTTCTCTCCGTGAAGAATAGTTCTTTTCATAGGTTAGAATGGTAAGTCTGCATCATTAATTGGCTTGGGTTCTTCTTC
>CAYZIF010000068.1:0-2290 GCA_964478355.1 uncultured Candidatus Saccharibacteria bacterium
GTTCCCTTCCAAGAACATCGGCGCAATGCGGTTGCGAAACCCATGAGAATCAGCCGATATAAGGAATTGTATGCTGCCAGTCCCCTCATGTGCAAAGCGCCGCACTGCCTCTTCCGCAACTGCATCTGCTGGGTCAAGTACTCCAGCGCCCGGGAATAGGTCTTTGGCACAAAGAGCGATTTCATTCTGCACCAAGGGATAGTGTGTGCAACCCAAGAGGATCTTGTCGTAGGCCTTCCCTTTTCGCTCTTCGAGAGCACCGCGAATAATACCAGTAATCTCGGCACTACTCTTCTCGCTTTCAATCGCCCCCGCAAGCGCAGGAATAGCTAGTTCGTCGAGCGCCACAATTGACCAGAGCGCTTCTTTATATATACCACTCGCTATCGTTGCGGGCGTTGCGAGAAGAAGCACTCGCTCGCCAGCATAGTGGCGCATCATGCGCGCTGCAGGACGGGTCATTTCAATCAATCGATCATGCCCGGTTGCTCCCGCGAGAATCGAGTACGAAATACTATTGCAGGCCGCGACGATCTCGGTTGCTCCGTACTCCGCAAGGCGCTTACACCCATTTTCTACAAACCTCGCCAGCTCTTCTTTGGAACGGGTGCCATACGGATTGTTCGCAATATCCCCAAAATAGACTACATCGGCTTTGGGAGCGCGCTTGCGGAGCGCCGCGAGGACCGAAAGTCCACCTGAACCGGAATCGAAAATGCCAATCACTGGTCTATTCAAGCACGAAGACGCCTGGGTATAAAACCTCAAACACAGATGCCGCCCCGTATACTACACACATGCGTCGTCGCTTCATGTTTCGTCTTACCGAGGCAATCTACCTTCTCGTCTCACTTGCCGTGTGCGCGGCAGGGATCGGCGCATACTTCTACATCAACGAAACAACAAATAATCGAGAGTACACGAATCTCAGTAGAAGTGCGCAAACAATTGCGGCCCTCATCGATCCCACGCGCATTGAGCGCCTCTCTGTTTCGCCTACCGACTTAGTACATCCCGTATACGCAGAGCTCAAAAAAGATATCGTCGCGATCAAAGATGCAAACCCCGACCTTCGCTTTGTGTACCTCATGGCACAACGCGAGAACAAAATACTCTTTATCGTTGATTCTGAGGATCCAAGGTCTGAAGATTACTCCCCGCCAGGACAGGAGTACCCTGAAGCATCGCCAGAACTGTATTCTGCATGGGATCCCGAAACCGAATCGGTACTTGAAATATCAGAGGATCGCTGGGGTAACTGGATTTCAGCACTTGCGCCGATACGAAATGCAAATGGCGAAACGGTCGCTATTGTCGGTCTCGATCAAAGCGCGGATATTCACCGCGCAGCATTCGTCACCCAAGTAGCTCTGGTTATACTCGCTACCCTTGCACTCCTTACTCTACTCGGCATTTCGTATATCCTCAGAAAACGGGAGCAGGATCTCATTGACTTAAAAGCTGATTTCGTTGCCGTTGCCTCTCATGAATTGCGTACGCCACTTATGTCGTTGCGATGGGAACTTGCTGAACTCAAGAAAGACGCGTCGCTCTCTACAAAAATGCACGAGTCACTCACGGTTATGTACAACCACGTTTGTATGCTGATCGATCTGTCGACATCATTCCTTCTAACCTCGTCGGTCGACCAAGGTCCCACCGATGTACGCGCCTTTGCGCCACTTGATGCAGCTGAACTTGTACTCAATCGCGTGAACAATGCAGATCTGATCGCCCGTGCACATAAGATAACCCTCAGCACCAATATCACCTCGGGCAGTACGGCTATGATCTACGGGGACACGGATCGCCTGCGCCTCGTGTTCGACAATTTAATCTCAAATGCGGTCAAATATTCACCACCCAATTCAGAGGTCTCGATTTCTCTTCTCGATCGTGACGAATCGGTCACGTTTACCGTGCACGATAGCGGCATTGGAATCCCCGAAAAAGAGCTGGCCACTATCTTCAACGGATTCCAACGGGCAACGAATGCCCTGCGCGCAGGTGTGACGGGAACTGGTTTTGGACTGTACATCGCAAAACGAATTATTGATGCTCACAAAGGCTCTATCACCTGCACGTCCCAGGAGGGCCAGGGCACCACATTTACGGTTTCGCTCCCGCGGTATACTATTGAGGCATGAATAACCGCCGCGTTCTCATTGTCGATGACGACACCACGGTGAGCGAAACACTCGTTAAGCACCTAACCGCACAAGGAGCGATTCCTGAAGTTGTTCTCTCCTACCAAGACGGCATTGCTGCACTGAAAAAAAATATCCCCGAC
>CAYZIF010000069.1:0-2286 GCA_964478355.1 uncultured Candidatus Saccharibacteria bacterium
AGAAGATCGGCGCCCCTTGAGGCGCCGATCGTTTGTTTATATCTTTCCTACTTTATCCATTCCCGGCTGCATGCCGGCATCGCCCTCGTCCCATTCGGCAGGACATACCATGCCTGGGTTCGCTTCGACAAACTGCGCAGCCTTAAGCTTGCGAACGGTTTCGCTTGCCGCGCGACCAACCGAGTTGTCATGAACCTCCATGGTGCGCAGAACGCCATTAGGATCGATGACAAAGGTACCACGAAGGGCGAGTCCCTCATCTGGTACAAACGGAAGATCTCCACCCTCGATCAATACGCCAAAGGCGCTTGCGATCTTTCCGGTTGGATCAGCACCCATAGGGAACTTGATCTTCTTGATCGCTGGCGAGGTGTCATGCCATGCCTTATGCACGAACACAGTATCGGTTGAAAACGATACGACCTCGGCGTTCATGCCCGTGATCGTCTCGTACTGTCCTGCCATTTCTTCAAGCTCGGTAGGGCAGACAAACGTAAAGTCTGCTGGGTAGAACATAACGACGAGCCACTTCCCGCGGAAGTCAGAAAACTTCATCGTCTTCGCCTCATCGTTCTGGAACGCTTCGAATTCGTAGTCGGGGATGGTCTCTCCGATACGGATCGAGGTCATATACTCCCTATACTGATCGTGGAAATCACCACAATATTCACAATAGTTGCTTTTCTGTTCTTTGTTCATAGGTGTTCTTGTTTAGCCTGACTATGATAGCATTTTGCCCAATCCTTACCCATGGAGCATGAACCGCCTCTGAAGTGTGTTGTGGGCCCGACCGCGTCGGGTAAATCAGCTCGTGCAGTTGCGCTTGCCAAGGAAGTTGATGGGGAAGTCATCTCCGTCGATTCGAGGCAGATCTACAGGATGCTTGATATCGGGACAGAGAAAACGACTCCTGAAGAGATGGATGGTATTCCCCATCACCTCATCGACTTTCTTGATCCTAAGGAGGTGTATAGCGCAGGCGACTTCGTGAAGGACGCTGAGGCGTTAATCTCGTCTATCCGCGCTCGCGGCAAAGAACCGATTCTCGCAGGCGGCACCAACTTCTATTTCGATGCGCTTATCTACGGGCTCCCAGAAACAACGCCCGCCAATCCCCTGCTCCGCGCAACCCTTGAGGAACGATCAACTGAAGAGCTGATGCACGAGATTCAAGAACGAGATCCCCGCAGAGCAAGTAAAATCGATCCGAGCAATCGACGCAGGCTCATTCGTGCGCTTGAGATTATCGAGTCCCACGGGCAGGTACCCGAACGCGAACAGAGTGAACCGAGATATCCCGTTGAGTGGATTGTGATGGACGTAGAGCGCGACGAACTCCGTTCCCGCATTCAGGCTCGCCTACAGAGAGCACTTGCGAGTGGTCTCATTGAGGAAGTGGAACGGGTACGTGCGTATGTCGGCGACACTCGATTGAACGAGCTTGGCCTTGAGTACCGTATCATTGGTGAATACCTTCGAGACGAACGCAATGAGGAATCACTCCTCCCCACCCTCTCCGCACGCATCTGGCACTACGCACGCCATCAGAAGGCGTGGTTACGGAAACTTAATACTCGGTAATCTATCTACCGCTTGGAGACCAATGCACCGGATCGTTTGGGAGTGCGTTGCGGAAGTTCCATTTCCCACCATTCTGCTTTAGCCATTTGTACTGTGCCGTGCTGCAGTTTGATTGTCCGTTAGAGCAACCGACACTGATGTCGATCGCAACACCGGAGTTATGGTTGGAACCGTTACCGCCGAGAGAACAGGGTTTCGCAACGTCCCCGCTACCACGACTATTCCAAAGCTCAACCTGCTCCGATTCCGGTCGATACCCATCCGTCACCTTAAGATTGATGCCGTCTTTTAGCGCTGCCTCACGCATGGCAAGGAAGTTCTGCACTGTTGATGCAGTCGCCTTCTCGGTCCCTCCAGACGTAGCTGAGGCAGGAAACGCAACCATATCTGCAGGATTGGCTGCAGGACAATTAGCTCCACTGCTACCACCGGGATAGGGATTTTCGGAAGGGCCTGTTGGATCTACCACCGGTCCCTGTCCAGGCGTAAACGGCAAATCACCAAACAAGGGGCTCGTCTTCTGCGGCTCGATACACCAATCTGCATCCTCTGCGAGAATACTGTTCCAGGGACCAAACTTTCCGGCGTTCCCTTCTGCCCCGCTATAGAGCATACGCATCACGAAGTCGACGATGAGCCATGAGGAGAGGACAAGGACAATGCCGATGATCGCACCGGTGATGAGGCTATTCGCCTGACGACGAT
>CAYZIF010000070.1:0-2272 GCA_964478355.1 uncultured Candidatus Saccharibacteria bacterium
AGAAGGAATTGTTCGATATTTTCGGGAGTAATGCCATGGTCGAATACTTCAATCGATGCGAAGGGGTCGATTTCGTACACTTGCCGAGCGGTGAGGATTGCTTTATTGAGTCCGATATCGCACAGACCAGCGCGGAAACGATTTAGATTTGATGCTGCAAGATGGTCGTTATCGGCAAATTTCATAGACACACCACCGGACTCAAGCGCAATGCAAAGGGCCGCGGGATTGCCCACGTTGAGCCCCGCAATGCCGATGCGCGCATTTCTGAATTGCTCCTGTTCGGCGGGAGTGATGAGGTTTTGGTTTCGTGATGCACGAAGATGAGCGTACTCGGGAGATGGTAGACAGTGGATGACGCAGTGGCGCCACGGATAATACACCCAGACTCCCGATTCTTTTGGAAGTGATTGCTCGGGTCGGACGCTGGGGTTTTGGAGTGAGGCGGGGTTGAGGATTTGTTCGTATTCGCGCGCTTGAGCTTCCCAATCGTCGATGATTCGAATCGACGGTAGAGCGAAGACGTCGCTTAACGCCGAAGCATCGCTCGGCTGTCGTGGGTCATAGATTATTGGGCGCGAGTCTTCGAGAGGTGGTGTGGTCATAGTATTTTATCGCTGAGCGGGTGGCGTGGACTGTGAACTTGCTTCTCATCCATGTATCCGATGCAAAAGAGAAATTGAGGCGTTTCTTTTGTATCGATAATCTCTTGCACGTGCTGCGCGAAGTTGCCAATTTCGATAGAGGCCATGAAGATGGACGTATTCACTCCATGAGCATTAAACCAGAGCATGAGCCGCTCCGCTAGATGTCCGGTCTGAAGCCACGAGAGGCGAGTGTTGTCAGAAGCGGTAATCACGCACACGGTCGGGGCGGAGGTGAAGCTCTTGTAATTAAGCATTGCCAGGAGCGGGCTGATGTCAAAGTAGCGCACCAGTGTGGGTATCACCAGAGAGAGGAGCGCTGGCATTTTGAGTGAGTAGCCCAAGAGTCCCTCGCGCGCAGATGAGAAGCTGCTGTGCATCCATGCAGACATTTCTTTGCGAAAATCTGTGCTCGTATATGCTAATCGGATTCCACGCTTGGTGAGGTTAGCAAGTTGGAGGATTTTTTTGGAATCCACAACGTAGTGAGTTGTAGCGTGAGGACTACGGGGGGCGTGAGCGAGGACTTCTTCGGAGAGAGGCTCGGACGTAAAGAGGCCGCGAGCGTTTACGCGGGTGCGGATTGCGCGGAAGAGTTGTTCTTCTTGGAGATTTGGGGCGCTCGTACCGGGAGAAAAGAAGATTTCAGCAACGGTAGTGTCGCTTCCTGATGCGTATTCGATGCGCTCAAACATATTGAAGTATCGGGCAGCGATACAAAGATTTTCGATGGCGCATCCAAGGCTGATGAATAAATCGCGTCCGAGGGGATCCGCCTGAGGAAGTGCGAGCTTGGGGTTGTAAGAGACGATGCAGGATTGGTCGGTGACGTGAAATAACCACGGCTGGCTATTATGCGTTGAGGGAGCCAATATCGCGTAGCGCAAAAGAAATCGTATCTTTTCAGGGAGTGACGTGAGCGCGAAAAATTCCTGCTCGTTAATGTCCCATGTTTCGGAGAGGTGACGCATAATATAGTATATAGAATTCTAGACCCCTGCGCTATATAAGGTGGCGTGCTTGGTTTTGCCTCTGTGCTACACTAGGTACATGAATATCGAGATTCTCGTTCTCGCGGGCGCGGTTATTCTTGCGGCGATTGTTATTGTGCGTTCGCGCAAATCGCAAGGCAGTGACCCTCTTGCAATGGTGAGCGCGCGCATCGAAGCGCTTGCCTCACAGGTAGCGCAACAGCTTGAGCATAGTCGACAAGCCAGCGAGCGCTCAGCATCATCAGTGGCTTCACAGGTGCAATCCTTTACGCGCGGCATGACCGAGCTTCGCGAGACAGTGCATCAGGTGCAAGAATCGGTGAAAGGCGTTTCGTCATTTCAGGAAATGTTTCGGTCACCCAAGCATCGCGGCACATGGGGCGAGCTTACGCTGGGCTCTATTTTGGGCGAGTACTTCCCTCATGGTGGCTACGAAGAACAGCACTCGTTTGCATCGGGCGAAATTGTCGATGCTGTGCTCAAGCTTCCCAACGAACTACTCTTGCCGATTGATTCCAAATTTAGCTGGGAGAATTTCCAAAAAATGTCTGAAGCACAAGGGGATGTCGAGCGCGCCGCGTATCGTAAGCAGTTTCTCAACGATATCAAAAAGCGAATCGATGAAATCGCCACAAA
>CAYZIF010000071.1:0-2186 GCA_964478355.1 uncultured Candidatus Saccharibacteria bacterium
TAATTATTGTCGGGGCCCTTCTTTTTGGAGGCATTGTTTTCTGGACCATACAGAGCGACAAATCGCTTGACCCAGTTCCTACATCAACCCCGAGCATAAGCTCTGCGCCAACGGTTACTCCAACTCCGACCGCAACACCAAAGAAGGTTCTACAAAAACCAACACCGACACCCGCTCTTATTGCCACAGAGATGCAGAATCACCAGCAATTGGTTGATATTCTCGATCCACTCAACCGTCGCTTAGCTCTCGATGCTACGTGTACCTCGCTGGTTCCTTCGCAGGTAGCATATCCGAACGATTTAGAGGTGATGCTGGATAATTACGAATCTTCACAGGCAAGAATTCTCAAAATTGGTGGTCGAGAATACTCAATTGAAGCCCGAAGCTGGATTATTGTCACCCTGCATAGTGAAATACTTCCAGCAAAGCTTCCCATATTCTGTGGAGCAATGGAGCTTGGGCAGATCGATTTGCTAGCTAAATAAAAGGTCACGTGCTCCGTATTCGTGAGCTTATCAGTAGAGCGCTCCCGTACCTTATTCCGTTGGCGCTCGTTGCCCTTATGGGTCTCTTTTCGTTGCATACACTGATATCGATTTATCAAGATATCGGGCGGCATATTCGAGTGGGGCAGATGATGTGGGAGACTGGAGTAATACCGGCGACGAATGCATTTAGTTTTACGGTACCCGACTTTCCCTTCGTGAATCATCATTGGCTCGGTGGGCTCGCGCTCTATGGCGCCAACCAGCTGGTAGGCCTTCAGGGAATTATTCTCGTCAAAGCTTTCTTGATGATGTTGGCATTTGGGTTGGCTCTTGCCGCCGCATGGAAGCCGCGCCTAGCAATCCCCAGTGTAGCCATTGGACTTGCATCGGTAGTCACTCTGGCAGAGCGGACTGACGCTCGCCCCGAAGTGCTGAGTTTTCTATTCTTAGCTTGGTTCTTATTCGTTCTCTATCGATACCCCCATACACGTCTTATCTGGACACTTCCCGTTGTGCTGGTTCTCTGGGTAAACACCCATATTTATTTCTTTATGGGGCCGTTTGTAGTTCTTGCGTGGTGGTTGGGAGAATTATTTCGGAGTGGAAAATCTGCGCTTCAGGGAAAGCGTCACTGGGCGCTGGCGCTTCTGGTGGGTGGCGCTACGCTCTGTAATCCTAGTGGATGGCAGGGAGCTGTGTATCCAGTAACGATGTGGTCAAACTACGGATACGCGATTGTTGAAAATAAATCCCTCTTTTTCTTGCGTCCCTTTGGCTATCCCATGATGACGTCTGTCGCACTTGGGTGCACGATACTGTTTACGGCGTTGTCATTTGTACTCAATCGGCGCCATATCAAGAAAAATATCGATAGCCTCATTCTCTTCGTGGCGACAGCAATCTTTTCGCTCATCATGATACGAAATTTCCCACTTCTCGCGTTGGCTGCACTTCCAATATTTCTTCGCAATATAGAGCAATCAGATTGGCATTGGAATTCTCGCCAGTTCATGGTTGGCGCCATTCTCGTTTTGGCGCTTTTTGGAGTGAGCGTTGCTACCAATCAGGTCTACGAACAAGCGGGGATGGGCGGGCGTCGATTTGGGTTGAGCGTGCCCGCAGGTTTTCAGGAGCCTGTGGATTTCTTTCGCTCAGCTGGGTTGCGTGGCCCTTTGTTTAATAATTTCGATATCGGAAGCTTTCTTATCTGGAAACTTCCCGAAGAGCGCGTATTTATTGATGGTCGGCCAGAAGCGTATCCGAAGGAATTTATTCAAAATACCTATATTCGTATGCAAGAGGATGCTCACGCATGGGATATTGAATCAGAGCGATATGGTATCAATGCAGTCTTTTGGAACTACCAAGACATAACACCGTGGTCACAGGAATTCGTGGCACGCATAACAAAAGACCCGCAGTGGGTCCCCGTGTATCTTGATTCGCGAATTATTATTCTGGTCCGCAATGCTCCAGAGAATGCGGAGGTAATATCGAGGTATCGAGTGCGGTGAGGATCGGATTATCCCAAGAGTTTCTCATACTGGGACATCATTTCACGGAGAGTGAAAGTATTGAGGACCCGTTGGTGAGCGTCGATGGTCATGTTTTGGCGAAGCTCGCTATCTTCGAGGAGTCGTGAGACTGTGCCAGCGAGTTCTCCGGCATTTCCGGGTTCACAGAGGAGTCCACTGG
>CAYZIF010000072.1:0-2177 GCA_964478355.1 uncultured Candidatus Saccharibacteria bacterium
GGGGCATCATCGGTGGACTTGTTCAGACCTTCCCTAGTGCAGCGGCTTCGTTTCCAAACACCCTAACAGTTGGCCTGGCAATAGTTGGGCTAGGTGGTGGCAATTGCTCTCGCTTCACGCCGAAGTCTCCTCCAGAGCGCGGCTCTATGAAGACCAAACGTATATTTGAGTGTGCGACTCCTGAGACCAGGGTAGCAACACTAGATGATCGTCGCTGGTTATAAAGTCCAAGACAGTGGGATAGTAGAAGATCAAATGCTAAGCATATCGCGCGAGATGATCGCAGAGAATCTTCGAGCTGGCTATGCAGAACTGACGACGTCAGTGCATGAGCAGATGAGTGCCGGCGTTTTCTTATTGTCTCGAACTCTGCCTCACAGTTTGGCAGTGCAAGGTTTACGCGACTGCACAGATTCGTCATCTGAGTCCATGGGCTTTCGACGCCGAATGCCTTGAGGATGTCTCGTACGTCATCCTCTTCCAGATTCGATGTGGCATATCCAAAGGAATGCGGCGAAAGATTTTTAATATCCGTCGCGGCAGTCGCAATTGGCGCAATATTTGTCACTAACCATGAAATCTTATTAACTGGAGCTTGGAGCTTCAGTCGGAATCGAACACCATCGAGCGCGCCAATCGTGGTTGCTTTTTGAAGTGCTGGTGAGAGGTCCGAGAACCTTACCTTGCTTGCGAAAGAACCGAGCACTTCTCCCGTGCGTTCGCGTATGAATGTCTCGACCGCCGAGAACGTTAGAACAGCTAAGCCCTGTCGAAGCGCTGCTGCGCGTCGATTATGGACATAGTCTGTAGGAGCTTTATCTACCAAAGCCTGATCGTTCAGGCAGTCCTTGAGGACCCCGAGCGTCGCTAGCGCATCATTCTTGGCGCTCATGCTTTACGCCAGTTTTGCCAGCATGTCTTTGACTTTCGTAATTCGATAATTTACTTTGCTTGGCGAATTGGTAGAGACTCGTACAGAGTCGACAAATTTTTCGTCCTTGAATAGATTTAACGTGGCATGGCTAAGGGCCGATCTCTTCTTCTTGATTGCTTGGAATCGAGATTCGCTGAGTTCAGCTGCTGCAACCATTTGTGCGTCATAGATTGCCGACATGAATTGGTCACGATATGCCTGTGAGTCGTAACGCTTGAATGCATGATCACCCCATAGCACATGACAACGATCCAGCGCACTAACAAAACGTTTCTTGGCATTCGAAAGTTTTGGTTTGCTGAGGTTTTGATTTTTTGCGGCATATGCGTCTAATGAGCGACGCATATCGCCATTAAAGACCTTCCATTCCTCGCTTATGCAGAGAAATCGCAGAACGGACTCGACGTCTTGCATTTCTTTGTATGGGGTCTCCTTTGTTGTTTTAATTTTGAGATGCTGTCTCAAAAAAGCATTTTCACTAAGCTCGAATAGAAGATCATTGAATGACCCCCGATATAAAGCATTCCGAATCTCCTGAGGAAGTAGCGGCTCTCCACCTGTATTTAGACGAGTGAATACTTCGTACTTGAGTTGTGGGTCAGTCTGTTTGAGTAAGGTAACAACGCGCAAATATGGGCGAATTGAAAGTGCATTTTGAAGTGGCTTCGGTAGGTCAGAAAAAGTTGCACCTTCGACCTCAGTAAATTTTTCCAGACCGCTAAGAGTAAAGCCATTCCGTAAAAACTTATGGATGGTCGTGATTCGTTGCTTGCCGTCGATCACAGAGTACGTGCCGAAATCATCTTCAGCCAGGTAGACGGGTGGCACAGGAACATTGAGGAGAAAGGATTCAATCAACTCGGATTGCGCATTGGTTGTCCAACGTTCACGCCTTTGATATTTCGGGGCAACATCGATCGCTTTGGAGTCCACCATCTGCGCGATTGTCTCCAGCGAAAGGTCCGAAGACTGCAAAACAAGTGCGTCCTGTGATCGCTCGAATTTTTCGACGACTTTTGCATCATCCATTGGGAACTCCTAGCTATTCTTGCGTGCGTATCTACTGTTTGTACTCTACCCTAGGTTCTCCTTTGGGTTCAGTCGCCTGCCGTATCAGCACAATGAACTTGCCAACGGTCCGCCTCAATAGACCCACGGCACAAACCGCTTGGTCTGCTCCCGGTAGTGCGCATAGCCCGGGTGCTGCGCCAGCATCCAGCGCTCTTCCAGCGTGGACTTGAAC
>CAYZIF010000073.1:0-2163 GCA_964478355.1 uncultured Candidatus Saccharibacteria bacterium
AGCAATCCGCGTGCCGGCTTATAAAGACTTCTTGCGTCAACGAGGAGTCCGTCCGGAAAAAATAAAAAGCATACGCGATTTTGCGAGCGTTCCCATGATAGACAAGAAAAATTACCTATCCCACTATCCGCTCTCGCAACTCTGTTGGGATGGGAAGCTCTCTGCGTTAGATATGATTTCGGCAAGCTCGGGCTCCAGCGGAACATCGACGTTCTGGCCTCGTGGCGCCCATCAAGACACCGAGACCATACTCACCCATGAGCTCTTCCTGAGAGATTCGTTTGCTATCCACAAGAAAAAAACTTTGTTCGTCGTCACATTTGCTATGGGCATGTGGGTAGCGGGCACGCTCACGTATCGCGTGATGCAGGCCATCGCAGAAAAATACGACCTCACGGTTATCACTCCCGGTATCGACTCGCGAGAGGTTATTGCGGCAATCAAGAAGCTCGGGCCCGATTACGAACAAATTATTATTGCGGGATATCCTCCATTCCTCAAAGACGTTGTGGACCTTGGCAGCCAAGAAGGTATCCGCTGGGACGCATTCCATGTCAACTTTCTCTTCGCTGCTGAATCCTTTAGTGAAACGTGGCGAGACTACATCGCAGAAAAAGTAGGAATAAAAAATGTGCTTTCATTTTCACTAAATATCTACGGGACAGCCGACGCGCTCATCCTTGCTCATGAAACACCCATCAGTATCCTCGCTCGACGACGAGCAACCTTGAACGCACCGCTCTACAGTGAGCTCTTCGAAAATCAAGAACGCGTCCCAACATTAGCACAGTACAATCCTATGCTGCGATATTTCGAAGAAGACGACGGTAAAATTCTATTCTCTGCGTGGAGCGGCATCCCTCTTATTCGATATGCCATTGGCGATACGGGAGGTTTAATCTCGTTCTCAAAGATGGAAGAGCACTTTAGAAATCACAGCGATAGTCTCGTAGCCGAAGCGCGAAAAGCTAAAATTTCTCAGTGGAAATTACCATTTGTGTTTGTATTCGGCCGAAATGATTTTACCGCTAGTCTGTATGGATTAAATATTTACCCCGAAACGATTCGCGGCGCACTCGAGCATCAGACCATTAGCTCTTATCTGACTGGCAAATTCACGATGATTGTCCGCAACGATGAGCACATGGACCAATACCTCGAAGTTCACGTGGAAACGCAGCGTGGAGCCTCGAAGCAATCGAAAAAACTCACGTCTGAAATCCAAAAACGTCTCATCGAAACACTGTGCGCTCAAAATCAAGAATTCCGAGCACTGCGGCAATCACTTGGCTCACGAACCGACCCGCATATTATTTTGCATGCGTATGGAGATTCCAGCCATTTTCGTCCAGGCGCAAAGCAGCGATGGCTTACCAAGGAATAGGAATAGCGAGCGGAATTAGGTATACTATGAGGAGTATTTCAGACCTTCTCAGGCCATGCAGCTATTCATATCTCTGAGCTCAACGATGGTTGTTGCATCAGTCGTTCTCAATATTCTATTGGGCTTTATTGTGTATCGTAGTAACACTAAAAGCAGCACAACGCGTTTATACGGGCTACTCAGTCTTGTGATGTCGGGCTGGGTCGTCGTTCACTATCTGTCATTTCGTCCAGAGCTTTTTGACAACACACTCTTTTTAATACGACTGAGTCTCTGCTTGGCCACGCTCATGAACGCATTTTTCTTCCTGTTCACAGCCACATTCCCCAGAGAACGCGTTCAATTGTCTACATGGAAAAAAGGAGCTCTCCTGTGGCTCACGCTCGTTGTTATGATGCTCACGATGTCCCCGTATGTATTCGTGCAGTCGACGGTGACAAATGGATTTCCAAGCCCCATCCCAGGCCCTGGTATTGGATTTTTCGGCCTCTATGCTTTTAGTATTAATCTTCTCTCGGTCCTCATGCTAGTACGCCGATCGCGCACTGTCTCTGGTATCGAGAAAGCGCAAATGCGAATCGTCATCTACGGAGTTACGGCGATGTTTGGAGCAATTATCGCAACAGTGTTGCTACCCGTCGCGCTATTTCACACAACATTTTTCGTTCCCTTTCTTCCGTTCTACACTCTCATTTTTCTCACCACTACCAGCTACGCAATCGTAAAATTCCGACTCTTTGACCTTCGAGTAGCCGCGACGGAAGCACTCAGCGTATCTA
>CAYZIF010000074.1:0-2146 GCA_964478355.1 uncultured Candidatus Saccharibacteria bacterium
GTATAATACTCTCCAATAACTCACGGCCGTGAGTTATTGGAGAGTATCCATGCTCATAGAGCACGCGCACATATCACCCAAAAAACTCTGCGGTCAGCACAATGCCGACCAACGGCAAGAGAAACACTGGGGACTGAAGCAATACGCCTCGCATGACTTCATTGCTTGGAATACGGACTTTGGTATGCACGCGAGAATGAAATGCTTGATGCGTTATCATCGGTTCTTTTTTGTACAAAAAATATACCAGCTGAAGTGCGTCGGGAAGTACGCTCGCAATAATCGCCGCGCAAAGAATGCCTAACGGTAGTGAAATTCCTGCAATAGCCACCGCAAACGCAACGGCGAGAACGCCTATCGACATATCAATAACCGCAATGGCCAAGTCATTCGCCACGGCCCCTCGGCTACGCACCCGCCCATCAAGAAAGTTGGGTGTTTTGTTTTCTATTGATTGAATGGGCCAATCCCAGTGGGGAATCATATCAACCGCGTAGTGACTTGCGACCGCAAGTGCAAAGGCGCCAAGTGGGGCGATCGGAGAACTTGAAAGCGGCCCCACTAAAAATGGAGATGCCGCGGCGACGCCAACGGTAATATGGGTGCCCAAAGTCATACCAAGCAGTGTACCTGCATAGCAATAGAACGAAAAGTCCCCCGCGCGAGTTTCGCACGGAGGAGGTTTACTATGCAGCTCTGCGGCAGCTTGCACGTGCAACTGCATTTGGATTTTTATAGTCGATACTTGGCGGAGAGCATCATGAGTCGGTCCCAGTGATCTTTTGGATTGTGCTCAAGCAAGTCTCCTAGAAGGAAATCCGCCACTGCTGGGTCCTCTTGCTCGTAGTACGGAGCGTACTTCTCATGCGCACAGCGTACAGGAACTTCGCGGCTTCCTATCGTGATCGTGGTCATGGTATTACGTTTGACCCCACACACCACGCCGACAACAATACCTCCGTTCGTGGTAATAGGTATGGCCGCCTTACCAACTGACCACCCCGCATTCGATACGTCGTCAACAATCACCACGCGCTCTCCCTGCATAATGCGGTGCCGTCGCTGAATCATCTCTCGCGCATCACCACCGATTCGTCCATCGGCGTAAACCGCGGTTTTCTCAAGATACCTCGCGTCCACTTCGATGCCTTGGTCGAGCAAAATCTGCGCCATGACATTCGCAAGCGCGATGCCCCCATAAGGAGCCGCCATCAGCACCATGCCAGACTCAACAAGGTCAGCAATCTGATTTACTGCTTCGACCGCAAATGCACGGAGGGCGCGCGGCTTTTCCTCAACACGAGAAAAGTTCACGAACTCCATGCCAACCTTGTTCGCGAGCCGACCAAACCGTCCCTTGTATGTTGCCGTATACTGCACGAGTGGCGTGAGGGGCTTCCCTCGAGAGTCGAACACTGTCTGGTAGTAGGCACCGCACTCCTCAAGTATTTGTTGAAAATCCATCCCTGTCTCCTTTGTGATCGATTTGCCCCTAGTATAACGACTTCGCAATAAAAAGAAACCTGCCTCAACGTAAGCAGTTTTTTCTTATCCTCATACACGAGACAACGTACATCACTTTCGTGATGTATTTCTTTGTCTCCTCGGAGGGAATTGAGTCCACAGCACGGTCTTTTATGATTTCTATGGCATAAGCGTTCACTATTCTTTGTCTCCTCGGAGGGAATGAATCCCTCAGCATGGCGTTTTATGATTTCTATAGCACCAGCACCCACCCTTATGTGTCTCCTCGGAGGGAATCGAACCCCCATCAAGGCCTTAGAAGAGCCCTGCTCTATCCGTTGAGCTACGAGGAGAATGTCAGACCATGTGTCCGTCTCTCTTCTTGTATACGAAGTTCAGCTTCTTCTCAAGCGCCTCACCGAAAAAGGTTCTTCGGTCTTGGTCCGTAATCACGCGTTGCTCGCACATCTTCGCGTTTTCCTACGACACGAATTGCGTCATCTAATCGCTCACTATTTAATACGACGGGATCAAATTGCTGAGTCGCAACTCCTGCTGCCCACCCCAAGCCATACCGAATAAAAATGAAAGCATCAGCAGCGAGCAACACCACAAGGAGCACAAGCAATGTTCCTGCAATAGCTCTCCACGTATTTGCTCGTGAGAGGCTTGGTATGGTAAA
>CAYZIF010000075.1:0-2110 GCA_964478355.1 uncultured Candidatus Saccharibacteria bacterium
TAATCATTCAAGGGTTTGATACACCTTTGACTCTTTTTGTTTTGCAAATTTATTAGTAGACATAATCATTGTATGCATATTCCTATCACTTCAAAACTTGTTTTCGCCTCGCTTGTGGTTGTTCTCGCTGGGGCGGGTTGCGCTACGGGCTCAAAGAATTCGACGACTACACCGCCCCCTTCTGAAGTAGTTGATCGCGCAGATAACACAACAATGCCATCTCAAGGCGCCGACGATGACCATGGCACGGATGCTCATTCTGTTCTCGCTGGATCGCGTATCGCTCTTGATAATGCCGCATCATTAGAATCGGGAAGCGTCAATTTTAGCTTCAAGCTCTACGGATTAGACGGGCACGAGTTCGGACCAAATGATCTCAAAATTGCTCACGAAAAGAAGATGCACTTTATCGTAGTACGCGACGACATGACGGGTTTTCAGCACATTCACCCGGAATATACGTCGGGGAAATGGACCGTATCAACAACCATCGTTGAACAAGGAAACTATCAGGTATACGTCGATATCGAGCCAGTTGAAGAAGAGCCGACCACATTACGCATTCCGGTGACAATTGGGGGCACAACGGAAAATGCTCAGGCTCCCACGCCAAAGACCGACATGAGTGTTCAAAGTAAAGGAATTACCGCAGTCCTTGAAACGAGTAGCGAATTAAAAACAAACGAACATACCCGCCTGACGTTTGCACTCAGCAAAGGCGGCTCACCGGTAGCTGATATTGGTCCTTATCTTGGTGCGTTCGGTCACGTGGTTTTGCTTCGTCACGGAGATGCAGATGACTTTATCCATGTCCATCCTGTTACCGAAACCGCGCCAACAGATGGAAAGGTCTCGTTTGACGCACAATTTCCTGTGAAAGGCCGGTATACGCTCTATGCGCAGTTTAACGTGAATGGTGAAATTCTTACTTTCCCAATTACCGTTGATATTAATGCAGACGGTTCAGATACCGAAGTACACGACGACGGTATGGAGCCATCAATGGACGAAGGAATGCATCACGGAAGCTAGCACATCTTGAAATTGATGCACCCTATGAAAAATATTACTCTCAAAAAAGCCATCCCCGCGATGGTTCTCGGCTTTGTTGTTCTCGGCCTCGCGTATCAAGGAATTGCTCTTGCGAGTCCTGGTCATGACGGAGAAGAGCCTACGGCCGCGCAAGAAACCATTACAACGCAAATTCCTGTTGAAACGGCGTCTGACGGAGCAACGGGAGCACTTGGTTCCTCGAGTATTTCGTGGTCCGGAGAAATTCTTTCGAATGCCGATGTCCAAATTCATCCTTCACGAGAAGGACAAATTGCGCAGTGGAATGTTCGACTTGGTCAAGTAGTTCGCAAAGGACAAGTGCTTGGACGGTTGACGCCTCCGCCAGCGAGCATAGAGCTCGCCTCAGCAATGGCGGAGCGGACGCAGGCCCTTATTATTGCTCGTGCTCAATCAGAAGCAACAGCGACACTTGTTCAAGAATCGAAAAACCAGCTGGCCATCCTTCAGGAATCGCTTACACGGTCTCGTGATGCCGCCTTAGCGCTTGCCGACAGCGAAGTATTGCGTGATATTCAATCAAGTGAAGGAGCTGCAAACGAACTCGCTTCCGAGCTCACCGTGAAAGAGGCTGCTGTTGCCGCCGCACAAGCAGAGCTTGAGGAAGCGCAAACTTTGCTATCGCTTAAATGGCAATCAACACGAAGTGCATTTGAGCGATTGGCTTTTGGCTTCTCAGGGAAACTTTCCCCCTACGGATCCGCTCCGGCGACAAGCGACCAAGCGAATAGCACAACCTTTCGACAGTTCTCTGCTTCGATTAGTTTTCTCGACGCCTCCAGTAGAAACGAGTACATCACTGCGCTCGTCCAGTATCTCGAGGCACTGGAGGATTCCCAATCGCTCCCTAACGATGCCGCGATCGCCTACATCGAAGCGGCGAGAAGCTTGCTTAATAGCTCTTTGTCGTTAACGGGTGATTCTTCTGAAATCGATGCTCTTCGGGTCGTGCTCAATGCCGATGAAGCGGTGATGCTTGCCGCTTTGAAAGATTATCAAGCAGCGGAGGCAACAGTAACCGTAAGAGAGGCTGATGTTG
>CAYZIF010000076.1:0-2104 GCA_964478355.1 uncultured Candidatus Saccharibacteria bacterium
GTACCTATCTATCAGCTCTTCATGCGCTCGAGCGAGGAAGAGGATGTAGCCAAAGAAAAAGAAATGTCTGAAAAGGATATCAAAGAGCTCGTGGTGAAGTCGGGGGGTAAGACCATCGAAGAGCGTCCCATGTCGATGCCTGCTCAAGCCGCAAAACAGAAAGAAGAAGTGAAGCAGAGCGAGTTTGTCATCAAGGCGCTCAAGTCGGGAAATTGGAAAACACCACCAACTGATTTCTTGAGTGCAGATCAAGACCACGCTTCCAGCGGCGACATTAATGCGTCGGCAGCGATTATCAAGCGAACGCTTGCCAACTTTGGTATCGAAGTCGAGATGGGTGAGGTGTCGGTGGGTCCAACTGTCACGCAGTACACCATGCGTCCCGCTGTTGGGGTGAAGCTTTCCCGTATTACAACACTGACCTCAGATTTATCGCTCGCACTCGCCGCGCATCCTCTGCGTATTGAAGCGCCCATCCCTGGCAAATCGCTGGTGGGCATCGAGGTGCCAAACAAGAAGGTCTCGCTGGTGGGCATGCGCAACATGTTGGAGCATGAGGAATTCAAGAAATCCAAATTTATGCTCCCCTTGGCCTTGGGCCGAGATGTTTCCGGTGAGCCAATCTTTGCGGGGCTCGATAAGATGCCCCACATCGTCATTGCGGGACAGACCGGTTCTGGAAAATCCGTGACCATTCACGATGTTATTTTGTCGATGCTCTACAAGTACAGTCCTGAACTCTTACGATTTATTATGGTTGACCCTAAGCGTGTTGAGCTCACGCTCTACGACGGTATTCCTCACCTGCTCAAGCCGGTTATTACTGAAAACAAAAAGGTTCCCCCAGTGCTCAAGCAATTGGTGATGGAAATGGACCAACGCTATCAGCGTTTCTCGGAGGCAAAGGTGCGCGATGTTGTTGGCTACAACGAGTGGGCTTCAAAGAAGGATGCTCCCATTATGCCGTTTATCGTGGTGGTCATTGATGAAATGGCGGACCTCATGAAGACCTATGGCAAAGAGGTGGAGCCAGCGATTGTCCGTCTTGCACAGATGGCGCGTGCTGTGGGTATTCACCTCGTACTCGCCACGCAACGTCCTGAGGTTTCCGTGTTGACCGGACTCATCAAAGCAAACGTCAACGCTCGCATTGCACTTCGCGTGGCCAACCAACTTAACTCACGCATTATTATTGATACCAATGGAGCTGAGGCGCTTCTTGGAAACGGCGACATGCTCTTTGTTGGTTCCGACACTGCTCAACCACGACGTTTGCAGGGACCATTTGTTGCAACTCACGAGATTGAGGCCGTTGTTCGTTTCATCAAGGATCAGGCAGAGGAGCTGGGCATTCAGGCAGAAACAGATCAACTCGCTGAATCGTTTGATAAACCTGCACAGGCCGGAGGCGCACTCTTGGGCAACGCTGGCGATAGTGATGTAGATGATGATCGCTATGAAGAAGCAAAAGCGATGGTGATTGATTTACAAAAAGCATCCGCCTCACTCCTCCAGCGTCGTATGGGCCTTGGTTACGCGCGCGCCGCTCGCATGCTTGATATTTTGGAGTCCAAGGGCGTTATTGGGCCGGGGGACGGCGCCAAGCCTCGTCAGGTGTATGTCGATAAAGACGGCGCAGTCATCGGCGGCCCCGCGCTCAATGTGGAGTCAGGTGTACACGCGGATACTCCTGAGTCCGAGGCACAGGTTTAATACGGAATTTGCATGAACTGGCTTCCCTATATTGTCTCGGTTCTCATCGCACAAGGTGCAGGAGGTATCGGTGGGTTTTTTACCGCATCAAAAATACCAACGTGGTATATGACGTTGGTAATGCCATCATGGCAGCCGCCGAGCTGGGTGTTCGGTCCTGTATGGACTACGTTGTACTTTTTGATGGGCGTTGCAGCCGCGATGATTTGGAGTCAGCGTAAGCAATCGCCTCAAGCGAAGACAGCGCTAATTGTTTATGGCGTTCAACTCGTTCTCAATATTCTCTGGTCAGTATTCTTTTTCGGACTTCAATCTCCCGCACTTGCTTTCGTGTGTATCGTGGTGCTGTGGCTGGCGATTGTCGCTACCATCTATCACTTCTGGCGCATCC
>CAYZIF010000077.1:0-2103 GCA_964478355.1 uncultured Candidatus Saccharibacteria bacterium
TGATTTGTTCGATAGTGCGGCGTGTGGGGCCCCTTGGGACCCAGAGACGCGCCTAGCCCCCATGAGGGAAGCACGGCATCGAGCACGACACACATGGCAGAAAAAGAATTGATAGCGTATGAGGAGATGTTGCAGGCCGGTATGCACTTCGGCCGTAAGCGTACCGTATTTAACCCCAAAATGGGTAAGTACGTGTTTTCGGTTCGTGACGGTATCTGTCTCATTGACCTCTTGAAGACTCAAGAGGAGCTTGGCGCGTCTATCGATGCGCTCAGTACAGTGTTGCAAAATGGTGGACTCGCACTGTTTGTGGCCCCAACTAAGCAGGCACAAGAGACTATTCGCGAATTAGCCGATGCAACCAACATGCCATATGTCTTGGACCGTTGGATTGGAGGCACGCTCACCAACTTCAAGAATATTAATGGTCGCGTGAAGCGCCTTATTCAGCTCGAAGAAGAGAAGGCAACTGGCGCATGGGAGAAGTTTACCAAGAAAGAGCAGCTCGAACTCAATCGCGAGATGCTTGAGATGCAGAAAAACTTTGAAGGACTCAAGAAGCTCACTCGTATGCCCGATGTCGTTTTTGTGGCATCAGTCAAAGAGGGCGCACTCTCGATTCATGAAGCCAAGAAGATGGGAGTAAAGATTATTGCCATTGCCAATACCGATGCAAACCCAGCAGGATTGCTCAATGTTATTCCCGCAAACGACCGCTCCAAGAAGTCCATCGATCTTATCATCCGTGCGATTACGAAGAACGTGGATGTTACCCCAAAGGTTTCAGTCTAAATTGTAGTATACTAATAGTATCGACATGAGCGACGTTGCAATCATTAAGGAGCTCCGTGACGAAACGGGACTTTCCTTCGACAAAATCAAACAAGCACTGACCGAAGCGGGTGGCGATAGAGCCAAGGCGCTCGAAGTACTCAAAGCTCAAGCGGGAGCTGCGGCCGCAAAGAAAGCCGACCGAGCCGCCACTGAAGGTGCGGTGAGTTCCTATGTACACAGCACGGGAAAGATTGGTGCCATGGTGAGTCTTGCCTGTGAGACTGACTTTGTTGCACGCAATGACGAATTCAAGTCACTTGCTCGCGATTTAGCCATGCATGCAAGCGCGATGCGCCCCGCATCAACCGAAGAAATGCTCACCCAGCCATTCGTGAAAGAACCCGAGGCTTCTGTGCAGGATGTCATCAACCGAGCGATCGCCAAGCTCGGCGAGAATATCCAACTCGCCGCTGTTTCGGTGCTCGTTATTGGCTAATCTGTGTTCTTCATTCTCCCACTATCTCTCGCACTCGTATCCCTTATCGGGATTATTGTGGTCGTGTATCGCAAGATGCCCTACCTCCGCAAGCTCTCGCCCGAAGCGCATCCAGCGGGGCAGACCGTTATCCATGATTATGCTCCTGAGTTAGTTGATTGGGCCGCAGCGGTGCCATGGCGTCGTTTTCTCCACAACGTTCTCGTTGAATTTGAGAAGCTTCTGCGCAAGGGGCGGTTGCTCATGTCGTCGCTGGATCGTGCATCAGACAAAGTGATTCGCAAGGTACGCACCGTACATCAAGAAACCGCAAAACAAGAAGAGGCGATTGTCGCTCAACGAGAAGAGGATGCGGCCCATCTTGCCGAAGAGCCTGATAAAATTGATATGGGTAATCTTGACCAGTTGCGTCAGGAGGAGCAGCGACTCATCGTAGCGATCGCTCAAAACCCGAAGGATATCGATTTGTTTATTCAGCTTGCCCGAGTCTATATTGGACTAGAGTCATTTGGCGATGCAGCGGAGGCGCTTGAAGTAGCATTGAAGCTTCGCCCTGAAGATGAGAACATCCAAAAGAGACTCAAGCGAGCCCAAGAAATGCACGAAAAACAGCTTGCATCTGAAAAGTCAGCGGGCCTTTGATTATTTCGTGTTTTGGGGTATAATCGCTTAGCTCGCCGGCGTAGCTCAGTACTACAGAGAAACTGTTGGGAGCGGTAGAGTAACTGTTTCCTTATCTTATTTTTGCTCTGTAAAAACTGCCGGCGTAGCTCAGTGGTAGAGCAACTGTTTTGTAAACAGTAGGTCGTCGGTTCAATCCCGACCGCCGGCTC
>CAYZIF010000078.1:0-2090 GCA_964478355.1 uncultured Candidatus Saccharibacteria bacterium
GTGCGAGGTATTTCGACACGCACGTTTCAGTGGCTTGCTCGCCACAGTGTTGCGGCGCTTGGTATGGCCGTCATTCTCATTGGGAGCGCCACAAGTGTGTCGGCAAGCTTGGCGCAACCCGGAGATACCCTCTACGGATTTCGTCTGAAGGTCAACGACAGGATTCAAACAGCATTGACGCGAGATGAAGAGGCTCAGATAGATCTTGAGATGCGCCAACTTCAGCGCATGATTGACGGTGAGGAGACCCTTCGCGATGAAGAGCTTAGCGATGTTGGCTTTGTGTCCGATGTCGAAGAAGTTGAGCGTAAGATTACTCGTGAAGACGAGGATGAAGACGATGATCGTGATACAGAAATTGAAACGGAAACATCTCCGTTTGATGACGGTTCATTTGATCGAGAACTTCGAAACCTCCAGCGTGAACTTGAAGCGGAAGAGAACGCAAATCTCGAATTAGAGTAGCGTTCTATGTAGTGTCGGGCCGCCGAGAATCGAACTCGGTCTTCATGAACCCGAATCATGCGTACGACCGGTATACTACGGCCCGTCAGGTTTCGATACTACAGTAAAATAGGCATTTTGCCAATCTAAACGTAGTATTTCTTCATACGCTCTTGCTCTTCGGCATCGAGCGCTTTTTTGATGCGTTCCAAGGCGCTCGCCAGTTGTTCTGGCGTTTTTTTATCGAGTTTCTTGGCACGCTCCAGAAGGACGTCGCGCTCATTGAGCGTGGGGTCATCGAGCACTTCAGCGAGGAGTGAATTGAGGATGAGTCCAAGTTTGGGGCCGGGCGCCATCGAGAGCGCTTCCATAATATCCTTGCCATCAACTTTGAGCATTTTTACCGAGATGGCATCATGACTCACCTTATCAATCATGTACTTGAGGTGACGGAGTTTGTACGGCACTGCCTTGGGTGTGCCCGAGCCAATACGATCCCCTTCGCGCAGACGCAGGAGGTCGTCGATGTTTTCGAGTCCAACATTTGCGATGAGGCGTCGCACTGAAGATTCGGTGACTTCGCCGACACTGTAGTAGAACATGTGGTAGCGAACCAAGAGCGTCACCTTTTCGGAAAGCTCCTTGGGAAACTTCAGTCGTTCCATGATGCGCGCGACCATCGTGGCTCCCACTGCGTCGTGTGCGTAGAACGTGCAGTGACGGCCCTCGCCTCGCTTGGTGCGTGGCTTCCCCACATCATGCAAAAGACAGGCCATACGCACAGCAAACGAATATTTTTTTTCGGCTGCGTATTTCATCGTGCGCAGATTATGCTCCCATACTGAATAGATGTGGTGCAGGTTCTGTTCCACGCCTAACCCTTCGCGCAACTCAGGGAGGATGTGCTTGAGAAGTCCGACATCTTCGAGGAGTTGAATACCCTCGAGTGCTCGAGGGGTGTCGATAATTTTGATGAGCTCATCGCGAACTCGTTCAATGGCAATCGCACTCAGTGAGTCGGCGTGTTCCGTGATTGCTTTGAGCGTTGCAGCGTCAATTGAAAAATTCAATGATGTCGCAAATCGCACGGCACGCATCATACGGAGCGCGTCTTCTCCGAAGCGCGCTGTTGGCTCCCCTACTGCGCGTATGGTTGTCGCTTCGATATCTTTTCGTCCTCCGTAAGGGTCGACAACGTCTCCATTTAGTCGCGCGGCAATCGCGTTCACGGTAAAATCTCGTCGAGATAAATCTTCTTCGATAGTTTCTGCGAACGCTACCGAATCAGGGTGTCGCTTGTCGGAGTAGATGCCTTCGGTACGAAACGGCGTGACCTGTACGGTGCGCACAATGGGGTCGTCGTCCCGCGTCTTGATGGTAACAGTGCCAAACGCATTGTCGTAGAAGTTGTCGGGAAAGAGTTCTTGAATCTGTTCAGGACGCGCACTCGTAGTGATGTCCCAGTCGGTGGGGTGGCGCTCCATGAGTAAATCGCGCACACAACCACCAACGACGTAGGCGCGGTGACCTGCGTCTTCGAGTGTCTGGAGGATGATGCTAACTTTTGGATGAATTTCTACCATGCGATCATGTGCCCCCGAAAGGAATCGAACCTCCATCGTACCCTTAGGACGGGTCTGCTCTAT
>CAYZIF010000079.1:0-1559 GCA_964478355.1 uncultured Candidatus Saccharibacteria bacterium
GGGTAGAAGATGTAGAACTTCTCTTTGGAAAAGGGTTCGTTGATCTTTCAAAAGTCCCGCCCATTCCATATTCGATAAAAGACTTTTATAAGTCCAGAGAAATGAAAGATGAAAAAGGAGTACAAGAGATACTTGTTCTTTTTGTCACAGACAAAGACGGCACCCCTCTCACCGGAGAACGGATGAAGTCTCTCGTCCAGCGCAAATATACTGAGTTAGATCTAGGAAAGTTTCTCTGTGATCAAAATTGGTATAATGATGAAGCTTTCTTCAAAGAGCTTGGTCTTACCTATTCCTGGAAACTCATCACGAAACAGTGTATCCCAGAGTCAAAAGGTAAGACCTTTAATCAGCAAACAGAACTGATTTACGAATATGCGGATAACTTTGGGATAGAGAGAGGCCTGATCACTCGTCCTGAACCTCTTCAGATGCTCTATGCTGTTGCCCTTCATCTTGTGACGACGGAGACAGTGAAGGGTAAAGGTAGGGGAGAGAGGCTTTTAGAGAGTGAGCATCATGGTTCTAGTGTTACGTCCTCGGGTGGTTTCGGTGTCCGCGTTGGCCTTGCTGATGTCGACGGCGCGATCGTGGACGGTTGGTGGCGTGGCAGTGCGGTTGGCGGCCTTGGCGTGTGTTGTTCGCGTGAGCCTTCTTTGAGAAAATCCGTATAGATCTAACCTTCCTTTTTGGATCTTTTGCTTGATAGATGGCCTTATGAGGGGGTAAGCACCACGTTCCATGGTTTAGTGCTGATTTCTACCCCTGCGAAGGCAGGGGCCCGGCCTATGCAGCTATGTATGCCTGGGCTGGGTCCCTGCCCTCGCAGGAATGGAAGCGAGTAGGCGATTATGGAAGTATTTGAAATAGGGCTCTGTTGGTTGACGTTTGGCTTGTTTTCGCGTAAAGTTTTGCCACATGAATGTTACTGAATTAGCCCGCCGTATTCGCGTTACGCCCCAAGAATTACTCGCAAAGCTCCCTGAGCTTGGCTTTGATATTGGTGCCCGCGCTATCAAGGTGGATGATCGTGTTGCCGATCAAATTTATAAAAAATGGATGGAAAATGCGCGTAAAGAGCGCATGCGTGAACAGCTGATGCGTACTTCGTTGGTTTCAACGGGGGAAGTGAGCGGTCCAAAAACCGAGGTTATTTTGCCAGCAGTGATCACGGTTCGTGATTTTGCGGGAAAATTGTCGTTGCCGGTAACCCGTGTGATCCAGCAGCTGATGCGTGCGGGTATTTTGGCTTCTCAAAATGAGCGTATCGACTTTACGACGGCTACCATCATCGCCGAGGAGCTTGGATTCCAAGCTACGGCAGAAGCAGAAGGTGCCGAAATGATGGTGACCTTGCAGAGTGATGACCGCATCAAGGCGTTGATGGACGCTGAAAAGAACGAGGACTTGGTAGCGCGTCCGCCAGTGGTGGTTGTGATGGGTCACGTTGACCACGGAAAGACGCGTACCCTCGACGCCATTCGTAAAACGAATGTCATGGAAGGGGAGTCCGGAGGAATCACGCAGCACATCGGTGCATACCAGGTTGAGAACAAGGG
>CAYZIF010000079.1:1569-2041 GCA_964478355.1 uncultured Candidatus Saccharibacteria bacterium
GTTTACCGTTATGCGTTCGCGTGGTGCCAAAGTGGCTGATATCGCGATCTTGGTGGTTGCTGCTGACGATGGTGTTCAGCCGCAGACAAAAGAAGCGATCAATATCATTCAGGCTGTGAAGCTTCCATTTATCGTCGCGATGAATAAAATCGATAAAGAAGATGCAGATCCAAACCGTGTTATGGGTCAGCTCGCAGAAATGGGTGTGACGGTTGAAGAGTGGGGAGGAAACGTGCCGATGGCGCGTATCTCTGCAAAAACAGGAGACGGTATTGATGCCTTATTGGACCTTGTGCTCTTGGTGGCTGAAGTTGAGAAAGATCACATCGTGTCCAATCCAGATCGTCATGCGGCCGGAACGATTATCGAATCACATATCGATAAAGGTGAGGGTCCAGTTGCAACGGTGTTAGTTCAAACCGGAACCTTACGTCGTAACGATTGGCTGGGTATTTCGGGCGCTGCCTACGGT
>CAYZIF010000080.1:0-1992 GCA_964478355.1 uncultured Candidatus Saccharibacteria bacterium
TTCCTTAGGCCAGGTCAGGTAATGGTCAATGGCGTCAGAGAAATTCCTCAGCAAAACGCCGCCGTGGCGGACCTTACCCTCACCAATTTCGTCTACAATCTGCCAAAAAACGACGCCATTACAGCCTATGCGATGGGCCCTGGTGGGGGGCAGCGAACCTACAGTGGAACGGCCACGGCAACCTTCATTCACTACACCAACGGCCGTTGGGTCTTAAACCGTATAGATGCACCATTTGGTTCTTACCCCGACCTCAACATGAACGTTCCGTGAGCCTACCAGCGTGACTGGCAGGTAGAGATTCCAATTCAATCCGTTGGCCTCGGGGGACGAGCACTATGGGTTTATCGTTATCGCATCTTTTTATCGTCGTATTGTTGCCTCTGGTCGCTCTCTTCTTCCTACTAATGAGAAGCTCAATGCACACCGCGACAAAGCTTTCTATCCCGCTACTGATAATTTCCATCGGGGCCATTGGGTGGGGAGTCTGGTATCGCGGAGATCATCAATTTCTTGCGGCTGGCGCTGCGTTCGGCGTTGAGAACACGACCTATACCATGGCGGGCTGGGCGGCTGTATTAGGGTTATTGGCATTCCTCACAGGACTTGCCCTACTGGTCGCTGGCATTGTCCGAGGTGGTCGCCAGACATCATGATCCAATAAGACACCCCGCTTTAATGCGGAGAGGGTGGGATTTGAACCCACGAAGAGGTTTCCCCCTTGCTGGTTTTCGAAACCAGTGCATTCGACCACTCTGCCACCTCTCCTGGTCCTACAGGCCACGTTGGCCGTGTAGGGCATAGTACCATTCGCCCTTAGGCTGTGCCACTCTTCTTTACAAGCTCGTCTACGCTCTCTTTTAAAAGGCGTTTGTTCTTTTTGTGGGCGTGAAATGCAGTGTCTTCTAGAATGCGTTTGTAGACTTTTTCGTATCCGCTAATCATCTTTTCGACACTGAAGTACCGCTCAGCGCGCTTACGCACTTTTGTTCGATCGATTTGATCAATCTTCCCTATTGCCGCTGTCATTTGCTCAGCGTTTTCAACCACAAAACCGGACACACCCTCTTGGATAATCTCCGGCACCGAACCGTTGTTAAACCCAATCACTGGCGTACCACACGCCATGGCCTCGATCATTGAATACCCGAACGCCTCGGCAACAAGCGTCGGAAACAAAAGAGCTTTCGCGCCTTGGAACAATTCGATCTTTCGCTCAAAATTTGCTTCACCGAGATAGCGAACATCTACCCCGTCAATATGCGGCTCGATGTGCTTTTGCCAGTAACCCTCTCCCGGATAGCTCGTACCGACGACTCGGAGCGGCACCCCAGCCGCCTTCGCTGCTTCGATGGCAAAGTGCACGCCTTTGTCCTCAGTGATACGACCGAGATAGAGAAAATAGTCTTCTGAGTCGGGATTAAACTTGAATAGGTTCATGTCCACTCCGTGGTAGATGTTTGCGTACCAGTTAAGTTCCGGCATCTGTTTACGCTGCGCAAGCGAGAACGACACGTAGCGCTCATTTTTAAAGTACTGCAAAAGTGGGCGTATGCGGTCCGTGATCGGCGAGTGGATCGAGGTGACGGTCGGGATGTTACTGATGCGTGAAAAGTACGAAGTGAAGAGGTTAAAGTGCGAGTGGATGATGTCGAGATTGTTTTTTCCAAACTCATATCCCTGAGAAATATTGAGAAGCATGTAGTAGCGAATCACATCTTCGGTGAGGTCAAGCGTCGAGAGCGCCTCCGAAACCGCATGTAGCTGCGCTTTAGTCTCTGATTCGCTTGAGGCGAATACGTGTACGTCGTGACCCTTGTCGACGAGTCCATTTGAAAGCCACGCGACGTGCGATCCAATCGCTTTTTGCGCAAGTGGGCCAATCGGGTGGAAGTTAGAAGTAAGTTGTCCAATGCGCATACTTAGTGTCTTACGTGGGTAGCAATAGTCTCTTCAAAAAGCGCGATGTACGATGCGTAAATCGTGCGAGGG
>CAYZIF010000081.1:0-1912 GCA_964478355.1 uncultured Candidatus Saccharibacteria bacterium
GCTTCTTGCCGTTCATTAATACAGTTTAGCTCAACTTTCTGCTCTTGTTGTGCCCTTTTTGCGCCGAGGAATCAATACTGCCCAGCTCACCAGGCAATAAATCGAACGACTTAAGGCTATCAGACTGCATCGAGAATAGCTTGGCGTAAAGCCCTCTTTTTTTAATTAGTTGCTCGTGACTTCCCTTTTCGAGGACTGTGCCGTTCTCTAGTACTATAATCTGGTCGGCGCGCATAACGGTACTCAAACGATGGGCGATAATAACTGCTGTTCGGTCCTTAAGCAGCCTTCGGAGGCCGTCTTGGACGAATTGTTCCGACTGCGAGTCTAGGGCGGACGTTGCTTCGTCAAGAATTACCAGCTGAGGATCTTTCAGGATTGCCCTGGCAATCGCAACTCGCTGTTTTTCTCCGCCAGAAAGTTTTATACCTCGTTCACCAACCAGTGTGCGGTATTCTTCGGGCAGTTTTTGAATAAAGTCGTCGGCATGAGCAGTGGATGCTGCGTTTTTAATATCGGACTCAGTGGCTTCTGTCCGGGCAAACTTAATATTTTCTTCAATTGTGTCATTGAACAGTGCGACGTCTTGCATGACCATACCGATTTTCTGTCGGATTGATTCTTGAGTGAATTCTTCGATTGGCTGGTCGTTAACCAGGATCTGGCCGCCGGTAGGAGCATAGAATCGGAGCAACAGCTTGGTGATTGTCGTCTTACCCACACCAGATGGGCCGACGAGCGCCAAACTTTTGCCGGCAGGGAGAGTGAAGGAAACGTCGTGCAAAACGGGGGTTTCTTTACCAGGATATTTAAACGAGACGGATCTAAATTCGATCTTCTCCAGGCTTGTTAGGGGGCGTGCGTCGGGACTGTCTGCGACGGTCGGGTCTGCGTCTAGTATTGTGACAAGGCGTTCCGAAGATGTTTCAATCTCCCCGGTCGTGATGAGAAGTCTACTGAGCGGCGAGATGTTTCCCCTGATTTGCTGCATGTAGAGCGAAACCATCAAGATATCGCCTACGGTGTATGTGCCTTGGATCGCTCCCCAGGCAACGATACCGATAGCTCCTACGACGGTTATGACGTTCAGGACTCCGCGGTACGAGTTGGTCCGCCACTGAATCCGTGCCTCAGCTAGTCGTAACTGATGGTACTCGGCAATTTCAACCGAGTAGCGATTGAAGCGGTTCGATTCCTGCGAGAAACTGCGGACCGTTGCGATTTGGGATAATGTCTCTCCCATCTCGCCCATAGCTTTCTCGGCTTTTTTTGACCATTTTTTACGAATCGGCTGGGTGGCGGTAATTTTTTGAATTGCCCAGTAGAAATTGAGGATCAGCGAAATAGTCATAAGCATGCCAACGAGCGGGATTTTGATCCAAAGAAAACCCAAGACCAATATTATAGTGACGACTACGCCAAGGAAGCCATCAGAGATACTGTGCGCCCATCGGGCAAATTCCATCGTTCCACTGCTTATCCGCTCCATTATTTCACCCGAGCGATTCTTCTCGTAGTAATCAATTGAAAGTTTTGATAGGTGGGTGAAAACTTTCTTTCGAATCTCCCACATAATATCCATGAACAGCTTGTCACTGATACGCTCACCTATGTAGTCAAATAAAACGCCGATCAGTCCAACGCCAAGCAGAAGGGCGAGTGCCATTCCTGCCTTCTCGATAACCTCAGTGGTTGCACCTAGGTCGACTGATTCAACGACCAAGTCCAGAACTCTTTTATAGAGCTGCGGGTTAATAAGTCCAACCAAACCAAGGGCGCTATTGATGCCGAGCGCGAACACTAACCGCTTCTTAAATTGCGGCACCAGTGAAAGTAGTCGCCAGATATTCTTCATGTTGTGGGGGTGCATGGATTCGAACCATGGACCACCAAGGTATAAGCTTGGCGCTCT
>CAYZIF010000082.1:0-1902 GCA_964478355.1 uncultured Candidatus Saccharibacteria bacterium
CGCCTGCATCAATATGCACACGAGCTTTTTCATAGCTTTCAAAAACACCCGTAGCCTCTACGACGATATCAATACCTAAGTCACCCCAGGGGAGATGCGCTGCGTCTTTCTCTTGGAGAAACCGAATGCGCTGATCGCCAATATCTAAGTACCGATGCCCATCAGACTCTTCAACTGAAACCGGTTGATTGTAGCGGCCGTAAGCAGAGTCGAAGCGGAGGAGGTAGGCGAGGTTCTCGGGGTCACCTAAATCATTGATTGCTACCACATTTAAATCTGGGTGATTGAGCGCTAGCTTGAGAAATGCTCGTCCGATACGACCAAAGCCATTGATTGCAATGTTTGCCATATCTTATTATACGGATATTTTTGAATATTGTGGACACATATTGTCCACTTCTTGTTGAAACTCAGAATCGCCAAAGCGCTATCGCGCTGCGATTCTGCCCGTTTTGACTTTGTTCCATACAAAGTCAAAACGAGAAAAATCCCGCCTGTTCATAAGGCGGGATTGGGATTTTCTCCACGAGCGAGGTGGCGAGAAAAGAAGCAGAGCTGGATTACTCCTGGTGTAAACACAAGGAGATCGAGCATGAAGTGATGGAAGCTCGCATAGATGAGTGGGTCCGAGCCTCCACTAGAAAGGTACAGGTAGCTAAACCAAAACCCCATGGCTGTCTGTAGGATACCTCCACGGAGATTCCATGACATGACTCCATGAAATAACCCGAAGAACAGGGAGCTTGCCAGTACATCTTGCCACGACTGAACAGGATGCGGTCCAAGGCCGCCGTGACGAAAGATAAACTCTTCAAGCATCGCCAAGATGGGGAGGTTGTAGAGGAGTAGCGCCGCGAATGGATACCGCATCCACGGATGGAGCAGCGGACGAAAATTGAGATTACTTGCGATGAGTCTCACGGGTCGAAACTTTGCATCAACTTTTTCGATGAGCTTCCCAAGAATCGCCATGGCAACAACCATCGCGAGTGCATGCCAAAAGACTTTTGGAACATTGATGCCTAGGGCATTCTGCTCGAGGGGACGGAGCGCTACGAGCCAGAGCTCGTTGGTAAGCGTATGCATCTTCACCACGAGCACGATGAGAACGAGAGCGAATCCAAGCCCGTACAGGATTGGAAACCAGCGACGCATCCAGCCAACGAAAGCACCCATACAGACCTCCTTCCTTCGTAGGTAAAGAACGTGAGCTAGAGAGTACTGTTCTTTTTGAAGCCGGTCAACCGAAAGCTCTTGCGGTGAACCACTGAAGGACCAAACTCCGCAAGTCGCGCATAGTGAAGCTTAGTTCCATATCCTTTGTGAGTCTCAAAACCATAGTGAGGATATTTCTTTGATGCGCGAACCATGAGTGCATCGCGATGCACTTTGGCAAGAATGGAAGCGCACGCAATAGCGAATACTCGCCGATCACCTCCAACGATTGTTCGTTGGAGCCATGGAATATCGGGGATGAGGCGATTTCCATCCACGAGAATCATCGGACGCTGTACGTTCGATGAACGTACCAATCGTGTCACCGCAACCGCCATACCGCGTCGTGCCGCCTGAAGCACATTATAGGTATCGACATCGCGCGGGGGAACAACTACGAGCACCTGGGTGATATGTTGCTCTTTCTTCACTGCTCGCGCATAGCGCTCGCGCTGCATCGCAGAGAGTAATTTAGAATCACGCACACCACTCAATTCCGGATGGGGTGCGTCAAAGAAGGGAGCACGCAGAAGCGTTGCACATACAACCACGGGACCAGCGAGACATCCCATACCCACTTCATCAACGCCAATAACGCAATCGTATCCTTGAGCGAGGTAGTTGCGTTCGAAGGTCTTGTGCGGTAGGTTCTTCATGTTCTCTTACAATACACCATGTCGCATAATC
>CAYZIF010000083.1:0-1893 GCA_964478355.1 uncultured Candidatus Saccharibacteria bacterium
GTATTTGAGCCGCGTACACGAGATCCTGGATGAACATTATACCGTCGCATCGCCAACACTCTACGAGTACAAGGATGCCACGGTCCTTATGCCGCCATACGGTGAATTTATTTTCTACGCGCTACCAGCTAAAATCAGTGGGTTTTCCCTCGAACGGATTGTTTTTTTGAGTAAATTTTTGTTGCCAGCACTTCTCTTCTTCTCTGTATATCTGTTTATCCTGAGCCTTCTCAATCGGAACGATACTTCCGCAAAAGGAGCGGCTATTCTGGGTGGTCTTCTGGTCGTCTTGGGGTACGATGCATATGATTATCGGCACTTTCTTCATGTGGTTGTATCGGGATCTCATGACCCTGCGGGTTTACTCTGGAATCGATTGGTAAATCCCATCACAGGAGGGATTCTGCTCTTTGCCTTCTTATGGAAGTTGGTTGACGTTGTGGTGCATGACAAAAAGAGATGGCATGTTGTTCTTGCCGGATTACTATTGGCAGCAACGCCTGGTTATTTTTTCTCGTTTGCCTTGAGCATGAGTGTGACGGGGTTGCTCCTCGTTTATTATGTTTGGAATAGGAATGTCTCTGTTTCGAAAAAAATATTTGCTATTCTATGCATTGCGATTGCCATAAACTCTCTGTACCTTTTTAACGCCCTGCGCGCGACTCATGGGGATTCCGTGGGTTCAGATGCGTTTAAATCGGGTATGTTTGCAACACATGAGCCACTTGTTAATTTTGTAGCTCTAGCGACGCTTTTGGGTCTCGCTGGTGTGTATGCAGTCTCACTCCGAAGGGGGTGGAATCAGAATGCTCCCTGGTGGAGCGTTGCTTGGGCTACGGCACTTTCACTGGAGCTGGTGTATAACCAACAGGTACTCACTGGCCGAGCGGTATGGCCCCAGCATTTTGTTCAATACACTACGCCCCTTTCGATGGCGTTATTGATGGTGTTACTTCATAACATTTTTCGAGAACGCATGCGTATACTTTTGCGCATGAGTATGGCGATCATTCTTCTGATTATTCTTATTTTCGGTTGGCGTGGGTTTCAATCTGCAGCTGTTGCTACGATTCCAAAGTATACTCAGCTGCAAGAATTTTCTGGAGTGCTGCAATTCTTGCGAGTATATGCTCAAAAGGATTGCGTTGTATATGTCGCGCCCGCGTATCCTAGTGAGTTGAATCGGTTCATTCCAGCTCTCACGAGTTGCAATGTGTATCACTCCTACTATATCTATAGTGGTGTGCCACGAGAGCGTATTTTGCATAACTATCTCGTGAATCTTCGTTTACGAGGTATCGCTCCCCGTGACGTAAAAGCACACTTCTATGCGCAGCCATTTTTTACCACGTCATACTTCTTTCGTAACTGGAATGATATGCTCTGTAATGATCTTAGTGGATGCGGAGATAGGTGGCAGGAGAAGTTCGCCGATAAGGAAGAGATTAGCCAGTGGTTCGCCGCAACTGAACAAGAGGTGGAGGTGGCATATCGGGGCTTTTTGAAGAAGGATTTTTACGCAGAGCTCATGAAATATCGCCTCGATTATCTGGTAGTAGATAATCGCTCACAACTGAAGATTGATGATCGATCTTACAGATTTTTACGGTTCGAAGGAGTATTCGGTCCATTCACGATATATTCTGTAACTCAGATTCATTGATAAGGTATGAAAATTGCCATATTAACTCATAGCGAATCAACTTCAGCGGGGTGGGGGAGGTTTAGCGACCAACTCATCGGCGGGTTGCGTACTCGTGGGCATGAGGTCGTTGTTCTGACTGAACGCGGCGGGCACTATCCCTATCTTCGACGTGGGTTGGGAGTGATTATTTCCGCGTTCCGTAGTATTCCGCTCCTTAGGACATGCGATGTCATTCACGCTCTTGATAT
>CAYZIF010000084.1:0-1876 GCA_964478355.1 uncultured Candidatus Saccharibacteria bacterium
GACCCACGCTCTTCAACGCCTCTACTATAGCCTCGGACAAGTAGCCTCACCCAAGGAGAATTCATGAAGAACGTCCTTCGCGGCTTCAGTATCTTCTACCAAGCCTGGAAAGCCTTCATCGAACCGATTGCCACACTTACCGGACGACACGTAACCGCAAATAGCATTAGCGTGTTACGCATCTTCGGCGCTCCCTTCGTGGTTATCAGCACCTTCTTTGGCTGGCCGATGCTCGGCTTCTGGATCTTTGTGGTAAGCGCTCTTGGCGACAGCTTCGATGGGTCCGTCGCTCAGGCGCGTCTCAAGCTCGGCTACCAAGACGATCCCAAGCTCGGCGCTTTCATCGACGCCTTCGCCGACAAGATGTTCTGGATCTCGCTCACGACCGCTCTGCTCCCCCTCGGGAAGTATGACCACGTGCCCAGTCTCGCTCGGACGGTCTTTCTCACGAGCTGCATCTTCTTGCTGCTTATCGAGATTGTCCTCGCCGTCATCCGCGTGTCTGACTATCAACACGAACGGCATCTAAGCGACACGAGGCCGCACGCTCGCCTCATCAAGGCGACCGGTGCCGGTAAGATCAAGTTCATTCTGGAGAACATTGGCGTCGGCGGCCTCATCGTCACGCAACGTCCTCACAACGAGTGGGCGTTCTACGTCGGAGCAACCGCTCTCCTCCTCGCCATCCCCTTCGCCGTCCGCAGCCTCCGCGAGAAGCTCCGAGCGCGGCGCGCATCTCTCTAACAAAAACCCACGTGCTGACCACGTGGGTTTTCCATATACCTATTTGCTCGACAGAATCGCCTGATACACTTGCTCAATCGTTTCCGCAGGCGCTTGCTCAGTCGTATCAATCACCGTGCCAAATGATGGATTAGGAATACCAATTTCATAATGATGCTTAATCCGTGCGAGCTCCCACTCGCTCAATTGCCGATCCGCGGTTTGCCTAAGCGCTTTTTCCAAGCGCGGAGCCAGAGTGAATACCAGGATACGCTCTTGCAGATCCTCAAGACCACCCAACATGCTCCGATAGTTACGCTCCGATAATGGATAGGGCACGATGACGTTAAATCCGTGCTTGATAAGGTTACGTATCACCAAAAGCGCATTTTCCAAATTGATCGGCACCGCTTTATCTATTTCCACCCAGTCAATAAATGCTCCCAACGTATCTATCTCAACAAGTGCCGTGTTCTCGAGTCGTTGAGCCAACCCTTTCGCAACCGTACTCTTACCGGCGTTAATGGATCCATTGATAAAGATGACCATAGTCCCAAATTCTTTCTCTACTGCGTGAATTAATAAAATGTACCTCGTGAAAACATTATATCCTAACCAGTCTTTAATCCTATAGTAAAACCGCCCTCTCGGACGGTTTTACTGGTCTCGCTGTACGAGTGACGGCTCAACCAACTAAGGACTTCATTCCTTATCTTGGCGGAGCCATGCACCGTACGGTGCATGGCGGAGAGGGAGGGATTTGAACCCTCGATACCCTTTTGGGGTATACCAGATTTCGAGTCTGGCGCATTCGACCACTCTGCCACCTCTCCATTGTTTCGCTACGCTCCACATTTATTCTTTTCATTACCTACCCGGTAGCGCCCGAATGCTACCTTCGGATGATTGTACGGTCAAGCCACCTCCCTTCTCTTTCCCCCTCTCCCCGTAGCGCAGCCTCATAAGATGACGGCAGAGTGAGTGGTGAACGCAGAGGACGTGTTTGAACGAAAGGCGATCAATAGACAAAACAATGAGCTCGCCGAAGTGAGTTGTCCTCTGCCCACGAACGAGTGCCTGAGCCTGTCATCTTATGAGGCGAAGCGGAGGGGTGTCCTTAGGGGTTTGTAGGGGGTATTGGACAAGCAATACC
>CAYZIF010000085.1:0-1833 GCA_964478355.1 uncultured Candidatus Saccharibacteria bacterium
CTCTACCCCGGTGACAACGAGTACGTGAAAGTTTCCGCGGACGCAATTCTCTCACGCGACTTGGCAACGGGAAAAAAAGTAGACCATGAGTGGGTGACTATCACGTGGGACAAAGGCAGCGCCACCAAGGAGGGGCACCCCCATTACATGCTCAAGGAAATCATGGAGCAACCGCTCGCACTCGACAAGGCGATTCGACAGGAAGACGGCAAGCTTGAAGAGTTTGCCCGACTCATGAAAGAGTCCGAGCACCTGTTCTTCATTGGATGTGGAACCGCCGCCAAAATGGCAAAGCTGGGCGAGCTCTATGCCGCGCGCGTAGCCGGGAAGCTCGCGAATGCATATGTGGGTTCCGAGTTCGCCGCATACGGACAATTCCTCAACAAGAAAAGTACAATTTTTGCGGTGTCACAAAGTGGCGAGACTGCGGACGTACTCGAGGGCCTACGTGTTGCCGAAAAAGAAGGCGCACGGATAGTCGCACTCTTAAACGTCGTTGGCTCGTCAATTGACCGTATGTCCAAGAAGACGCTCTTCATCAATGCGGGACCCGAGATTGCTGTTGCGTCTACCAAGGCCGCAACTGCGCAAATTGCCGTGCTTATCCTGATTGCGCATGCGCTCGGCAAGAAACTTCCTGAGGGAAAGCACTTGCTCCGCGGAGCGGTGAAGGACATCAAGGCGTGGCTGACCCCCGACCTTTCGTACGAAATAAAAAAGATTGCGACAAATCTCGCAACAAAACAGGACCTCTATATTATTGGTCGTGGTTTGAATGCTCCCATCGCACAAGAAGCGGCAATCAAAATACAAGAAGTATCATATATTCACGCTGAGGGTTTCCCTGGTGGCGAACTCAAGCATGGACCAATAGCGCTGATTGAACAGGGGACACCCGTCATCGCACTTATTCCGAATGACGAAACGAAGCGCGACATGGAGTCGAACACGATGGAGCTCCGTTCACGTGGCGCATACGTCATCGGTATCGCACCAGAGAACAGCAAACTCTTCGATGAGTGGATTCAGGTGCCTGACTTAGGGCTCGCTTCTCCTATCGCGAGCATCATCCCCATACAACTCCTCGCGTACCACCTTGCGGTACTCCGCGGCAACGACCCCGACAAACCGCGCAATCTCGCAAAGTCAGTGACGGTGAAATAAAAAGCCTCCCAACAGTGGCAAGTAGCTCCACTCAAACCTTGTGTAATAAAGGCTGTATTGCAACGGCAATAGTGCTACGTGGGGCGTATTGCCCGTGTCACAACCGCGCGGTACGCGTGTTATAATCAGTACAATAATTAATCATCACAAAACGTTATGTCTACAGAAAATACAGGTCCGGTCTGCGCTGCTTGTGGCGGTCCATGCACCGGAGCATGTTGGAAGAAGAAGGCTGCGGTCGGATTTTTCGCTCTTGCGGTATCAGGTTCGCTCCTCCTCCTTGCAATGTTTGTCGGTGAAATGAAATCACTGCCGTTTATCGGACGTGATGTACCGGGAGAGTTTGCCACCATTAGCGTCTCGGGAGAAGGGGAGGCATTTAGGGTTCCCGACATCGCTGAGATTTCATTCTCAATTGTCGCAGAAGCAAAGGACGCCGCAGGTGCCCGCAAGCTCGTCGACGAAAAGATGAAAGCTATCCATGAATTCTTGACTACCTCAGGAGTCGAAGAAAAAGACATCAAGACCATTTCCTACAGCGTCAATCCAAAGTACGAATACTCGCAAGGCGTCTGTACGCCGACTTCGTGCCCGCCGTCAAAGCAGACACTCGTCGGCTTCGAGGTGTACCAATCGCTTGAAGTGAAAGTGCAGGATCCGAAGAAGGCG
>CAYZIF010000086.1:0-1807 GCA_964478355.1 uncultured Candidatus Saccharibacteria bacterium
TTACGACCAGTTGAAGAAAGACTGGACTGTGGAGATTATCGATGGATCGGTCCCAGCCGGCAAGAGAAACCGTGTATTCAAGGATTTCCAGAGCAGCAAGAATCCTCACATACTGCTTGCTCATCCCGGCACTATGGCTCATGGCCTTACTCTCACTGCCGCTACTACTATTTGTTGGTATGCTCCCATCACTTCCAACGAACTATTTCAGCAAGCTAACGCGCGCATTGCCCGGCCAGGACAAAAGAACATAACGAATATCGTCATGATCCAAGGCAGCCCCGTGGAGCGAGGCCTGTATCAGACACTCAAAGAACGCGGCAAGCTGCAAAATTTAGTGCTGGATCTCGCAAAGGCATCTTGACATCGAGACGAAGATGTAGTAAGGTCTACAAACAACGAACCGAAAACCAAAGGAGAAACAGCAATGCAAGCACCCAACATCGATCAACTCGTCGCCAAATTTGTAGAGCTGAGGGACAGGAAATCAGCGATTGAAAAGAAGGCAGAAGCGGACAAGGCAGAGCTGACAAAGATCATGGATGCGATAGAGGAGCGCATCAAACTGAAACTTCACGAGCTGGGAGCAAAGAGCCTCAAGACCGATCATGGAACAGCGTACATCTCGTACAAAGAATCTGCGACGGTCGCAGACTGGGACACGCTTCTCGACTACATCGTTAGGGAAGAGCGCTATGCTCTTCTGGAGAAACGTGTCTCGAAAACGGAAGTCAAAGCTATCATGGAGGAGGATCGTAATGGGTCCTATGTCCATCCTCCACCACCGGGAGTGAACTTCGTTCGCTTCGAGACCATCAACGTAAGGAGAAGCTAGGTGCACGTACTCTGCACACTCATCGGACACCGATACGACGTTCGCGCGAACTACAATAACGCAACGGACGACTACACTCATATCATCTCGTCGTGTACGCGCTGTGGGAAACTACAGATCTTGCCGACGAACATCGCAACCAAGGAGGTCAAACCAACGAAACAACGGACCAAGAAGCCCGCAACCATCAACCCTTAACCCAAGGAGCCAAGACCTATGAGTACCGATCTTTTGCCGGCAACCATCCCGGCGTACGCCATGACCACCCAAGCCGACCGCGCTGTCAATGCGGATGCCCTCGTGGGCATCTCAACCGGTTTTCCGCCGAGTATTCGCATCAAGGCCTCGAAGTTCCGCATTGTCGACGGCAACGGCGGGGAAACTATTCTTCGGGCCGCAGAGCTGGCTCAGGGGGAATTCCTCCCGATCGTCATCTTGGCCGCGCGCCGCGGCCTGAACAAGGTCTACTATGCGTCGGCCTATGACCCCAACCAAGCAGAGGCTTCAGCCCCTGACTGCTTCTCGATGGACGGAGAAAAGCCGGATGCCTCCGTGAAGCACCCGCAATGCACGAGCTGTGCTGCCTGCCCGATGAATGCCTTCGGCTCTGGGCGTAACCAAGCCAACCAGCCGACCAAGGGCAAAGCCTGTTCGGACAACAAGATTCTCGCTGTGCTGTACAAGGGCGGGGTCTATCAGTTCAAAGTTCCGCCAGCTTCGCTGAAGAACTGGGGCATGTTCGTCAAGAAGCTCGACAGCCATGAGGTGAGTATTGGCGCCGTGATTACCTACGTCGGGTTCGACGAGAACGCGGATTACTCGGTCCTGACCTTCCATGCGGCGGACTTCCTCAAGCCTGAGCAGATCGCTGCGGTGGGCAAGTACCGGACAAGCGCGGAGGTGCGGGAAATCACTTCCACTACCTACACCCCACCGACCCAAGAGGCGAAGATCGAAGCGCCTAAACCGGCT
>CAYZIF010000087.1:0-1699 GCA_964478355.1 uncultured Candidatus Saccharibacteria bacterium
AATATCGCTCGTTGCGAATTCTAAAAGACGCATCATCTTCGTTTTGATGCGTCGTTGAAATGAGCAGAGCGGAATTACTGCTGTAGCGAGGGGTGAGTCGGGGTGTAGTACTGGGGAGCGAAGAGGATGCTAGCGCATCACCGCGTAACTGAAGAGGACGCCAAATTTCTCGCACCAAATTACCGCAGTAGTGTGTCCTTGGAGTGCTTGAGGAATCTCGTACGTTTGATTGCCTTCGTTGCCCTTGAGCACTCCTAAGTTTATGTAGTTGCCTAAGCTCTCAAGCGTGCCACCGGGTGTTGTCGAATCGCTTAGGTACACATACAAATCGGGACCATTAGTCACCTTGAAATCTTCGAGGCGTAGATAGCGGGTACCACTCTGCTCCACAATGCGCGCAGTGCCCGAACCTTTGTGCACGATATCTACTTCCACGAAGCTTCCCTGCGCCACAGTGCGCGGCGTTGGTGCTGGCTGCGCGCCCGAGGGTGATGGCATGGGCGGGAGCGTCTCCTGCACGACCGTGCCTTGGAAGTAGGTGTGGAATCGAAAGTAGTACACTTCTGCCCACACAGCTGTTGCGAGTACTACGATGCCAAGAGGTATGAGTATGCGTCGGTTCATGCGGCAAACGGACCTTTTGTTTTTATGAGGTAGCGGTGGCCGAGGTAGGTGAACACGAGGAACATGGGGAGTGCTACCACGTTAAAGAGCATCTCGTGTCCGATGGCGAAGTTGTTGAGGATGCCGCCCAGCGTGAGCAGGATGCCGACAATGCGCGATTGGCGGTAGGTGTTCTCTCGGGCAAGATAGGTGGTCACATATCCGGCCTTAAATGCTCCTAGCACCCATCCGACAAAGACCAAGATATACGCTGTCCACGGGAGTGAGGCGGTAAATGCGCGCACGGCTTCAGGGTTCATAACGTCCAGACCCTCGGGCAGGGGATAGATAAATGAGTTTGCAAATTCAAAGACCATCATAGCGACAAATGCAGTGAGCAATCCTGCGACTACTGGTAAGATTTTGTAACGAAGTAAATGTTTCATAGATTATAGTTAGTAAACCACACCGCTAGTTTTTTGTGAACCATGTTCGCGTAGTAAGAAAAAGAGCAGCAGCTCCAGCGCCTAAGCATGTGTAGAGAATATCGAGGATTGAATCTTGATCAAACAGTTGTCCAAAGAAACCGAAATGGAGCCAACGAGCGGAAGCATATTCAGCATACTCCCATGCAACAGCACTCACGCATATCAGAAGAACAAGCGTGATGAGAGCCTTTTTTGATGACCAGCCATAGAGAGAGCGAACAAGAGAAAATCCGGGTACGATGACGAGAACAGGGAATATGAAATGAACAAATTTATCGTAAGAAATCCCGACCTGATATAAACCCCAGAGACCAAGACTTCCTAGGCCATTGAGTAGCAACCAGATGGAAAGCCCGACCTGTAATCGCTCCACATCGGCTGCGGCGCTGCTTCGAGGGGGCGCGCGAAATATGAGAAGAGGAAGCTGAATAAAGAAGCTATACAACACTGCCATGGTTCCCATGAGCCGTGGCCGGTAGTACACCGGTAGAAATGATGGATGATAGAAGAACAGCGCGAACCCAGACGCAATAAAAATCCACTGGGTCGTTCGAATGAATTTTTGTCGATTCATCTTTTTATCTTGGATCGTTTAGCAAGTATTCCTC
>CAYZIF010000088.1:0-1644 GCA_964478355.1 uncultured Candidatus Saccharibacteria bacterium
ATGTGGTCTTCTGAACCTGCATGAGGAATTCGACGTTGGACTTGGTGCCCTTCATTCTCTCAAGGAGAAGTTCAAGCGCCTGCTGGGCATCAAGTGCATGTAGCACGCGACGCAATTTCCAAACAATATTGAGCTCTTCCGAACCCATCAGAATTTCTTCCTTACGAGTACTCGATAGATCAACATTTACTGCCGGGAAGATTCGCTTATCTGCCATTCGACGATCGAGGATGAGTTCCATGTTGCCCGTGCCCTTGAACTCCTCAAAGATGACTTCATCCATTCGCGAACCTGTATCGACAAGAGCCGTTGCTAAAATAGTGAGCGAGCCACCATCTTCAATGTTTCGCGCCGCTCCAAAGAATTTCTTCGGTGGGTACAGGGCGGCAGAATCAACACCACCTGAAAGGATTCGTCCGCTTGCCGGCGCTGCAATGTTGTAGGCACGGCCCAAACGGGTAATCGAGTCAAGGAGGACTACGACGTCGTGTCCAAGTTCTACCAGACGCTTTGCTCGTTCAATCGCAAGTTCGGCGACCGTTGTGTGGTCATCTGCAGGACGATCAAACGTAGAAGCAATGACTTCGCCCTTGATGGACCTCTGCATATCAGTCACTTCTTCTGGGCGTTCATCAACGAGAACGACCATGAGGTGACACTCAGGATTATTTGTCGTGATCGCATTTGCGATCGCTTGCAACACCATTGTCTTTCCAGCCTTTGGAGGCGAAACAATAAGGCCACGTTGCCCCTTGCCAATTGGTGAGATCAGGTCGATAACACGTGTGGTGAGAACGTTCGGTTCTGTCTCAAGACGCAAGCGCTCTTGCGGATAAAGCGGGACTAATTTGGAGAATTCAACACGGTTGCGCGCCTCTTCAGGTTGCATTCCGTTGATCGTATCCAAGCGGATCAGAGCGTTAAATTTTTCCCGACGCTCCCCCTCATGTGGTTGACGCACTGCACCGGTGACGACGTCACCCTTGCGAAGAGCAAACCGACGAACTTGTTGGAGCGAGACATAAACGTCATTAGGACCTGGCAAGTAGCCACCAGTACGAATAAATGCATAACTTTCCATAATGTCGACCAGTCCTCCGACTGGGACAAGCACGTCATCTTCGGAAATCACCGGTTCGCGCTCCTCGCGTGGTCCGCGTTCCCTCATTCGGTCACGTCCACGGTCACGATCACGGTCACGGCCACGTCCACGGTCACGTCGGGATCCGCCGTCGCGGTCTGCGTCGAAATTGCCACGGTCGGAGTTGGACTCTGGGGAGCGTTCTTCGCTGCTTGATTGAGGGCTTTCTTCGCTCTCTTCAGCAGCTTCACGCTTCTTATTGCGATTGTTATTGCGCTCTGCGCGTCGAGCTTCGCGCTCGAGTTTCGCTGCTTCTCGGTTGGCGGCCTGCAAATCGCTAATTGCTTGTACAAGCGCGGCCTTCTTCAACTTATTAGCGCCCTCAATCCCCAACTGCCCAGCAACTTCTTGGAGTTGCGGAAGGAGCATGGAAGATAGTTCGGGGCTGCTTGAGCGTACGGTACCTTTTTCAGTCATTGAGCTTCATTTCAGTTATGGGAAAAATCCCGTGATTATTTTTGCTAATTATCTGAATGTAAAACGCCTTAAGGCCGATCAGATGC
>CAYZIF010000089.1:0-1642 GCA_964478355.1 uncultured Candidatus Saccharibacteria bacterium
TTCCATGCCCGCGTAGGCAGTCACAACTGGCTGCGTCGAGCTTCTTCGTGCAATCCAACCATCCAATGCTTGGGTAGCCTCATCACCCTCTGAAGTCGCAAAGGATGCTGAGGTGGCGCCAAGATCGCTCCTTACGCCATTCAACTGACTCGTCGTGAAACGATTGAGAGCCGTTGTAAGCTGACCGCCTGAACGATTAAGAGATTGCCGTACTCTTCCCCGACGTGAAGCAACCGCCGCATTCACACGAAATGCCACCTGACGGTTCCACTGCGCCAAGGTTTGCGTGCGCAGTGCTGTCAGCGCCGTAGACAGGGACTGGCGGTATTCAACCTCATTCTGCGCCTGACACTCTTGGATAACCTCCGCATCTACAAGCATCGATGAATCCGTTTCTGTCAGCGTATCATCACCCGGCATTGTTTCCGCTAAAGCTGGCGACCCTAACGAAAACACGAGGCTACACGTCAATAAAAAATGGAGGGATTTGAGTTTCATAAAGGACATAAATAATCTTGTCCCCTATTTTACGCTCTTTACGATTATTTCACAATAAAATATACACTTACCGATCCCCTCTCACCGATCATGATCCATGACAGGCTTCAAGCTCACCTTGTTCTCGTACAACACACCCTATACACTTCTCCCATGAAAACAACGACCTTCTCGGGGGCATATGGGATTGTTCTTGGTCTCGATCAGGAGACAATCGAACGAGCGAAAACGCTTGTGAAAAGCGTCCCTGCAGAATTTAAACCTGAGCAGATTCATCTCACGCTTTTTCATACCAAGCTAAAAGATGCGCCGATCGCCGTCGTTCGAGATATCACCGCACGATGTCAGGAAATCTTAAAAGGGCATGCGATAACCTTTAAAGATATCGCAACCTTTGGCGATAACTTTTTATTTTGGGATGCGCACAAAGACCCGGCCCTCATGAACGCGCACCATATCGCTCTCGAACTCGCCACATATGCTGACACACAGAACCTTGCCCAGCACACAAAAGGCGAACAGCTAACACTTAGCGACGAAGAGGCTGATAACGTCCGGCTCTACGGCCACCCGCTCGTGCGTGACCAGTACCGTCCCCATATTACTCTCGCCTATAACGGACATGGTTTTTCCAAAGAGTCCTTTCCACCATCCTGCTTACAGATAGGCAAGATAACGCATGCAGCATTCACGGAGATCGGTCAGTTCGGCCGCGTTCTAAAAGAACTTACTCTCGAAAAAGAAGATACCAACGTCAACGCATCAGAGCTCACTCACTTCACGAAGCGAGCATAACTTCTAAGACCTGCTCCAGCTCTGGAAAGCTCGGTTGGTTGAAATGCCCGCCTTGCTCCAAGAAATAGTATTCCGCTGTCGGAATTGCCTTCTGATAGTCTTTCACATTCGAAAATGGGACGACTTGGTCATCCTGACTGTGAAAGAACATCAGTCTACCACCCTGCTCACGGATTCGATGGAGATCGTCGCCAAGGTTAAAATCAACCAAGGAATGAACCTCAGCCGTGTTATAAGGCGCAGCAATGAAGAACGTGGCCTTGATTTTCTTGGCGATAGACTCCTCCGACAAGTACTTGGCCAAAAAGATGCCGCCAAGTGAATGCCCGATCAATATGAGGTTATCATC
>CAYZIF010000090.1:0-559 GCA_964478355.1 uncultured Candidatus Saccharibacteria bacterium
ACTATATGCAGGCGGTTCTCCAGGTCCTCGGTCCTACCCCTGAGGTCATCGCGGCCGCGCTCCAGTATGACCCTGGCGCGGTCTAGGTTCCTTAGCCGGCGCTCATTCTCTTCCTTGGCAACCACTTGTGGCTGTAGCTTTGGTAGTATCTCTGCGATACGTGACGTAACCGTAAATTGCATTTCTTTGAAGAGTTGCGTTCCTTCCTTGCGATACTCAATCAATGGATCGCGCTGCCCATAGGCTCTCAGTCCCACACTAGAGCGTGTATAACCCATCACTTCAAGGTGCTCAACCCAGAGCATATCAATCATCTGGAGCGAAAGGCGGCGGAACAAGTCGTTAAACACTTCTTCTCCCAACTCCGCTTTCTTTGCCTCAATAATTTCTAGAGTCTCTGGATGCGCCTCAATAAGCTCCTCCAATACTGACAGCGCCTCAGCCTCTTCTTTTAGAAGTAGACTTCGTCGGCGTTTGTATACTGCTTGGCGCTGCATGTTTAACACGTCGTCGTAGGCCAAAATTTGCTTTCGTGAATCAAAGTGGAACCCTTCGATTT
>CAYZIF010000090.1:569-1628 GCA_964478355.1 uncultured Candidatus Saccharibacteria bacterium
CTGGGCACTTTCAAGCGTATTTGAAATCATCTTCATTTGAATTGGCTCATTCTCAGGAATGCCAAATGTTCCCATAAGGTTCTTGACCCGCTCACCACCAAAGACGCGCATCAGTGAGTCATCCATTGAAACGAAGAATTGCGTGCGTCCTGGGTCACCCTGACGTCCCGAACGTCCCCGGAGCTGATTGTCGATACGTCGTGCTTCGTGTCGTTCGGTACCAAGCACAAAGAGCCCGCCGAGTTCTTTCACCTTTTCGGCTTCCTCTTTGGTTGCATCTGGACCACCGAGCTTAATGTCGACTCCACGTCCCGCCATGTTGGTCGCGAGCGTCACAGCGCCGATTTTGCCGGCCTCCGCGATGATTTCACCTTCACGCTCGTGATTCTTGGCGTTGAGCATCTGGTGCGGGATACGTGCTTGTGTAAGGGCGGTCGAAAGCCGTTCGTTTGATTCGATCGACGCGGTACCGATAAGAATTGGCTGGCCAGTCTCATGGACTACTTTTACCTTTTCAATAATCGCCGCAAACTTGCCCTTTTCATTCTGGAAAATAAAGTCTTGCTCATCGATACGTTTGATATCGCGATTGGTCGGGACAGGAATCACCTCAAGCTTGTATACTGTGTAAAACTCTTCTTGTGAGGTGAGCGCGGTACCAGTCATGCCTGAAAGCTTCTCGTACATACGGAAGTAGTTCTGGTAGGTAATCGAAGCGAAGGTTCGTGACTCTTGCTGAATCGCCACTCCTTCCTTGGCCTCGATTGCCTGGTGCAGTCCATCTGACCAACGGCGGCCTGGTTGGAGTCGTCCCGTAAACTCATCGACAATCACAATCTCACCATCGCGGACAACGTACTCTTTATTATTAGTGAAAAGCGCTCGGGCCCGTACAGCGGTCTCAAGGTGGTGGACGTAGCGGATGCCGCGGTCAGTGTAGATATTTTCGATGCCGAGTATCTTTTCGGCTGCTTCAATCCCTTCGTCAGTAAGGGTTGCGCTCTTTAGCTTCTCGTCGATGACATAGTGCTGTTCAGGATCAAGCTTTGCCGCAATAGC
>CAYZIF010000091.1:0-1595 GCA_964478355.1 uncultured Candidatus Saccharibacteria bacterium
CATTTCTACAGATAGGTTGCGCTACCGTATACATAGGTCAGGCCTAGCGCCCGCCATTATTTAACCTAATTAGTATCTCCACTCATATATATGGATTCGTTTAACTCTCCTAGTACCAAGCCGCTCTACCGCGGCACACAGATTGTTTGGTACATCCTCGGCTTCATTGAAATTCTGCTGGCATTCCGCCTCGTGCTTAAGTTGCTAGGAGCGAACGCTGCTGCTGGGTTTACGAGTCTTATTTATAACGTGACCTACGTATTCACGGCCCCGTTCATGAGTGTGTTCCGGGTATCGCAGGTAGCAGGAAACGTATTTGAGTGGACTACGCTTCTCGCTATGTTTGTGTACTGGGTTCTCGCGCTTGGAATCATCAAGCTCTTCCTTATGGGAAGAACGGTATCCACCCCCGAGGCTGCAGTCAAATTACAAAATCAAGAAACTAATTAAGCAAAACTGATATGAGTATCATTCTTTGGATTGTGTTCGGTGCTATTGCGGGATGGATTGCATCCATGCTTATGGGTTCAGGCGGAGGACTACTCTCGGACATTATCGTGGGTATCATAGGAGCAATTCTTGGTGGCGCGATCATGACCATGCTCGGACAGGGAGATGTAAGTGGATTCAATCTGTACAGCTTGATGGTTGCAGTGCTTGGCTCTGTAATCCTTATCGCAATCATGCGATTTGTGCGACGGGGAAGTCACTAGACTTTTCTAGAGTAAAAGCAAAATGGGCCGCGCATCACTGCGCGGCCCATTGGCTTTTGTCCTTCAGACAGCTTGTGCCGGTTCGGGCGGCGTGGAGAGCATCAGAAGCTGGTAGACAAAAACTGGCTTCTTTTGATCCATCGCTTCGAGGGTCTCGGGACACGTGGGCTCGGGTCCTCCTATCTCAATGATGCCGTCGATGGCGGCCACAAAAGGCGAGCTAGACTCCCCCCAGTCCCGTCCCAAGATGGAAAGCTTGCTGGGATGGAAGGAGGGTATCGGAGGATCGTTGTGGGGAAGGGTTTCAATATCCCATCCCCGTTTCTTGGCCTCTTCATGTGCGATAGCGAGCACTCCTTCGAGCGAGCGCAGCACGATGGTGAGTCGGTCCACGCCACGATGGGTGAAGTGGGCCAGCGCTTCGTCGAAGGCCTGAGCGATACGGCGCCTGGCAATTTCGGGGACGAACGTGGTAGGTGAGCGTGTGCTCACGACACCAACTTTGATTTCAGACACGAGATTTTCTCCCAGTTACATTTCTTTCGTGTTTGTACCACGAAAACTGGGTATGCGCCAAAGTCTGTGGCCACTAAATACCGCCCTCAAGCAGAAGCTTTGTCATTCCCTGGAGGTAATAGGTGATTGAATCTTCCATGCCGTTATCAATACGCTTCTCGAGCTTGTTGAATACGTTCAGCTCCATTCGATCACCAGAAGGTGTTTCAAAGGTGAGTACCCATCGGTCCTGCGTGGGAGAGAAGATCCAGATTGCCTGGAAAATCATGCGCATAGCTTCTCCGAGCGGACTGCCAAATATAAGGATGGTTTCCGGCGTGTAGCTCATCTCCAGCTGCTTCATAGACTCACAGATGGCGTCTACGA
>CAYZIF010000092.1:0-400 GCA_964478355.1 uncultured Candidatus Saccharibacteria bacterium
CAAACTCATCGACGCAATCAGATTCCTCCGCACGACCCCCATGCTGGTTCTGTCTATGGCATTGGCGGCCACTTTCATCGGTCTTGGAATGCAATTTGCATTGACATCGTCGTTGATGGTCAAAAATGTTTTCAAATTTAACGCGTCTTATCTTGGATATATCGGCGTCGCTGTCTCATTTGGGTCCATTGTTGGCGCGGTGGTTGCTGCACGCTGGTCAGTGCCTGGTCATACTCCAAAGTTGTCGACGATGCTAAAAAGTGGCGTTTTAGTCTCAATATTTTGGATGTCATCCGCCTTCATGCCCTCTTTCTGGGGGTATGCGTTCTTTGCAGGAGTGGCAAGCATTTTCCACCTCACTTTTATGGTGACCTCAAATTCCTTGGTCACTTCAAGTTCA
>CAYZIF010000092.1:410-845 GCA_964478355.1 uncultured Candidatus Saccharibacteria bacterium
GGTCGAATTTATTGCATGTATCTTTTTATTTTCTATATTGGCGCAGCAACTGGCGGTCCACTCGTCGGATGGTTTGCTCAAGTCACTAGTGTTCGCACGGCGATCTTCTATGGGGGAGCACTCACCTTTGTTATTAGCGCAGCTATCTATTCACGTACGCGTAAGGTTGAAAAGCAGTCGGTTGTTGATTAGGCCCTCTCCTTTGACCCCTCTGATTGCCGAACACTGTTCGGAAGGGCTACCATCACGAAGTTTCCACATTGGACACTAGAAAAATAAGGGAGAGGTCGGCACGTTGAGTAATTCTTCAGATCGCGTAGCTGGCGTTGCGCGCGCACTCAACCTCATCGAAATCATCACACTTGGGCCGGCAGAAGGTTACTCGCTCACCGAATTGTCTAAAGCGATCGGCATTTCAAAAAGCTCCACGTTGGC
>CAYZIF010000092.1:855-1552 GCA_964478355.1 uncultured Candidatus Saccharibacteria bacterium
GTGACGATCCGTGTAGCGATAAACGATGGAGGTCGCCCCGTGTTCGTGTCTCGCGTGGATGCACCGGGCTCAATTAGATTTCACACAATGTTGGGTGTACGCGAGGCTCCACATGTCTCATCAGCCGGTAAAGCGATATTGGCTCAACTCAGCGATGATGAAATCAGCTCCGTGATTGAGGAAACGGGATTGAGTGCGCGAACTCGACACTCGCATACGACAATGGCTTCCTTGATGCGGGACATAAATCAGATTCGTGAACGTAAATATGCCATTGATGACGAAGAGGATGTTGAAGGTGTGTTCTGCATTGGTGCTGCATTCTTCGATCACGCTGGAAACTGCGTGGGGGCGATTAGCGCGACGGGGATAAAGACTCCTGCGCGCCAGAAGCGGATAGCGTTCTATGGCGGCTTGGTAGTCAAACACGCAGAAGCGCTTACTCGAGAGCTTCGCGGAAACCCTCTCCTTCGCCACTAATTTCTTACAAGCTCCAGGCAAGGAAGCTGGAGCGCGGTCGCGATGGTTCGGAAATCTCCCTACCCGTGTTCGGTAGAGCCTAACTTTACTATTGACAACGTTTTTCCTAGGGCTTTCACTGAGCCAACCACCCCGGGTTGTTGCTTGCTTTGAGCTTCAACTCACCACTTTGCATAGTTCTGGAGGGATATAGATGCTTCAGTCACAAACCAGTGTG
>CAYZIF010000093.1:0-1549 GCA_964478355.1 uncultured Candidatus Saccharibacteria bacterium
ATCTACGCTATTGGACGAGAAGGTATCGCCAAAAAGAATCTCGAAGATGATTCCAAAGACCTGACTCCTCTACTCGATATGGTACTATCTCATGTCTCTCCTACACTGCCCGCACCGGGTGAGCTCAAGGCACAGATATTCAACCTCGGCTATGACAACTTCATGGGTCGTCTCGCGATTGGTCGCATCTATGAAGGTACGGTTACGCCAAACCAAAATGTTTTCATAAAAAAGCCAAACGGCGAAGTCCGCAATGGCCGCACCACTAAAGTGTTTACGTTTAAAGGTCTTCAGAAAGTCGAGGCAGAAAGTGCGTCGGCAGGGGATATTGTGCTCGTTGCGGGTCTTCCTGACATCTTTATTGGTGAGACGGTCACTACCAATCCGGAGGCCGTACCGCTTCCTGCTATTGCAGTCGATGAGCCGACCATCAGCCTTAACTTCCTCGTGAACAATTCACCGTTTGCGGGCCGCGAAGGAAAGTTTGTTACCTCGCGTCAAATTCGCGATCGTCTTGAGCGCGAGCTTGAGGTCAACGTAGGTCTTAAAATCGATTTCGATTCCGCAGAGTCTTTTAAAGTGTCTGGCCGTGGCGAACTCCACATTGCGGTACTTCTTGAAAACATGCGCCGCGAGGGTTATGAGCTCCAAGTTTCGCAACCACAGGTCATCATTCGTGAAGAAAATGGTGTTAAGACAGAGCCATTTGAAGAGGCTATTATTGACGTCCCAACTGAATTTCAGGGAGCGGTTATCGAAAAGCTCAGTCAGCGCGGCTTTATCATGCAAGACATGCAAGTTCACGACGCAACGGTGCGTCTTACCTTCCATGGTCCTACGCGCGGACTTCTTGGTTACAAGAACCAGTTCGTAATTGATACGAAAGGCGAGGGTATTCTTTCTTCTCGCGTGCTCGGCTTTGAACCGTATGCGGGTGAAATCAAAAAGCGTCAGGTAGGATCGATGATTTCCATGGCAACCGGTAAGGCGCTCGGCTACTCACTTTGGAATCTCCAGGATCGCGGCGTACTCTACATTACTCCGGCTACTGAAGTGTACGAGGGCATGATAATCGGCAACACTTCAAAGGGTGAGGAAATGGTCGCAAACCCAACCAAGGGCAAAAATCAGTCGAACGTCCGTTCTTCTGGTAACGACGAGGCTATCGTACTCTATCCAGCATTTGACATCACGATTGAGCGCGGTCTTGAAGTGATGATGGACGATGAATATCTTGAAATCACTCCTGTGAGTGTGCGTCTCCGCAAGCAGTATCTCACCGAGACTGAGCGTTCAAAGCATAAGCGCTAAGTGATTTTGTATAGAAAAGGGCCCGGCACAAAGTGTTCGGACGCCATCACGACGACGTTCGTGTCATAGTCCTTCACGAGCCGGATCATCTCGTCCATGTGCGTGCGCGAAGCGGCGATGGAATTGAGGATGGGCGGGCCGCTCTTGTCCCGGTCGTAATGCTTGAGGGCGATCTTGTGATAGTCGACGGAGGGATTGTCGAAGCTGATGGGCCGGTCGGTGACCGCCTGGATGGCGG